>SMLU01000001.1:1243461-1554326 GCA_007859745.1 Phycisphaerae bacterium RAS1 | reverse complement strand
CGTTCCGACGATGGCGCGAAATCGCGTACGGTCGTCTAGCGTATCTGTCTCAGCGGCGCGTTTTTCGCCTCCGCGAGAATCCGTTCTTCCTTCGCCAGAAGGAGATCGTGCTCCGTCATCATCCGCGCGAGTTCCTTGAAGGCGACTTTCGGCGTCCATCCGAGTTGCCGGCGGGCCTTGGTCGAGTCGCCCAGCAGCACGTCAACCTCCGCCGGGCGAAAGTAGCGCGGGTCGATCTCAATGAACTCGCGCGAATCGAGGTTCAGGTGGTTGAAAACCTCGTCCGCAAACTGCTGCACGCTATAGGTCTCGCCGGTCGCGATGACATAATCTTCCGGCGTGTCCTGCTGCAGCATGCGCCACATCGCATCGACGTAGTCGCCGGCAAAACCCCAGTCGCGCCGCGCGTTCAGATTGCCGAGGTAGAGCTTGTCCTGCAACCCGAGCTTGATCCGCGTCGCCGCCCGCGTGATTTTCCGCGTGACGAACGTCTCGCCGCGGCGGGGCGACTCGTGATTGAACAGCACGCCGTTGCAGGCGAACAGCCCGTACGCCTCGCGGTAGTTCACCGTCTGCCAGTAGGCGTAGACCTTGGCGCAGCCGTAGGGCGAGCGCGGGTGGAAGGGCGTCTGCTCGTTCTGCGGTGGCGGGACGGCGCCATACATTTCACTGGACGAGGCCTGGTAGAGGCGGGCCGGGCGTTTCATCTGTCGCACGGCTTCAAGCACGCGCAGCGTGCCCAGCGCGTCGACGTCGACGGTGTAAACCGGCTGGTCGAAGCTGACGCGGACGTGGCTCTGGGCGCCGAGGTTGTAGACCTCGTCCGGCTCGATCTCATTCAGCAGGCGCGAGAGCGCCCCGCCGTCGGCCAGGTCGCCGAATTCGAGCTTGAGCCGGCGCTGCGGGTCGTGCGGGTCGCGGTAAAGGTGCTCGATGCGGTCGGTGTTGAAGGAGGACGAGCGGCGAATCATGCCGAAGACTTCGTAGCCCTTGGAGAGCAGCAGCTCGGCGAGGTAGGAGCCGTCCTGGCCGGTGACACCGGTGATGAAGGCGCGCTTGGGCATTTCCGACCAACTCCTCCGTCGGGGAGTACGGGCGTCCGAGCCTGAGAGGTTTCCGGGTGGAACGGGCATCTTGCCCGTTCTTGATGCAGCCGGGACGGGCGAGACGCCCGTCCCACCCAACTCCTCTCAGTCTCTCCTGCCCGCACCCCCCTTATTTATCGTCCGGCGGGTGGTTCAGCGGCAGCACGACGTCGAAGCGTGCGCCGCGGCCGGGCACGTTGTCGGCCGAAATTTCGCCGTGCATCTCCGCCACCAGCCCGTGCGCGACGGCCAGCCCCAGCCCGGGGTTTCGTCCAGTGCCGCAATCGGCCGCCAGCTCGCCCTTGGTGGTGTAGAACGGCTCGAACAGGTGCTCCTTGTCGCTCGGCCGGATGCCGCCGCCGCTGTCGGTGATCGAAAGGCACAGGCTGCTTTCGTCGCGACGGCTGAGCGAGACATCCAGCGTGCCGCCGCCGGCCATGGCGTCCACCGCGTTGTCGACCAGGTTGCCGATGACGATGAGCAGCTTGTCGCGCGGGACAGGGCAGATTTCGGTGAGCTGCCAGTCAAACAGCAAGCTGATGTTCCGCGCTTTGAGCCGGGCCTCGTGCTGGTCGAAGTAGTAAAGCACGGTTTCGGTGGCGTCGGCCAGGTCGGCGCTGCGGCGGTCGGCCTGGGCGAAGGCCAGGAGCTGCTGGGTGATGTTGGTGGCGCGCGTCAGGGCGTCAGCCGTGCGGCGCAGCGCGTTGCGCATCGCCGGGAGCGTATTCATGTTGGTGGCGTAGTCGAGGCTGGTGGCGATGGAGCAAAGGGCGTTGTTGTAGTGATGGGCGACGGCGCCGGCGAGCGTGCCGAGCGATTCGAGCCGGCCGCGCTTTTCGAGCTGCCGCGCCAGGCGCACGCGCGTGGTAATGTCGCGGAACCAGAGCGCCACGCCGCGAATCGTCCCGTCGCGCTCCAGCACGGGCGTGATCCACACGGAGTATTCGAGCGGGTCGGCTTCGCCGCCGCCGATGCGCACCTGGAACTCAATCGCCTCGATGGTCGCGACGCACTGGCTCACCAGCGGCGCCACGCGCCCGCGTTCATTCTCGGGAAACAGGTCGCAGGCGGCCCGGCCGCTGTCGAGCGCCTCCTGCCCCAGCAACCGGCGGGCGGCCGCGTTGGAAGTGACGATCCGCCCCTCCACGTCGCACGCGACGATGGCAAAACCGCCGCCCTGGAACAGGCCGTCCAGGTAGGCCGAATCCAGGCCGGGCGCGAGCGCCAGTGTGTCAGGGTCGCCGGATGACATCGGACAAGTCTGTACGAACGAACACCAGCGAGTCGAACGGCTCGCCGTCTACCGCCTCGGTCAGGAACGCACCGCCGACGATGCCGTACACGTCGGACTGCTCGCTGGGCGCGACGACCAGAAAGTCGCCCGGCTCAAGCCGCGCCGCGAAGGACGCCGCCGCAAACGCCCGGCCGTCGTACCTGGGCACGAGCATAACGCCCGTGTCGGTCCGGACAAAGCGCGTGCCGTCCTGCCGGCGGCGCACCTCGGGGACCACTTCAAGGATGATCGCGCCCGGCCGCTGCAAATCGAGCAGGTAATCGAGCCGCAGCACATTGCGGCTCTCGCCCCAGGTTTCGCCGGTCAGAACGCCGTCATCGGCGACGTAGAAGAGCGTCTGGTCGCGCGGTCCGCTGTCCAGCTCCAGCGCCAGCGGATAGTTCGGCGGAAGCCGCACCGCGTCGTGCTGAAAAACGCGGCGGTCTTCGATGCCGTCGAGAATCTGCCGGACGGCGTCCCAGTAGTCTTCGCGGCCCAGGGCGGTGCGGATGCCGTTTCGCCGCAGGCGGGCGGCCGTCTCCGCGTCGAGCCAGTCTTCGCGGAGGTAGCTCCAGATGCGCGCCAGGCCGTCGCGCTGCGAGCGCGGCGCGGCGAAGCAGAACACGCTCACCACCGCGCTGGCGCCGCCGAATTTGGCGAGCGCTTCGTGCGATTTCGATGCCTGCGGGAGCGAAGCCGGGGACGCTTGTGCGCCGTGAGGCTGGGCGCCATTGCCCCCGGCCGGCCCGGACGGCGCCTGACATCCACCGGCCGCCGACGCCGCGGCGAGCATCGCGATAACCAGCCACTCGCGCGACGCCAGCGAGCGAAGCCGGTTTTCAGCGTCGCAGTGATCTGCTAACTTCATTCTGAATCATATTTTAGCGGCTGGCGGTCCGAACGACTACCGGCGCGCCGCGCGATCCCGGGCTGGTGACAAACACCCGCCGCCGATGAGCGCAGGTGACGGGCGGGTGGCATGGGTCACGGTACTCCGTGACCCGTGCTTCGCACCCTGCATCCCCGCCCGCTACACTCTCCGATCATGCCTTGGCGAAAATTCAAGACGCGCCGCACATGGAACGAGCCCGGCCACGCCCACGAGCTGACGTTTTGTTGCTATCGCCGCTACCCATTCCTCAGGGCCGACCGCACCCGTCAGTGGTTTCTCAACGCCCTCCAAATGGCCCGCCGCCGATTCCCGCTGGAACTCTGGGCCTACGTCATCATGCCCGAGCATGTGCACTTGTTGCTGTGGCCCACCTCCGCCGACGTCGATATCGGCGCCGTCCGCAAGGCCGTCAAGCTCGCCGTGTCGCGTCGCGCCATCGCGCACATCCGCGAGTACCACCCCGAATGGCTCGAGCGCCTGCGCGTCACCTGGCCCGACGGCCGCGTCGAGCACCACTTCTGGCAGGCCGGCGGCGGATACGACCGCAATCTCTTGCGCGAAGACGCCGTCTGGGCCGCGATCGACTACATCCACGCCAACCCCGTCCGCCGCGGCCTGTGTCGAATCCCCGAAGACTGGGAATGGTCGAGCGCCCGCTGGTACGCCGGCGTCCGCCCGACAATCCTCGAAATGGACGGCCCGCCTCCGACGCCGACGCCCGGTACGATTACGCGTCGACGGCGATGAGTGATCAAGGGCAAGGTGCGGAAGGCGGGACGTTCGTAAGTCAATCACGTCGAGCGAGCACGGGTCACGGAGTACGGTGGGTGGCATGAGGTGGCGTGGGTGGCATGGGTCACGGTACTCCGTGACCCGTGCTCGCTCGACATGGTTGACCTCGGCATGGCCCCTCATGGCTTCCATGGCACCCATGGCACCCCCGCGTCACAACAAAACGCTCACCACGTTTGCTTTAAGCGTCTGACGATTCCGACGGGGCCGAACTAGCGGTGTTGAAAGTACCGGCCTAGGGTTTTCCCAGCCTACATATTATAAGACCGTATATTTGCTTTATATTACTTAGATAACTTGACATAGTCATTTGTGTCATTTATAGTCCCTGCAATAGGAGAACAAGCGTGAACGACCTTCCCACGATGCTCACTCCCGACGAAATCGCGGCGTGGCTCAAGCTTGACGTGTCCGATGTGTTGACGGAGCTGAATTCTGGGCGATTGCGAGGGTTGAAAATGGGTACACAATGGCGCGTGCCGAAGCACGAACTTGACGCAATGGTGTCTCCGAACGTCGGCGTCGGAGATTCCCACACGGACGCGATCGCTGGGAACTGGGCGGCATGCGCGGACTTCGCCTACATCTGGCCGAATGGAAACCGCGAGAAATGCACAAGCGCGGCGCAGATCGACGTCAAGCTGGCATCGGGAACGCGCCGGTTTTCGATCGGTTACGCACTCCGCAAGTGCTTCGGTCAGCCTCGGCGTCGGATTGTCGTGTTCATGGGCAGAGCTCCCAAGATCGTTCCGGCAGTCGAGTTTGTCGGGACAAACGACTTCGCCGACACGAAACATGTCGCGAGCGTGATCAAGGGACCGGACAACAAACACATTCGGACGGCTTCAGATCTGCCGCCCGAGTACCGGGGGTTTCGAACGTGCGTCTTCGGCGACGAAATTGTAGGGCCGAACGCATTTCAGTGCATCGCGATACTCGCGCGCGAGGACGAGCGCGATGCGATGCTGCGCCACGCGATCATTCGGGCGAGGTACAAAGGATGGATCGCGTAACAGGGCGGAGTGGCACTGTCAGAGCAGCGTCGGAAACGAGTCAAGGTTTGCGTGCCGCTGCTCTGCGAGCAGTGTCCTCAGTCGTCGGCGACGGGTTCGGTATCATGGCGCCGTGAAAAGCGGTGTCGCGGTATGGCCGCAGCGCCTGGTCGACATGTTCTTGGAACGACGACGCTTGCTCTTGAAGTCAACACGCTCGCCAAAGGCCGTGAGCATGCAACCCGGGAGCATGCCACCCATTGAGAGATCGCATTCGCCAACCAGGGCAGGAAGGACAAATCATGACGGTTGCCGAACTCGCTTCCAAACTCCGCACGATGTACGGCGATGCGCTGCACGGTGAGAAAAAGACGATGATCCACTTATTCGGCATCAAATACGCCCGCCAAATTCGCGACAGCGACCTATCGTGCCGGGACATTGCCGTGGCGGCTGGAATCTGCGAATCATATGTGACCGAGATCAACAATGGCGTTAATCTCGCCAAATACGTGGAAATCAAGCCTTGTAGGACGCGTTGAGCGCAGCCGCGTGGCGTGCGTGGCCGTCGCGCCGTGCTCGATACGCTCTGCTGCGACGCGAACGCACCATCGCCCCTTGGCGGGGTGGCGTTTCGATACGGCGGAGTCGTGCCCATGCCACCACCGCGGGGTCCGGTTCATGCTCCCACAAACACCTGCCGCCGCCCAGCACGGGTCACGGAGTACCGTGACCCATGCCACCCAAGTCGACGCCTTTGTCGTGGGCGACCCGCTGGGCCAACTCGTAGCCGGCGTCGGCGTGGCGAATGACGCCCATCGCCGGGTCGGCCGTCAGCACGCGCTGCAAGCGCCGGTCCGCCTCAGCCGTGCCGTCGCAGACGATCACCTGGCCGGCGTGAATGCTGTAGCCGATTCCGACGCCGCCGCCGTGGTGGACGCTGACCCAGCTTGCGCCGCAGGCGGTGTTGATGAGCGCGTTCAGGATCGGCCAGTCCGCGATGGCGTCCGAGCCGTCTTTCATCGCCTCTGTCTCGCGGTTGGGCGACGCGACCGAGCCGCAATCCAGATGGTCGCGGCCGATGACGATCGGGGCGGCGACTTTCTTTTCTCGCACGAGGCGGTTGAAGATCAGCCCCATCTTCGCCCGCTGGCCATACTTGAGCCAGCAAATCCGCGCCGGCAGCCCCTGAAACGCGACCTTCTCGCCCGCCATGCGAATCCAGCGGCAAAGGTGCTCCTCTTCCGGGAACGTCTCAAGCACGGCCCGGTCGGTGACGGCGATATCCGCGGGTTCGCCGGAGAGGGCCGCCCAGCGGAACGGCCCGGAGCCTTCACAGAAGAGCGGGCGGATGTACTCGGGCACGAAGCCGGGAATGCGGAACGCATCAAGTTCAGAGTAGCGAGTAGCGAGTAGCGAGTTCAGATGGTCAACGGTCACGTATCCTCGCTCAATCGCTTCCTTCGCGTGGCCGCGGAGGTTGTTGCCGTAGTCAAACGTGATCGCCCCGCGGCGTTGCAGCTCCAGCATGCACGCCACGTGCTCGGCCATCGTGCGATAGCTCTCGCGAACGTAGCGATCCGGATTCTCCTCGCGGAGCCGAAGCGCCTGCTCGTAGGTAAGCGGCCGGACTGTCCCACGGTCGGCGTCCCGCCCGCCCCCCGTGCCCTGCGCCCCGCGCCCCGCGCCCCAGGCCCTCTGATCCCTGCTGCCTGTTCCCTGTTCCCTGACGCCGTTCGGCACGTATCCGGTGAGCGGATCATGCGCCGAAGTCTGATCGGTCAGCACGTCCGGCGTGATGTCGCGGCGGATCAGCTCGCGCAGCAGATCGACGACATTGCCGACCCAGCCGATGCTAACGGCTTGTTGCCGATCGCGAGCGGCGACCGCCAGCGCGATCGCCTCATCGAGACTCTCCGTCATCTTGTCCAGGTAGCACGTCTTCAGACGTTTCTCGATCCGCGAACGATCAACATCGGCGGCCAGAAACGTCCCGTCGTTAGACGTCGCCGCCAGCGGCTGCGCCCCGCCCATCCCCCCGAGGCCACCTGTAACGACCAGCTTGCCGCGCAGCGTCCCGGCACCCGCGGGACCGCCGTCCTTCTGTTCCCTGTTCCCCGTTCCCTGCTGCCTGCTCTTGATCCCTCGATCCCTCGATCCCTCAATCCCTTCGCCGAAATGGCGTTTCGCCAGCGCCGCAAACGTCTCATACGTCCCCTGCAAGATCCCCTGCGTCCCGATGTAAATCCACGAGCCGGCCGTCATCTGGCCGTACATGATCAGGCCCAGCGCTTCGAGCCGGCGAAATTCGTCCCACGTCGCCCATTTCGGTACCAACATGCTGTTGCTGATGAGCACGCGCGGGGCGTCGGTGTGCGTCTTGATCACGCCCACCGCCCGGCCGCTCTGCACCAGCATCGTTTCGTCGTTTTCGAGACGCCGCAGCGTGGCGACGATGCGCTCGAAGTCGGGCCACGAACGGGCGGCCTTGCCGATGCCGCCGTAGACGATCAGCTCGTCAGGCTTTTCGGCCACGTCCGGGTCGAGGTTGTTCATGAGCATGCGCAGGGCGGCTTCCTGCAGCCAGCCTTTGCAGGAGAGCTGCGAGCCGCGCGGGGCGCGGATGAAGGGGGGGGGGGAGGTTGCGGACATTGGTGCGACTCCGGCGAAGAGGTCAGAAGTTTGAAGTCAGAAGTCAGAAGTGAAGAGAGGCACCCGTCGGCGAATGGTGTGCGGAGGCACGGTCTATACTTCTGACTTCTTAATTCTGACTTCTGACTTCGCCCGCCGCCAGTCACGGCGCCCGGTGGGCTACAGGGCGCTGAACGCGGCGCGGATCGGGGCCAGTTCGAGCCGCAGGCCGGGGACGATGGCGCTTTCGTAATGCTCCGGCGTGGCGGGGGCTTCGACGTAGCGGCCGTTTTCGAGGCGGAAGAAGGTCATGCGGTTTTCGTCGGGGGTCGATTAGCCATTGCGCCGGTTCTTGCCCCAATCCTCGATCTGAAACATGATGCAGCCGCTGCAGATGTCGATCAGCAGCCCGCCGTCGAAGTCCTGGAGGCTAATCTCGATTCGCTCGCCCAGCGACCAGAAGCTCAAACCGGAATGTAGACGTGCGAAGTTGGCGTCAACGGTTTCTGGGCGCAGGCGGCACGTGAGCGAAGCGACGCCGAGGTCTATCTCGGCCATTCGACTTCTTTCATACACTCGCGTCTCCCGATGTTCCGCACTCATCGGAATACCCTGCAAAGAGGCTATCGCAAAACCGAGGTCTCAATCCGAGCCGCGCGCGTAAGCAAGCGGTTCTTCAGGCTGCGCTCCCTCACGGTCGCGGCTCGGAAGGAGTATCGGGATATCGCAAGAGTCAGCCACGGCTCCGCCGGCTTCGGCCATTGGTGTAAGTGACCGACGTTACAAGCAGCAAGTCGATCCAGTGCCCTTCCTCTCCCGAGCCGGCGACGTAGATCGTCCGCTGCGCCTCGGGCTGCACGAAGATATACTCCGGGCTGGGCACGCGGATCTGCCGGCCGTCCGCGAGGCAAAGGTAGAACGGCCGAAACGGCTTGGATTGCACAACACCTCGGAGCTTCTCAATCGTCATTCGGCTCGCTCCTCAATTCCGACTCGGCGGCAGCCCCGCACGCTGCCCCAGCACCGCCCGGCGGACCCATTCGCCCTGCTCATAGCTGAAGCGCCGCAACGCCACGCGCTGCTTGTTGAGCGGGCCGTTGCCGCGGATGACCTGGTGGAACTCTTCCCAGTCGGGCTGGCTGAAAGTCCAGTGGCCGGTTTTCGGATCGAGGGCGAGTTTCTCATCCTTGACCCAGATCGGCGAGCCGTCGGGATTGCGAATGACGCGGCCGTCGGAGGGGCAGGCACCGACAGTATCGGAGGACCGGCCGGGGGCGGCCGGGCTACAGGCGACGGGCGGGACGCCCGCACTCCCCACCCGGCCGGGGGCGGCCGGGCTACAGTCGCGCTTGTAGGTTTTGATGACCAAGCCGAGGTCGAGCGCCGCCGGGGCGAAGCGGTCGACGAACTTCTGCCGCAGCTCGTCGTTGGTCGCCGTCTTGATCCGCCATTTCATGAACGGCGCGGTCTTGCTGCTGTCCTTGTCGGGCGGGCCGAAGAACATCAGGCAGGGGTTCCACCAGCGGTCGAAGGCCTCCTGGGCCATTTTCATCTGTCGCGCCGTGCCGCCCATCAGCGTCAGCACCATGTCCTCACCGCTCTTGAAATGAAACGCCTCTTCCATGTTGATCCGCATCATCGTGCGGACGTACGGGCCGTAGCTGCCGTCGGCCAGCGTTTTCTGGTTCATGATCGCCGCCCCGTCGACCAACCACTGGATCATGGCCACGTCGCCCCAGGTCGGCGCGGGATAGTTGAAGACGTTGTGATACTTGGTCTTGCCGGTGATCAGGTCGCGCAGCATCGCGTCGCGCGGCTTGCCGAGGTCCTGGCTAACTCGGTAGAGCATCTGGCCGTGTCCCACCTCGTCCTGCACCTTCGCGATCAGCGCCAGCTTCCGCCGCAGCGACGGCGCCCGCGTGATCCACTCGCCCTCCGGCAGCGCCCCGACGATCTCGCTGTTGGCGTGATGCTCGGCCATCTTGAGCATGCCGACGCGGTAGTTGTGCGGCATCCAGTCATCCGGCTCGACCAGCTCGCCCTCGGCGACGCGCGCCTCGAACGCGGCCAGCCGACCGGCGTCTTCCTGGATGGACCAGTCGATCTTGAGATCTTCGGTGGAGGCGCTGACGCTCATCGGAGTCTCCCAGTGTGATTCGCTGATTATAGAGGGATGCCCCCGGCCGGAGAAATGCAGGCGTCCCCGGTTTCACCAGTCTCACCGGTCAGAACGCGAAGCGCAAGCGAGCGCCCATCGCAACGGGCGCTCGCTTGCGCTTCGCGTTCTGACCGGGCGCTCGCTGGCGCTTCGCGTTCCGAGGCTACCCGCGCTTGCGGAGCTCCTCGATCACTTCCGGAAGCTTCTTCTCGCGCAGCTTGAGCACGTCCGGCGGAAGCTCGTCGTCGTAGATCGGAAACTCCACGGACGTGCCGTCGTCGCCGACCGGCACGCGCAGGATGGCGATCACGCGCCGCGCGCCGCCAGTCGAAGGCGCCGCACCCGGCGGCGCCTGAATGTGCACGCCGTCGTCCTCGATGCCATACCGCAGCCCGGTGTTTCCGCAGATGCGCTCGAGCGTCTGCCGGACGGTGGACTCGCGCTGGATCAGGTCCATCTTGCGATTCTCAGCATTGACGGCTCGCAGGGCGCCGGGCGCGAAGACAAACGTCACGTCGATTCGCCGGCCCAGGTCGACCAGAAGCTCGTCCAACGTGACGCGCTGGTAGACCATGCTGAGCTTGCGTTCCAGGCGCTGCTCGATGTCCTGCTTGCGTGTGATGAAACTCAGCCGGCCGCCTTCGACGGTCCAGCTCAGCCGGGCGGCCGCGGTCGCCGCATCCAGCTCGCGGACCGCGTTCAGTCCTGCGGCCTGCGCGAGCTGGCGGTCCAGTTCCTGCTGTTTTTCGGCGTCGAGCGCGGCGGAGATCGGGAGCTTGGCGTGATCCAGGGCGGACCAGCGCCCACGGGCCAGCGCCCCCAGAAGCTGCGCCTCCTCAATCGTCAACGCCCGCCCCAGCCGCCGCAGCGCCGGGCCGGGGCGCACGTTAATCTGATCGCCTTCGACCGCCATCTCCAGCCCGAGCCCGTCGAAGAGCGACTGCAGCGCGTCGCGCACGCGGCAGTTCTCGATCACAATGCTGACCCGCGTGCGGTCGCGGTAGGGCATCATCTCAAAGGCCGACTTGTCGAACGCCAGCCTCAGCCCGGTTTTCTGTTCCAGCGCCGCCGCGGCCTGCGCCAGCGGCTGCTCGGGTATCTCGATGCGCTGGGTGACGACCTGGTCGAGGGCCTCCTCGACGATGCCCGCTGCGCCCTGCGCCCGGGCCCGCGCCGCCAGCACGAGCATGAGCAGGGCCAGCCAGCGAATTCCGCCGCTTTGAATGCGATGATGCATGATGACGCCTCAAAAGAACCCGACGCGGTCGCTCGACGCCGCCAGCGCGGGGGCCGAGTCGGCCGGATCGATCATCAGGAAGATTTCCTCGTCGCGGTCGGCGGGGGCCGGCGGCGCGTCGTCGAGCCGCGCAAGCGTGATCTCCACGCGCGACGCGCCCACCGCTGCGACAGCCGCCGGCGACACCAGCAGCCGCGCGATTCCCGCGCCGCCCAGCGGTAACGGAGTCGCCGCACGCGGAATGAACGCAAAGACCGCCAGTACGGCGGCCGCCGCCAGCATCGCGCCGATCGCGGCGCGGCGCTGCCACGGCATGCGGATTGTCCGCGCCGGCGGCGGGTCGGCGACCATGCTGGCCGAGACGGAATCGCCGATGCGATGTTTCAGCCGATCCCAGTCGATGATCGGAACGATGTCCGGCAAGCTGCCCAGGGCGCGATCCAGTCTCCGTTCGTCGGTCTGCCCGGCCTCGACGGCGAGCGACTCGCAGACGACGCGCTGGAACGCGCTCCAGTTCACGCGCTCCAGTTCGCGCGGTTGCCGCAGCAGCGCATCGAGCCGCAGCCAGGCTTCGCGGGCTCGCGCCAGCTCCCCGTCGCCGCCGGCGGCCGCGTCAATCTGGGCGCGCCACTCGTCGCTCGGCTCGTCGAGCCAGGCGCTGAGGAGTTTTTCGAAGGCCTCGTGCGTCATGACGTGCGCCCGGGAAGTAGCGAGTAGCGAGTAGCGAGTAGCGAGTCAAAGGCGCGCCGGTTTCGCGCCCGCCGGGCGCGCGCGCTCTGTAACTCGCTACTCGCTACTCGACGCTCGCTATTCAAAGATAATCCGCCAGCCGTTCCTTCAGCTTCTTGCGCGCCTGAAAAACGTGCCACTTCACCGCCTCGACGCTCACGCCCATGATCGACGCGACGTCCTTTTGCGGCATGTTCTCGATCGAAAAGAGGACCAGCGCCAGTTGCTGCTGCTCGGGCAGCTCGCTGATCGCCGCCTGCATCTTGGCCGACAGCTCCGCCGCCGCCAGCCGCGCGCCCGGACGGTCCTCGGAGGCGGGCGAGTCGCCCGCCAGCGTCGTGGTCGAACCCTCGTCGCCGATGATGCAGTCCTCCAGCGAAATCTTCCGCGCCCCGCTCTTGCGGGCCCGGCGGTAGTTCAGCGAGAGGTTGGTGACGATTCGCAAGAGCCATGGGCCGAAACGCTCCGGGTCTTCCAGCGTGTCGATGTTGCGGTACGCCCGCACAAACGCGTCCTGACACACCTCCAGGGAATCGTGCAGATTCCCCAGAAGGCGGTAGGCGACCGCCGTAGCGCGACGCTGGTAACGCTCGACCAGCTCGTCAAACGCACCGCTCTTTCCGGCGACGGCTTTTCGAACAAGCTGCGCGTCGTAACCGACGCCGCCGGTCGAACTCGGTGCTTCCACGCGTACACCTGCGTCTATGACACGCCCGGGGCGGGCAGGTTGGGGGAGAAAACCGCCGCGCCGGACTCGGGTCTCAAGCGCCCGACGACGATCGCGGGCGCTGAACAAAGCGACGGACGAGGCGGCGGATTATTCACCAGGAGAAGCGCCGACGCGAGTGCGCGCGGGAGAGCTGCCTCCTCATGGCACCGCTCCCTCACGGTCGCGGCTCGGAAAAAAAGCACTGGGGAGCATCGGCGTCTCGCCGGTGTGCGCGTCCGCGACGCAACTTCGTGGGATTCGCAGGAAAAAAAACGCGACCGGGTGCGGAACTCAGAGAGCCCGCACCCGGTGCTTCCCAGAGGCGGAGGAGGGAGGCCTTTTGACCGGTGCGAGCACCCGGAACCCAGCTACCGGTAATGAAATTCACAATCGTGCGATCGCGCCGCTTCTGCGCGACCGGCTATACAGGTATGGGACGCGCGCTAGCGCGGCCGGAGCCGCCAGGAGCGAGAATAATCTCGACGGCGCATGTAAGTGACGCGAATTAGAGGCCTTAGGAGGCGGTGACAAAAACAGCTTGGCGCTACGCGACGGACGGCGCTCACACCTGGCGTAAGTCGTGCCCCAGCTTCGCCTTCTTGGCCTCCAGGTAGCGCCGATTGTGCTCGTTCGGCGCCACCTCCAACGGAAGCTGCTCGACCACTTCCAGACCATAAACCTCGAGCCGGCTGGTCTTCTTCGGGTTGTTTGTCAAGATTCGCACCTTCGATATCCCCAGGTCGCGAATAATCTGCGCCCCCACGCCATAGTCGCGCCGGTCCGGCGGCAGCCCGAGCGCCTCGTTCGCCTCAACCGTGTCCAGGCCGGCGTCCTGAAGTCGATACGCGTGCAGCTTGTTGATCAGCCCGATGCCGCGGCCCTCCTGGCGCAGATACACGATCACGCCGCGGCCCGCCGCCGCAATCGCCGCCATGGCCTGGTCCAACTGCTGGCCGCACTCACAGCGCAACGAGCCGAAGACGTCGCCGGTGAGGCATTCCGAGTGAACCCGCACCAGCGCCGGAGCGTCGCTGGGGATCACATGGCCGGCCGTGTCGCTGTCGCCGATCTCGCCCATGCACAGCGCCACGTGAATGCCCTGATCGGCTGCGGATCGGAACGCGACGAGCTTCCAGGCGCCGTAGACGTTGTGAATCGTGACCGCCTCAACCCGCTCGATCAGCCGCTCGCGCTGCATGCGGTGTTCGATCAGGTCGGCGATGGTGCACATTTTGAGGCCGTGCGTGCGGCAGAACTCGGAGAGCTGCGGCACGCGCGCCATGCTGCCGTCGTCGTTGAGAATTTCAATGATGGCCGCGGCCGGCATCAGCCCGGCCAGCCGGCAAAGATCAACCGAGCCTTCGGTCTGTCCGGCGCGCACGAGCACGCCGCCGTCACGCGCGATGAGCGGGTTGATGTGCCCCGGGCGAACGAAATCGGACGGCTGCGCCTCTTCGGCGACGGTGCGGGCGATGGTGGTGGATCGATCGCGGGCCGAGACGCCCGTGCCGACGCCCAGGTGCGGCGCGGCGTCGATCGTGACGGTAAAGGCCGTGCCGTAGCGCGTGGTGTTGACCGGCACCTGGGGCTGAAGCTGAAGCTGCTCGCAGCGGGAGCGCGTCAGCGAGACGCACAGCGTGCCGCGCGCGTGACGCAGCATAAAATTGACCTTGTCCGACGAGACGTGCTCGGCCGGGCAGACCAAGTCGCCCTCGTTCTCACGATCTTCATCGTCGACCAGGACGATCATCCGCCCGGATCGAAGTTCGTCGAGGATTTCCGGAATCGGGCTGAAAGGCGGGGACTGGTTGATGCTCATAGGCCTGATTCTAGCCGGTTTCCGCGAACGTGCGACGGGCGGTGGGTGCAGCGTGTGACCACAGATTTGGGCAGGCGCGGCGGCCTTGCGGCGGGCCGATCTTTCCGAACCCGCCGCGCCAAGCGGCGGGGTGACGTGCCGATCTTTCCGAACCCGCCGCGCCAAGCGGCGGGGTGACGTCCCCAGCCTGTGAGTCGCCGCCCGCCCACGATCGTCAACCCGCCGCTTGGCGCGGCGGGTTCGGCCACGCGGAACGCACGACGGAACGCAACGCGCCCGGCCCGCGGCGTCCGCCGCCGCCTCGGGCGGCTCGTCTCCCGGCCCGCTGTGCCGATACAATCGCGGGACAGCTCGATCCGCGGAGTTTGCGATGGCCGAAGTTCAGCCCGAAACGCCCGTGCTCACGCCGGCGCCGGTCAGCACGCCGCGAACCGCGCCGCTGTGGCACGTCGTGCTGCTGGACGACAATGACCACACCTATGACTACGTGATCGAGATGCTCTGCAAGCTCTTCCAGCATGATCATGCCAGCGCTTATCGTATGGCGTGCGAAGTGGACCGCGCCGGCCGCGTCATCGTCGCCACGCTCGTGCTCGAGCAGGCCGAATTCAAGCGCGATCAGATTCTCGCGTATGGCCCGGATTGGCGGATCGAGAAATCGCGCGGCTCGATGCGAGCCGTCATCGAACCCGCAACGACTTGAGTCCATCGCAGGAGCCCGTCGATGAACAAGAAGGGTAAAGCCGCCGCCGCCAAGCATCGCAAGAAGCGCCGCCGCATGAAGGCGCGCAGCAAGGCGCGGCGGACCGCGGCCCGCAAGGCCTAGAGCAGCGTCCCTGAGCTGCTGCGCGTGGTTCGAACCGAGCCGCGACCGTGAGGGAACGGTTGTCTGCAGACCGCTTCCTGGCGGTCGCGGCGCGGAATCGGGCGTGCATCGGCCGCACGGAAGCGGCGGCAACCAGACAGGAGGATCCTGTGAAAGCCTGGCAACGGCGCCTGCTGTCAGCGGGGGTCTTCGGATTGCTCCTCGGCGCCGGCGCCATCGCGGCCGACCGGCCTGCCCCGCTCACCACCGCCGAGCTTCTCGTCCACCTGGCGCGCGACCACGCCCTGACGCGCGGCGGCCAGCAGACACCGGCGGACGTCATGCAAGTCCGCGCGCTGCTGCGGGCGGCGACGCGCGTCGATTCCCGTCTGCCCGATCCCTACGTCTGGCTCTACGAACTCGCCATGCTCGAGCGGGACAACGTCCAGGCCGCCGACGCGCTTCAGAAACTCGTAAAACTCGACGTCACGAATGTCGGCGCGTTCGGGCGCTGGCTCGATGCCGGACTGGCCACGCGCCAGACGCTCGAGGACCGTAAGGACTGGCTCGACGGCCTGTCCGAAGCAGCCGCGCGCCCGCCGCAGATGCAGGCGCTGATCCAGCTTCACATCGCCCGGCTGGCGGTTTACGCGATGGACCGCGCCCAGGCGCGGATGCAACTGGATCGTGTGCTGGGACTCGACCCCTTCAATCCGGACGCCGCCGCCGTCGCGGTCGAGGCGCTCGATGCCACCACGCCGCCGGCGCTGCGCCTGCGGGCGGGATTGCGGCTGCTGCAACTGAATCCGATGGCAGTGGACGTGGCGTGGGAAATCGGCATCCTGCTTGACGACTACGGTCTGCCCGATGAGGCCGACAAGTTCTACACGCACGCCACGGAGGTGTTTCGGCTGTCGGATCCAAGCGCGCTGCTCCCGGGCGAATACCTGCTGCAGCAGGCGCGCAACGCCGTCGCGCGGCAGCAGCCGGATCGCGCCATTGACCTGGCCAAACAGGTCATTGACCGCTTTCCAAACCTCGCGGCCCAGGCGGGCCTGCTGCTGCACTGGCTGTTCACCCAGCGCGGCCGAACGACCGAAGCCGGCGTCGTGGCGGAGCAGTTGGGCAAGCGATTCGCATCCATCCGCGAGCCCATGGACTTCGCGGTCGATGAGGTGGCCCAGGCCGCCTGGTTCTACTGCATGGTCGACCCGCAGCCGCAGCGCGCCCTGAGCCTGGCCGAGTCCGCGGCGGCCCGGGCCGCCGGCGACATCTTCGCCACGCGCGTGCACGGATGGGCGCAGGAGATGAACGGCCAGTTCGACGCCGCCCGCGCCACGCTCACGCCCATCGCCGAGCTCGATCCCTACGCGGCCTACAAGGTGGCCCGGCTGCTGAAAGACGCAGGCGACGAGCCGGGCGCGATTCGCGTCGTGGAGACGTGCGAACGATTCCCGCTGGTCGGGCCGGCGCGCGATCTGTTCCGCGAGACCGGGCTGCCCGCCAGCGCCACGCAGCCGGCCGGCATGCTGACCGCGGAGATGCGCGACGTGTTGAGCGGTTTCGACCGCGAGGCGCTCGCGTTTCATCGCGAACCGGCGCGCTTCCTCGAAGCCTCCATCAGGCTGGAGGACCGCAGCGTCGAGCCGGGCGATCCGTGGCGCGCGGAATTCATCCTGACGAACCGGGCCCGCTTCCCGATCACGCTCGGCCCGGACGGCATGGTCAACCCGGTCTTCCTGCTCTCCTTTCAGGTCGAAGGCGACAAGAAGCGCGATTTTCCAAATCTCCTCACGGTCACGCTCGACCGCGCCCGCGTGGTGCCGCCCGGCGGGAGCGTGCGCACCCGGCAGACGATCGACGTCGGCCCGATCCGCAAGATCATGCGCATGACGCCGCAGCATGCGCAGCGCGTCGTCCTCTCGGCCACGCTGGATCCCATGCGCGGGCCGGACGGGCAATGGAAGCCGGCGCCCGGCGGCCAGACCCTGCCGGCGCTCTACTTCAATCGCGTGCCCGTCGGAACCAGCCCGCAGGCGCTCAACGCGCTCTTCGCGGCGCTCGGCGGCGACTCCGACGTGCAGCGATTTCGCGCGGTCGAAATCCTGGCCGAGATGCTCGGCGAAGCGCAGAACGCGGCCCTCGGCCGGCTCAACTACAAGCCGCGCGCGGTCGCCGCAGACGCGATCCGCAAAGCGCTGCTCGCGGGCCTGTCGAGCGACTCGTGGGAAAACCGCGTCCGCACGCTGGATGCGATGCAGAACGTCGGCCTCGACGCCGCCATGCTGGCCGCCGTCAACGGCTGCCTCGATCACTCGCACTGGCTGGTGCGAATGATGGCCGTGCGGCTCATGGTGCGGCAGGGCGCCTCGTTCGCCGAGGTGCTGGCGGAGATGGCGGCCGGCGACGAGGACGAGCTCGTCCGCGAACTGGCCGGCAGCTATATTGAGGCGCAGCGCGCCGCGGCCTCTCAACCCGCGCCGCGGGAATGACCCCGATGGCGCGTGAGCGAGCCGGTTGTGAGTGACTCAGGGTCCGGCGCCGAGAGAGTTGTCCTGCGCGCCGTCGAGTCGCGCGATATCCCGGCGCTGTTCCAATTCCAGCTCGACCCCGACTCCAACCGCATGGCGATCGCGAACCCGCGCGAGGCCGAGCCGTTTCGATTGCATTGGGAGGAGATTCTCAGGGACGCGAGCGTCGTCGCGCGGGTCATCCTGCTGGATGATCAGCTCGTGGGCAACATCTCGTGCTTCAAGCTGGAGGGGCTGGATTCCGTCGGCTATTGGATCGCGAAGGAGCACTGGGGCAAGGGCATTGCGACGCGCGCTCTCAGGCTGCTGCTCGATGCGGTTGCGCTGCGGCCGCTGCACGCGCGAGCTGCCCGCAGCAACGCCGCGTCGATCCGCGTACTGGAAAAGTGCGGCTTCAGGATTGCCGGGTACGAGTGGGTGAAGGCGACGGATCGATTCCCTGCGTGCGAGGAGGCCCGGCTGGTGCTGGATTAGCAGGCGCTGCCCGGTTGGGCGGCGCGGTCAAGCCGCCGCGCCGACGGCGCCTCGGCGCTGGAAAACGCTGGTCGCGACGGCTTGTTCGTGTTCGGCTTGCCAACTTCGGGTACTGGTCAAGTTCGGGTGCCATGCCCACGGCTTTTGCGTGGGCATGCCGACGCGAAGGCCGTCGGCATGGCACCCACCAGCAAACTTGACCAGTACCCAACTTCGCGTTTCGCGCTTGGAACGCGCACAAGGGGCGCAAGCGAGCGCGGCCGCCGGAATGCCCCGCGGCCTGTTTGCCGCCGCGCTCGTGAGAGCCGAGTGCGGGCGTGGGATGAGGGCCGTGCGATGAGCGCATCCGCACGGCGCGTCTTGGCGAATTCCGAAAAAATCTGGTTCCTTGTTTGCCAGGGGGGGAAGCGCAGGTAGACTACAATGTGGAAGGCACAGCGCTGTTAGGGGCTGTACCGGGGAGGGCGGCAACGTAGCCGCCGGGTGCGGGCGGACATTTCCGGGGAGTGTAAGCCATGAAACGCAGAGGGCTTATGGCCGTCCTGGTCGCCATGACGGCGGCGACGTGCTGGGGCACGTCATTCTCGTTCAGCCCGGGGGAGAACAACAACTGGGATGGTTGCAACTGGAAGTACGTCGGCTCGCCGCCGGAGTGCTATCCGTCACAGGCGACGGACGTGGCGCGCTTCGGCGACACGGACACGACATTCACCTGCACGCTCGCGACGCACACGATCCAGAGGATCGAAGTTCAGACCAGCACCAACTTTACCGGGACGGGTAGCGGGCCGGAAACCGTGACGGTGCAGACGTTCTACCTTTATACGCCCACGAGCAACGAAATCTTGATTACGATGGCCGACGGGCGAATTCAGACCAACTAGCGGCCGGCGAGGTGCATCGATGAAAGCACCATTGCTTGCGCTTCCGTTCTTGTTCCTGCTGGCGCCAACCGCGATGCGTGCAGGCGATATGCCGCCGGGGTTTTTCCGAAGCGACGTCCCGGCGCCGTCCGGTCAGTCGCGATATCCCGCGATCAACAACAATGGTCAGATTGTTTTCACGGTCCGCAGTGACCCGTACAATGGTGACACGGCCGAGCTGTACCTCTACGACTACGAGCGGGGGCAACTCACTCGCCTCACAAACGACAACGTGCGAGACGAGTTCGCTGACATCAACGATGCCGGCACGATTGTATGGTCTCGCGGCACGGGGCCAGACGGCCCGCTCCAGATCGCGATGTTGAAGAACGGGCAGTTGACGTACCTGACGGATGATACGTTCTGGAACTTCGAGGCAAGGGTCAACGCAGATGATCACATCGTGTGGTCGCGCTGGCTGGGCGCCGGCTGCGCCGGCAGCACGGCTGACGTGTACTTTTACGACGGCACAGTTGCCAGCAAGATCAGTCAGCCAGGGTATTCGAATCAGGGCGCCCGGATCAACGATCTCGACGAGATCGTCTGGGTGCGCTACAACGACTGCGTGTCGCCCTGGACATCCGATGTAATGCGTTACAACGCCGGCGTGCTGTCGCAGGTCACCCAGAACCGCTTTGAGCCGCAGCGCCCGGACATCAACAACGGCGGCGACATCGCCTGGTATGAGGGGCTGGACGATCAGATTGTTCTTTGGCGCGGTGGGTCATTGTCCCTGATCACGTCGTGGGGCAGCGGCCTCTACATGAGCCGCAATGGCGGCCACATTGTGTTCAATCGATGGCATGAAGGCTCGCACACCTGGCAGGTGTGCCGCTACACCAATGGCGAGATCTGGGAGCTGACCTCGGACGCTCATTGGAATTTCGACGGACGCGCGAACGACCGCGGCGAAGTCGTGTGGCACTCGGGAACGCCGTTCGAGGTCGGCATCGGACTTCTGGCGAGTTTCCCGACGGGCGATCTCAATTGTGACCACGCGGTGAACATACTGGACATCAACGCCTTCGTACTCGCGGTGAGCAACGAGGCGGCGTACAAGACAGCGTTACCCGAATGCGATCCCGCGCTGGCGGACATCAATGCCGACGGTGCCGTTGACGTATTGGACATCAATCCGTTCGTGGCCCTGCTCGCGGGCGTGCCGCCGATGTGAGGCGCACGGTCCCTGTGCGTTCCGCGCAGGTCCCTGTACGAGCAGGACAAGCGTGCGGAAATACAAGACACCATCTGCGCGCCATCGTGCGCGCCCAGAGGAGATATTGCCATGAAATCGAAACTGTCAATCGCTCTCATTCTGTTGGCCGCGGTCGATCTGGCCACGGCGACGGACTACACGTTTCAACCCCAAAGTGGGAACTCCGGAACTTGGAGCGTGAACGGCAACTGGACGCCCAATGGCCGCCCCGGTACCGGCGATACCGCCACGATCCCCACCGGCAAGACCTGTATTGTGAGTTCGCAGAATGAGGCCATCACGACGCTCACAATCGCCAGTGGCGCCGTCGTCCGCGTCAGCGGGCGCGACCTGACGCTGGTGAGCTACGGCTCCACCCAGCCAGCGATCTCGCTCTCCGGCAAAATCGAAATGGAAAAACCATCCAGCGTCATGCCGCGCCTGCTCGTCAGCGGAACGCTGACGTTCAGCGGCGACGGCAGCATTCAAGCCAGCGTCGCGGACAACCTCGGCCCGGCCGAAGTCACTGGGACGGACGTCTCGACGCGCGTGGTAGACTTCGGCACGGTTACGGTCCGGGGCAGCATCCAGTTCACAGAGTATCTCAACCTGCGCGACGGGTTCTTCGTCGTCGATTGCGCCGACGACACGATGCTGTTCGGAACACTGTCCACTCCTACCGAGTTTTCCTACATTCTGCTGAGCGGCGAGCCAGCAGCAACCGTGTCTGATGGCACGATCCGTTTTGGCACCGCGATCACTCACTATGCCTACACGACGATCGAAGGGAAATTCTACGTGCAGGGGGGTTTGATGGAATTCACACGCTATGGCTTTCACGTGAGCAGCTACATCGGATTCGAGGTTTCCGACGGCGAGTTGAAGTTTGGCGACCAGGCAGGCGTTGGTGCTTGGAACGGGATCGACTTCAGCGGCGGACAGATTCGCCTCGGGGGGAACGCGACCGCCGTCTTTGGTGATTTGAATTAGGGCTGTAGATCGGGCTTGGCAGACCTGCCATCCGCTGAACCGTCGGAAGTCGGCGCAGTCTCGCGCTCGCCAGGGGCGCAACGGGGACACGGACTAGCGGTGTACCGCTTGTCCGTGCCACCTCGTGCCACCTGTCCGTTTCGATTGCATTGGGAGGAGATTCTCAGGGACGCGAGCGTCGTCGCGCGGGTCATCCTGCTGGATGATCAGCTCGTGGGCAACATCTCGTGCTTCAAGCTGGAGGGGCTGGATTCCGTCGGCTATTGGATCGCGAAGGAGCACTGGGGCAAGGGCATTGCGACGCGCGCTCTCAGGCTGCTGCTCGATGCGGTTGCGCTGCGGCCGCTGCACGCGCGAGCTGCCCGCAGCAACGCCGTGTCGATCCGCGTACTGGAAAAGTGCGGCTTCAGGATTGCCGGGTACGAGTGGGTGAAGGCGACGGATCGATTCCCTGCGTGCGAGGAGGCCCGGCTGGTGCTGGGTTAAGCGGAGAATGTGGACATCTGGGTGGGACGGGCGTCTCGCCCGTCCCTGCGATCTCAGGAACGGGCAAGATGCCCGTTCCACCCGAAAAAGTTCAAAGGCTCAGGGGGGCCACGCGAGCCGCTACGTCTTCAGGCCCAGTTCGTCCGCCACCGTTTGCATCGCCGTCACGCAATTCCGGATGTGATCATCCAGCGGCAACCCGAGCAGCTCCGCGCCGCTGTGGATGTCCTCGCGCTTCACCGCCGCCGCGAAGGCGGCCGTCTTCATCTTCTTCTTCACGCTCGCCGGCTCAAGCCCCTCCAGCCGGCCGGGGCGGACGAGCGCGCAGGCCGTGACGAAGCCGCACAGTTCATCGACCGCAAAGAGCGCCTTGCGAATCGGCCGGTCGCGCGGGAACTCGTCCAGATTCCAGTCCGCATGGGACAGGATCGCGCCGACCACCTCCTCATCCACGCCCGCCGCCCGCAGGATCGGGGCCCCCTGCCGCGTGTGGTCCGGCGGCGTCGGCCAGCGCTCGTAATCGAAGTCGTGCAGCAGTCCGGCCAGTCCCCACTGTTCGACGTCGCCGCCCAGGAGGCCGGCGTAGTGCCGCATGGCGGCTTCGACGGCGAGCATGTGCTTGCGAAGCGAATCGCTTTTCACGTATTCGTGCAGCAGCACAAAGGCCTCATTGCGCGTCATGCAGGCGTCCTCCTCATACCCTTGACATGCGGGACGGTCCAACTAACATCGTCGCCCCTGCGGGGCGGAGCGAAAGCGCGCCATCCGCGGGCGTTAACACCGGGCGCTGGAAGAATTTACGGCGATCGGCCGGCGGTCGCACGGCTGCTTCGCGCCCCGGCGAAGGCCGCTGGAACTCCCGGCGGCCAGCAGCCGGCGGCCAAGACTGAGCGAACTGCGGCGCGATGTCCAGCAGCGCATACAAGAAGATGCAGGCCATCTACCCACTCGGCGGTGAGGGACGCGAACCGGTTCTTGACGGGTACGCGACGCCCGAATCGTCATCGTGCTTCTACACGCGGAGGAACAGGCGTGATTGAAGTCAGGAACCTGAGCAAGAGCTACAGCGGCCGGCTGGCCGTCGACAATATTTCGCTCACGGTCAGCGAAGGCGAGATTGTCGGTTTTCTTGGCCCAAACGGGGCGGGAAAGACGACCACGCTGCGGATTCTCACCTGCTTTCACCCGGCCAGCGGCGGGTCGGCGACCATCGCGGGGTTCGACGTTTTTTCGCAGTCAATGAAGGTGCGCGAAGTTGTGGGGTATCTGCCGGAATCGGTTCCGCTTTACGCCGAGATGCGCGTGCGCGAGTACCTGACGTTCCGCGGGAAGATACGCGGGCTGGACCGCGACGCACGGCAGCGGGCAATCGCGCGGGTGACGGAGCGCTGCTGGCTGGGCGAGTTTGTCGACCGGCCGATCGGGCAGCTTTCCAAGGGCATGCGGCAGCGCGTCGGGCTGGCCGATGCGCTGCTGCACAATCCGAAGGTGCTGATTCTCGACGAGCCGACCGTGGGGCTGGACCCGACGCAGATTCGCGAAACCCGCTCGCTGATCCGTGAATTGGCCAAAGAGCACACCGTCATGCTCTCCAGTCACATCCTGCCCGAGGTGCAGGCCACGTGCCAGCGGATCATCATCATCAATCGCGGCAAGATCGTCGCCTCCGGCACGCCGGATGAGCTGCGCGAGCGTGTCAGCGGCGAAAGCCGGTTGATCGTCGAGCTGCGCGGCCCGCAGAAGGACATCGAATCCGGACTGCGCTCACTGAACGGCGTCGGCGACGTGTCGGCCGAACAGCATGACGGCTGGACGCGGGCCACGGTCGGCGCGAAGGGCGACCTGCGCGAGGCGATCTACAAGTTCTCGACCGAAAAGGGCTGGCCGATCCGCGAGCTGCGGCGCGACGTGGCGTCGCTCGAAGACTTCTTCGTCAAGATCGTGGCAGGCACGAGGGAATAGCGCATGCCGAAATGTCGAATGTCGAATTCTGTATCGGCCCCTCGCGCATGCGGCGCGTCCGGTGTTTTTTCCTTCGAAATTCTGCATTCGA
The DNA here is from genome assembly GCA_007859745.1 of Phycisphaerae bacterium RAS1. Taxonomy (NCBI): domain Bacteria; kingdom Pseudomonadati; phylum Planctomycetota; class Phycisphaerae; species Phycisphaerae bacterium RAS1. The sequence continues at coordinate 1,530,552 of SMLU01000001.1, read as the reverse complement.
CATTCGACATTCCCCCTGACCGCGTGGAGTGCGTGATATGAGGAACGTCGTCGCGATCATGCAACGCGAGCTGCTCTCACTCTTCTGCTCGCCCATCGGATACATCGCCATCGCCGGATACCTGCTGATCACGGGCGTCCTGGTGTGGGCCACGCAGAGCTTCGAGCCGGGCAAGCCGGCCACGCTGCGGGCGGTCTTCTACTGGACGCCGTTTGTGCTGACTTTCATCATCCCGGCCATCGCGATGCGGGCGATCGCCGAGGAATACCGCAGCGGCACGATTGAGGCGCTGATGACCGCGCCGGTCTCCGACAGCCAGTTCGTCATCGGAAAATACCTCGCGTCGTACGCCTTCTTCGTCATCATGCTCGCGGGCACGGTCGTTTACCTCGTCATGATGCAGATGTTCGGCAACCCGGATTGGGGCGCGTCACTGTCAGCCTACGTCGGCCTGCTGCTGATGGGCGCGTCGTTCACCGCGTTCGCGATTTTCGCCAGCAGCCTGACAAAGAACCAGATCGTGGCGTGGATTCTGGGGGCCGTCCCGCTCATGCTCTTTGCCTGGTTCGCGTTTTACATCGTGGGGCAGGTCGAGGGCTGGATGCGGGCGGTGTTGCAACAGGTCAACGTGATGGGCCGCTTCGAGCAGTTCAGCCGCGGCCTGGTCACCACGGACGGCGTGGTGTTCTTTCTCGGGTCGGCGGCGTTCTTCCTGTTTGCCGCAATTAAAGTCGTGGAGTCCCGGCGATGGCGGTAATGGACACAACCCAAAGGCGCGTCGTCTACGGCCTGAACGTCGCGCTGCAGATCGTGATCGCGGCCGGACTGCTGGCGGGCATGATCTACGCCTCGACGCGCGTCGGCGGGCAGGTCGATCTGACCAGCAGCGGCGTCAACAGCCTCAGCCCGCGGACGGTCAACCTGCTGAAGAACCTCAAGGAAGACCTGCGCGTCACGGCGATCTACACCGTGCTGAGCGAGTACGACAAGAAAGCTCAGAAGCGGCAGGACCAGGTGCGCGACCTGCTCACGTTGTATGAGTCCGCGGCGGGCTCGAAGCTGACGGCCAAGGTCATCGACCCGATGAAGAACCAAGCCGAGGTGCCGGCCCTGCTGAAGCGCTTGCAGGAGAAATCCGCCTTCAAGGACGAGGCCAAGCCGCACCAGGAAGCGCTGACCAATTTCCCGCCACTCAATGACCAGCTCGCTTCCGCCGCCGGCGGCGACTACGACAAGATGTTCGAAATCGCCCAGAAGAGCGAGGCGCTGAACACGAACCGGGCGTTCGTGGTGATCGCCAGCAATCTGAAGCGCATCGCGCGCGACTGCGGCGACGTCAAGGCGGATATTCAGGAGCTGACGCAGAACGAAGTGCCGCGCTACGGCCGGGCGATCGAGCGCGTCCGCACGCACGTCACCGCGATCACGCCGATGCTGCAGGAAGCGGCCGACTGGCTCAAGGGCGACGGCAAGCAGATCAGCGGTTTGCCCGCGGAGGTGGCCGCGTTTTTCGATGAGGCTGCGGCCCGCTATCAGCCGATCGTGACGCAGCTCACCGCGCTGACGACGGCGATCAAGGACCTGAAAGCCGTCAAGCTGGAGGAGACGTACGAGGGGCTGAGCCGCTGGTCCCAGGCGCCGCCGATCCTGGTCGAGTCCGAGTCCGACGCGCGCATTCTGAGCTTTCAGGATGTTTTTCCCTTCCGCACCGACGAGATGGCGGCCGGCAGCGACGACGATCGCGACTTCGCGGGCGAACAGGCGGTCTCGTCGGCCGTCCTTCAGCTCACGCAAAAGGAGAAGACCGGCGTCATCTTCGTGCGCTGCGGCGGGCAGCCCATGCTTCGGCCCGACTTTTCCAACTTCAACCCGATGATGCGACAGATGCCCCGCGCGCCGTACCAGGGGCTGAACGAGGAGCTGACCAAGGCCAACTTCGAGGTCGAGGAGTGGGATGCCGCGGCCAGCCAGACGCCGCCGGAGATCAAGGACGCCAAACGCATTGTGTACGTCGTCTTTCCGCCCGAGCCGCCGCAGCAGCAGGACCCGCGGCGTCCGGCGCCGCCCGGCATGTCGCCCGAGGCCAAGCAGGCGATCCTGAACGCGGTGGGCGCGTCGGGGATGGTGTTCTTCGTCGCCGGCTGGCAGCCGCCGTCGATGCCGTTCGGGCCGTCGAGTTCGACGTATGAATTCAGCGATTACCTCAAGAGCACCTGGGGCATCGAGGTGAAGTCGAATTTCCTGGCGTTCCGTTTCACGGTTTCGCCGGAGAATGCATCGCTGAAAGTTCCGCAGAGCCGCGACGGCACCATCGACACGGATCATCTGAAGTTCACGGACCATCCGATCGGCAAGCCGCTGCAGGCGCTGCCGGGCGCGCTGCAAACCGTCTGCCCGCTGGGCATCGTCACCGGCGACGCGGCGCCCAAAGGAGTGAAGGTCGAGCCGATCATTGAGGTGAAGAACTCGGAGGACATCTGGGCCTTCGACGACATCAACCGCATTCGCGACGATCTTCAGAAGCAGCGCGGCACGTTGCCGGCCCCGACCGACCTGCGGGCGCCGTTCCCGGTCGCTCTCGCGGCGACGAATGAAGGCGGTCAGAAGCTGGTCGTGATTGCGAGTGAGACGTTCGCGGCTGACCAGATCACACAGGCCATGGGCATGCAGCCCACGTCCAGCGGCATCGCCATGTTCCGCCTGTTCCCCGCCAACACCGATCTTTTTCTCAACACGATCAACTGGCTCACGGGCGACGCCGACCGCATCGCCGTCGGCCCGCGCAAGGCCGAGTTCCCGCGGCTCGACAAACTCAAGGAAGGTCCGGCGCTGACGGCCTGCCGCTTTGTTTTCGTCGGCGGCCTGCCGGGGCTGGCGCTGCTCGTGGGCGGCGTGGTATGGCTGTTTCGGCGGAGGTAGCAGGTGCACCCGGCGATGAATCGAAGCGCGGTGAGCTTTTCAGAACCCGCCGCGCCAAGCGGCGGGTCGATGTTCGGCGGCGTGCAGGGGCGCAAGGGCGGGGGACGTCGACCCGCCGCTTGGCGCGGCGGGGTCGGACGGACTGTCCGCCGGCAAACTGAAATCTGACGCGACCGGAGGTAGCTAAGCCATGAATTTCAAGACGACGCTGGTGATGCTGATTCTCGTGCTCGGGCTGGGGGCGTTCTGGCTCTTCTCTCCGGCGCATAAGCCCGAGATCGCGAAGGAGCCGGAGAAGCCCGCGGCCGAGCTGAAATATGTGCTCGACCCGCGCCCGGAAGAGAAGGACATCGTCCGCATTCAGGTCGAGCTGGCCGGCAAGCCGCGGCAGGTTTTCGAGCGCAGCGCCAAGAAGGACACGCCCGACCAGATGGAAGACTGGCGCATGCTCGAGCCGATCGCGGCGGCGACCGAGAGCTTCCAGGTCAGCGGCATCGCCACGACGATCACGACGCTGCAGTCTCGATCCAGCTTCGAGCCGGGCGGCAAGGACGCGGTCTCGCTCGCCGACGCCGGACTGGAGCCGCCGCAGGCGACCGTGACGCTGCTGGACAAGGCGGGCAAGCAGTATGTGGTCGAAATCGGCAAGAAGGCGGCGATGAGCAGCGACACGTATGTGCGTCTCGGCGGGCAGATGAACGTGCTGGTTGCCAATCGCGAGATCATGCCGCAGATCAAGAAGGAAGCGAGCGCCTATCGTGCGAAGAAGCTGCTGTCGCTCAAGCAGGACGACGTGACGCGGATCGTCATTCAGCACGAAGGCCGGACGTACGACTTCTCTCGCGGGGCCGACAAGGAGTGGGTCGTCAACGCCCCGCTCAAGGCCTACGGCGCCAAGGACAAACTCAACACGGTGGTGAGCGCGCTGGCGCTGCTCCGGGCCGACGAGTTTGTCGAGGACAATCCGAAATCGCTGGCGACTTACGGCCTGGCCGAGCCGTTCCTGAGCGCGACTCTGACGACCGAAACCAGGAAGCAGCTACCCGCCAAGCCCGAAGACGCCGCCGCGTCGCAGCCCGCCGCGTCGCAGCCCGCCGAGCCGCAGTTCGAGACGCTCACGGCGACGCACTCGATCGCCGTCGGCGGCTTCGCGGACATGAGCAAGTCGGAGAAGCGCTACGCCAAGCTCGGCGATCAGCCGTCGGTGGTCAGCATCCGGCAGACCGAGGTCGCGAAGCTGACGCCGAAGATGTCCGAATGGCGCGACCCGGCCATCACGCGCATCCAGGCCGCCGCCGCCACCCGGCTCGAACTGACGGCCGACGGCTCGACCGCGACGATTGAAAAGCAAAACGGCGTGTGGGTGGGCAGCGACGATCTGACCGCGCTGGAAATCCCGGCCGTGACGGACCTCCTGCAGACGTTCGAGGACATTCGCGCCATCGACTACATGGATGACGCGAAGCTCGCCGAGTGCGGCCTCGAAAAGCCGCGTGCGATCGTGCGCGTCAGCGCCGCCGGCGCGGTCGAGCCGGTGACGCTGAAAATCGGCGACGTGACCAAGAGCGGCAAGAACGCGTATGTGCAGCGCGAGGGGCAGCCGAGCGTCATCGTCGTCAGCGCCGCGCAGGCGCAGCGCCTGGCGGTGACGCCGCTGTCGCTGCGGGCGCGGTCGGTCTTTGACGCGAGCGAGAACCAGGTTCGCCGATTCGAGCTGACGCGCGAGGGGACGACGTTCGCGGCTGAGCGCTTCGACGGCGCCTGGAAACTGACGGCGCCGGCAGACATGCCCGGCGACGTGCCGAGCATCATCATGGTCGCGAGCAACCTGGCTCGGCTCTACGCTCGGCGCGTGGTCGCGAAGGGAGACGACGCGGCCTACGGCCTCGACGCCCCGGTCGTGACCGCGAAGTTCGCCGTGGAAACGCCGGTGACGCCGCCGCCGGCGACGCAGACGTCGCAGCCCGCCGGCCCGCCGGAAATGCAGGTCGCGGAGCGCTCGCTCAGCGTGGGCCGCAAGGATGGCGTGGCCTACTGCAAGCGCAACGACCAGCCGTACGTTTACGAGCTGGATGAGACCGTCTTCAAGCTGCTCACCAGCGAGCTGCTGGAGCGCAAGCTGTTCGCGTTCAAGGCCGACGACGTCGCCGCCATTGCCGTCAGCCTGGCGGCCGGGGGCGTGGAGTTCGCCCGCGACGGCGAAAACTGGACGTTCGTGCCCGATCCATACGTCAAGCCGCAGCAGCCCAAGATCAAGGAACTCGTCGAGGCGGCCGCCCAGCTTCGGGTAGAGAACTACATCAGCTTCCGCGGCGGCGACGTGGCGACCGGCCCGCTCGCGACTCCGGCGGCCACGCTCACGATCCGCCTCAAGGACGGAAAAGCCGCGACGCTCAAGCTCGCCCCCGAGACGGGCGAGACGGACCCGCGAATCGCCGCCTGGGTCGAGGAGGCGCGCGTGTTCAGGCTTCCTGCCGAGACGTGCAAGAAACTGCTGAACAATCTGGATTACTACCTTCAGGCGGATCAACCCAAGCCGGGCGCGCCGCCGCAAAGCGGTATGCCGCCGGGCGGAATGCCGCCATTCACGCCCCCGCCGCCGGACGACGAGTAGAAACTAACCAACCCGAATCCGCCGTTTCGATCCGAGCCGCGCGCGTAAGCAAGCGGTTCTTGAGCCTCCGCTCCCTCACGGTCGCGGCTCGGTAGAAGCTTGGGGGTAGATTTTCCTGCCGGCGTGACTATCGAACGACCTGCTGCCGCGCGATCCGCAGCCAGCCATACTCAACGGACGTGCGCCGGTTGGTCGTCCGCCCCCAGTGCCCGGTCGCGAAAATGCGCCCGTCGCTGAGCTCGTAGTAGACCGCCCACGCGTTCATCGGCAGCGGGCTGCGCTGGAACTTGCGCGGGTTCGCGCTGCCGTCGACGTGCCCGATGACGCCGCGGCCCTGGTGCCGGTCAGCTACGCGGTCGAGATTGGACCAGGCGCTGTCCGTCGTCGTGGCCAGGCTGTTGGTGGGATCCTCCTCGATGATCAGCCACGGCATCGAGTAGTTCGTCGTGCGATTCCAGTGACTGTTGGTGGACCATGCATGAAAGAACTGCGCCGGCCAGCGCGTGGCCTTCAGCAGTGAGATGGGGGCGCCGGTCAGGAGCGCCGGAGCGGTATAGCTGTATTCCGGCTTGCGCACCGGGCCGCCGGTCGTGAACAGCGTCCGGTCCAACTTGTCATCCGGACACTTGTAGACACGGTCCTGTTGGCCCAGGTAGCGGTAGATCACGCCGCGCTGCGGCATGTGGTCGATGTCTCCCATGCCGTCCAGCGAGCCGAGCCAGCACAGCGGCGTGCTGTTCTGATAGGTGGCGCCGGTCCGCGGGCCGATGTAATCCCACGAGCTGCCGGGAAGCAGGTCGGCGTGCTCCCCGGCGTACATCAGGAACGCGCCGGCAAGCTGTCGGGCGTTGGTTTCGCAGATCGTCAGCCGCCCCTGCGCCCGCGCACGGGAGAGCACCGGCACAAAGACGGCGATCAGTGCGGCGATGATTGCGATCACCACCAGCAGCTCGATCAGCGTAAACCCACGGCGACAACGCTTGTGGCCCATTTGCTCAACGGTAGCGATTCACGAAGTTCGATTCAACGGGACTGACGGGGAGAGCCGGCCTTTGTCTCGCGGTGCGGGAATGGCCGGTGCGGGCGGGAGAGGTCTTGAACATTTGGGTGGGACGGGCGTCTCGCCCGTCTCTGCGGTCTTTGGGAACGGGCAAGATGCCCATTCCACCCGGGAAGACGGAGCCTCAGTATTTCTCCGCTCCAGGCTTCTCGATCGACTTGATCGCCTTGCGAATGGTCTGCAGCGGCTGGATCGGAATGACGAGCTCTCCGCGATAGGCCGCCGGCTCCAGATAGCCTGCATACGACACGTACGGCTGGGGAGCGTCGGGCCACTTGATCGCCGGCGCGGGGATTCCGAGCTTCCCGGCGATCTTCAGCCCGAAGTCCGTGATTCGCACCGCGTCCGCCATGAATATCAGTTGCGGCCGCGGCGTGTGGCGCGCCAGCGCTTCGGTCACGCGCGGGCTCGCGGCCAGCGGCTTGGCTTCTTTCGTCAGCGCCGCGGTCAACGCCGCGCGGGCGGACTCAGGATCGGCCATGACCTCGTAAACGCCCAGGTCGGTCTGACAGACGTAAATTCGCATCTTGGAGCCGTAGAACGTCTCCAGCACGCGCCGCACCGCCTCGTCGTCGGTCGCGAACTCCACGTCGTAGCGCAGGCACTCGCGGCCGGCGACGGTCTCGACGCCGGTCTGCACCTTGCAGGAGACGGCGGCGCTTTGCGCGGCCATCAGCTCCGGACTGATCTCGAAGCAGCGCTTCAGGCGGGCGAAGGTTTCCGCCGGGTCGGCTGAGTAGTAATAGCCCTGAATGCGCAGCCGATGATCGGCGGTCATCTCGAAGCTGCTGCTGTAGCCGCTCATGTGGTTGTACAGATCGCACATCATGCGCACGGCTTCGTCGAACTTCTCGCCGACGCGCTTGCGCATCGACTCGGCCGAGAGCATCTCGCGCATGAAGGAGGAGAGGGCGCTGTCGCACTTGCCGTCAATCGTCCACTCGGCGCCGACCACCGCGAGCGGGCCGGTGTCGTGCAACCCGCGCAGCAGCGGCGCCTCGGCCGGCTTGAGCCGACCCAGATACGCGGCGAACTTCCCATCCTTGCGAAAGACCACGCGCTCCTCGAACTGCACGCCCTCCTCGCCGAGGCGCAGCGCCGCGGCATAGGACTCGCTTTCCGCAACAATGTCGCGAAGCAGGTTGAACACGTAGCGCCAGAACTGAAGCCCCGCCTCGGCGTCGGGGCCGGAAGCCGCCATCTGCATGCCGGCTTGCATGAAGCCCAAGAGCAGCTCAATCCCCTGGCCGATGGCGACCCGCAGCGCCGGCAGTTCGATGTACACGTAGACCGAGCGTTTGGAGCGGAACTTCTCGGCCTGGGCGCGGACGCGCTCCGCCAGCACACCCTTGGTCGAAAGCACCGCCTCGATCAGTTCCTCGTCCGCCGCCACCGCCACGAACCCGTCGCGGATGCAGGCGTAGTGATCGCCGCCGGAGGCGCGCAGCTCCAGCACGCCCGAGTCGCCCCGCGCCTTGACGGCCGCCTTCCAGGCGTCCGGCTCCTTCAGCCCGCAGATGACCAGCGGCTGAAAGTCGGGGGAAATGGCGATGAGGAGGGCGCCGTTCTGGTCCAGCCCGGTGGTGGAGTCGAACAGGTCGATGTCGTCGAACATCTCCGAGACCTGCCAGTCGGCCAGGTCGTCCACGTCCAGCGCCTTGCCCAGGCTGCGAACGTGCTGTTGCAGATCGTCGAGGTTCGGGCAGACGACGACGATGCCCGATTCGTCGGGAATGAGCCGCAGCGGGTCGCCGGCGACGGCGGCGGGCGGCGCCGCGATCAGAACCGCGATGTTGAGAACCAGCGCGGACGGGCGCATGGTGACTACCTCCGGAACCAGCCGCGCGAAATCCCGCGGATTTCCGCGAACAACTCCCACTTCCATTAGAGCATTCGCCCGGGCGCGAGTCGAATCGGTCCTTGTCGATTTGTGTCAATCGGCGCGCGGCGCGCTGGCCGGCTGCGAGGCGGGCTGCGGCCCGTCCGAGGCTGCCGGTTGCCTCCAGACCCGCGCGATCAGCGGCGCCACGTACTTCCGCACGAATCGCGCGTGCGTCGCATCCGTGTGAAGCCCGTGATAGCCGCTGCGCGCGTATTCCGAGCGGTACGGCATGTTCCGCAGTTTATCCCCGTACACCCGCAGACCGCGCGCGTCGGTTCCAGAGGGCGGTGCGAAGCCGTTCAGGCCGGCGGCGGTGGCGAATTCGCGGTCCACCGACCCCGCCAGCGGAACGCCCACCTTCAACACGGGATCCCGCGACGAGTGGAAGTTGTACAGCTTGCCGTCCACGCGCGTCAGCGCCTCGCGCAGGTCATAGCGGCGCGACAGGCTGCTGCCGAAAAAGACCACGTTCTGCACGCGCACGTGCTCGGGCAAAGACTCCAGCGCCCAGGTGGCGATGCCCGTGCCCGCGGACAAGGCGATCAGGTTTACCGGCCGGCCGGGATACCGCTCGACGTAGTTCAGGATGCGCCGCGCGACGCGCTGCGCCTGTTCCAGGTTCCGCTCGCGGTCGAGCTGGTCGCGCAGCGCCCCGCCGATGACGCTCTGCCAGCCGATCACCTCGATCGCCCCGCGCCAGCCGCCGCGCCGCAGTCCCTTGGGGACGTCGATGTCGCCGACATTGCCGAGATAGCCCGCCCCGCCGATGTAGAAGGTCTTGCCCAGCGCGACGCCGCGGTCGTCGGTGCCGACGTAAGAGAGCCACGCGCAGCCGCTCAGCGGTCCGATCGCCGCGGCCGCCAGCAGCACCAGGGCCGCGCGGGCCGCACAGGTTCCAGCCGCCAGGCCGCGCGACACTAGTCCGCCGCCTCGCGCAGCACGTGATCCGCCACATAGATCGGCGCGTCCACGCCCACGCCCAAGGCGATCGCGTCCGACGGACGGCTGTCCACGTCGATCAACTCGCCGTTGCGGCGAATCACCAGCTTGGCGAAGAATGTGTGGTCCTGAAGGTCGTTGATCACGATCTTCTCAAGCTGGCCCGAGAGCGCCTCGATGACATTGCCCAGCAGATCGTGCGTCATGGGCCGGGCAAGCTGCACCTGCTTGATGCGACGGTCGATCGCCAGCACTTCCGACAGGCCGATGACGATCTTCAGGCAGCGGCTCCCGTTGCGCTCGCGCAGGACGATGATCTGCGGATCTCGCGTCTCCGAGATCACAATCTGCGCCAAGTCCATGCGAACGTCCATCCGCGCGATACTCCGCTTGACTGCGCGACGGTATCCATCCATCTGGGGAGTGTCAAGCAAACGCCGCTCGCCTCGCTCTTGGGGTGTGCCCAGAAATCCGGGCAAGCCCGCTCCGGCGCGTCTGAACCCGCCGCGCCAAGCGGCGAGGGTGACGTCCGGGCGCTTTCGCGGCGGCTCGTCGTAGATTGACGCCGAGCGCCGCGCGCACCTCAACCCGCCGCTTGACGCGGCGGGTTCGGAAAGAAAAGCCGCCCGCCCGGGAAAACGGGCGCCATCCGTGTACGCGCGGCGCGCGTGGGACGCCCGCGCTCCCCGATTCGGGTATCATCTGCTTGGCCGGAGATGGCACGCATGTCGTCCACGACTGAGTCCTTTGCCCAGCGCCTGCGCGAGCTGCGCCGCCGCCATTTCGGCCCGCGCGGAAAGGCCGACTTCGCCCGCCGCCTCCAACTGACCGCCGACGACTATGACAAGCTCGAGCGCGGCCACGTCCCGCCCGGCGACCTTATCATCCGAATCTGCGAAGCCACCGGCGAAGACCTCCAGTGGTTGCTCACCGGCGTCGCCGCGCGCGGCACGGTCGTCATCAGCGGCGCCCGCGGGCGCCACCAGACGCTGCTGGCCGATATCGCGGCCCTGCTCGACTCACGGCCCGAGCTGTCCTCGCCGATCGAGGCGTTCGTGAGTTTGCTGCAGCGCGGCCCCGCGCCCGGCGCTTCGCGCGGCCCCCTGCCGCCGCCGCGAAGCCTCATCCCATTGCTGGGTCCGCGGGCCGTGTCGAGCCTGGGATTGGCCGCGCGCGCCCCTGAACAAGCCGCATTGGTTTCGCTCGATCCGGCGGACGCCGCGAAGCTGCGCGTAACGCGACATGCGCGGCTTCTGGAGCTGCGCCGCGTGGACGCGGAGGCTTCCGCAGCGACCGCGGACGTTCTGGGCGAACTCTCGGGCGCGGACGACACGGCCGAGTTCCTGGACCAGCCGCAATTGGCGGAGACGTTTCCCGGTGTATTCGGCGTCTGGCTGGACACGTCGGACATGTCGCCGATGTTTGAGCCCGGCGACGCGGCGCTGGTCTGCCCGACGGCGCCGGCGCGGGTGGGGCGGCCGGCTCTCTGTTCTTCCGTCGATCAGCCGGACATTCGCTGCCGCATGTGGCTGGGCGCAGATGAAACCGGGGCGCTGCAACTGGGACGGCTGGGAGACGGAGCGCGTGAGAGCGTGCCGGCCGACCACGTGACCTGGTCGCTCGAAGTGCTGTATCGCCTGTCGCCGGCGGCGTAATCGCCGCGGCCAGGACGTCGCGCGCGAAAGGAGTCGCCGTGTCGAAGTCGCGTCGCCGCCGACGCCGAGCCGCCGACTTTCACCGCCGAACCCTCCCGGGCGCTCCGCCCGGCATCCTCGTGCCGGACCTGGGCGCCGCGCCGTCCGACGTGCGTGTGCTGGCGTACGGCCCCGACGGCCACATCGAAGAGCCGCTGCGGCGGATCGACGACATCCCGAAGTACCTTGCCGAGTGGCCCGTGACCTGGATCAACGTTGACGGCGTCGGCGACACCACGGTCGTCAGCCAGCTCGGCAAGTACTTCGGGTTCCATCCCCTGGCGCTCGAAGACGTCGTCCACGTCCATCAGCGGGCCAAGACCGAGCAATATGGTCAGCATCTCTTCGTCGTCGCCCGCATGCCCCAGCCCGGCGCCGGCTGGCAGACCGAGCAGATCAGCCTCTTCGTCGGCCAGCGCTTCGTGGTGAGTTTTCAGGAGCGCCCCGGCGGCGACTGCCTCGACCCGGTCCGCATCCGCATCCGCACCGGCGTCAGCCGGCTGCGCTGCGCCGGATCCGATTACCTGCTCTACTCGATCCTGGACGCGATGATCGACAACTACTTCCCGCTGATCGAAGAATGCGGCGACCGGCTGGACGCGATCGAGGGTGAGCTGCTCTCCGAGCGGTGCCGCGACGTCATGCCGCTGCTCCAGGACATCAAGCACGACCTGCTGAGCGTCCGCCGGGCGATGTGGCCGCTGCGCGACGCGCTGAACGCCCTGCTCCGGGACGGCACGACGCTCATCGCTCCCGACACGCGTATTTACCTGCGCGACTGCCATGATCACACGATTCAGATCGTCGACCTGCTGGAAAGCTACCGCGACATCACCTCCGGCCTGACGGACGTCTACCTGTCAACTGTCAGCCAGCGCACGAACGAGATCATGAAGGTGCTCACCATCATCTCGACCATCTTCATCCCGCTCAGTTTCGTGGCCGGCGTGTGGGGCATGAACTTCGACCCCGATTCTTCGCCCTGGAACATGCCTGAGCTGCGCGCCTGGTGGGGCTACCCCGCGGCGCTGACGCTGATGACGCTCATGTCCGGCGGGCTGTTGGCCTACTTCTGGCGAAAGGGCTGGTTCGCGCGGTCGAGGCGGGGCGGGAGTGCGTCGCACGAGACGTAGCGACGGGCGCGACGGAGAGCACGATGAAGCCCCCACAAGTTCCCGACGGCTGGGATGAAGAGCGTGTTCGACGCGTGCTGGAACACTACGAACATCGAAGCGAAGACGAAGCGGTCGCCGAGGACGCTACGCCCGCACGCGCGCCGCGATCTCCTCCGCCGCCTTCCGCCCCGTCTCCGCCGCCCCGTTCATAAATCCCTGAAAGTCGCGACTGCAATGCTCACCGGCAAACAGCAGGTTGCCCACGGCCGCGCCCTCCGCACCGCCGATGCTGGTCCACTGCCCCGGCCGGTAGCAGGCGTAGCTCCCCAGCGTCAACGGATGATGCAGCCACGCGAAGCGCTCCACGCGTCCGTTGTACGCCGCCGTCAGGCCGGCAAACGCCTTCTCCACACCCGGCAGCAGCCGCGACAGTTGTTCGGCCGGCTTGCCCGCCGCCGCCGCGTCGCTCGCCTGGCCGCCGGAAAACAGCGTCATCGTGCCCGCCGCTCCGTCCTGCAGACGGCTGCTGTCCCACGCGAGTTGAAACGGTTCGTCGCTGAAAAGGTCGCCGTTGTAGTGCGTCTCGCGCCACACGCGCCGCGAAAAGCCCGCCATCAGTTTCAACCCCTTGCCGTAACCCAGCTCGGCGATGGCCTTTTTCTTCACCGGCGGCAGATCGACGCGAAGCTCAACGCGCCGCAGGAGAGTGAATGGAATCGTCAGCACGACGATGTCGGCGTCGACTTCGACAGTCCCGCCGCCGGCGCGGTCGAAACTCAGCCGGTAACCCTCCGCGGCGCTCGCCAGGCGCTTCAAGTGGTGTCCCAGCTCGATCTGCCCGCTCAGCTCGCCCGCCAGCGCATCCACGACCTGCTGGTTTCCCCCGCGAATCTTGTAGCGCTCGTCGCTGTCGCCATAGAGCTGCAGGCGGCCGGCGGCGAGGTCGGTGCCGATCATCGCCACGAGATTCAGCGACGACTGCTCGGCGGCGTCCAGCCCGTACTCCGTGACGTACGCCACATCAAGCAGCTTCCGCAGCGGCCCGGTCACCCCCAGCTTTTCCAAATACTCCGCCAGGGACAGCCGATCGAGCGGGCCGGCATTGCCGTCGTGCAGGTAGTCGATCGTCTCGCCCAGCGCAGCGGCGTCGGCCGCGATGCGCGGCGCGAACGGGCGAAACGCCTCGACCAGCTCGGCTTCGCTGACCAGCCGGTTGTCGAAGTAGAAAGCCTCGTGAAAGCCGGCCTCTTGCGGCGCCGCGACATCGATCCGAGGCAGGTTGAAACGCTCCGCCAGACCCAGCAGGTCGGCGTGCGTACTGTCAATGAACTCCGCCCCGATCTCGGTGACCAGACCGTCGGCCAGCAGGTTCCTGCCGGAGAAAATGCGCCCGCCGGTGCGGGCGGCGGCTTCGTAGATCGTCGCGCGGATTCCGGCGCGATTCAGGTGCGAGGCGGCGTTCAATCCCGCCAGACCGCCGCCAACGATCGCCACGCGCGGTGTGAGAGCGCCTTTTCGCCGCCCGCCGGCGGCGCACCCGCTGATCGAAACGCCGGCCGCGACCGCCGCGGCGGTGGCCGACGCCTGCCGCAGGAACCGCCGGCGCGACAGGGACGTGCTCGCGCGACGCGCGGGTGCGGCGTGCGTCTCGTTCGTGGGCCGGGCCGTGGCTGCGCGGATGACGCGCCGCAGAATCTGCATCAGCGGTGTTCGGGACATTCGTCTCTGCTCCGCGTGTTCGGGTCGATGTGCCGTCGATGCGCCGCCGACGCGCCGTTCAAGGCTCTTCGTCCGCGCGCCAGCGGTTGAAGAGCGATTCGACAATCGCCGCGAGGACACCGTCGCGGGCCTGCTCGCCGGCGGCGTCGGGGTCGTCCTGTGTGACCAGTGTGACGGACGCCGTCGTCAGGCTGTCGATCACGCTGTTCTGAAAACGCGGACAGGCGCCCATCCCCAGCGGCAGCAGCCCCGTCAGCACGACCGTGCCGCGAAGCCACTGGGATCGTCTGACCTGGGTCATCATGATGCACCCTCTCCCGCCAGCAGTTGCGGCCAGGCGAAATCGGAGAAGATGCCCCCGGTGTGAATGAACACGACCGGGCGATCTCTCCCGAAACGCCCGCCGCGCACGCCGTCGAGCAGCGCGCAGAACGCCTTGCCCGTGTACACCGGATCGAGCACGACGCCTTCGCTGCGCGCCAGCAGGCGAATCGCCTCGATCTCCGCCGCGTACGGAATCGCGTAGCCGTCGCCGACGTAGCCGTCCACGAACTGCATCATGCGCTCGTCGAAAGCGACCGGCAACTCGTATTTCGCGATCGCGGCACGGCACAGTTGGCCGACTTCGCGGCGGTGATATTCGATATCGTCGCTCACCGGCACGGCCCAGAGCCGCCGCGGGTCGAGCTTGTTCAACAGCGCCCCGAGCAGCATGCCGGCGTACGTCCCGCCCGACGACACCGCCAGAACAATGTCCCACTCGCCGACTCCCGCTTCACGGCGCTGCACCTCCAGCTCCGCCGCGGCGTCGATGTAGCCCCAGCATCCCAACGGCTCGGAGGCGCCCATGGGCGTCCAGCGCGGCGTGTGCCCGGCGGCCCGCAGCTCGGTCAGCACGTGCGCGACGATCGCCTCGCGATCGGCGCTGAGCTGTTCGCGCGTGAAGCCACGCGTCCGCGCGCCAAAGAGCGCGTCCAGCAAGTGATTGCCTTGCGGCGTCGCCGGCGGCAGCGGACGAAGCAGCAACTCGCAATATAGCCCGAGCTTTGCACACGCGGCGGCCGTCGCGCGGCAGTGATTGGATTGGCTCGTGCCTTCGGTCACCAGTGTGTCGCAGCCGGACGCGAGGGCGTCGGCGGCGACGAACTCCAGCTTGCGGACCTTGTTGCCTGACAGCTCCAGGCCGGTGAGATCGTCGCGCTTCAGCCAGAGATTGGAGCACCCGAGACTGCGGCCGAGCCGCTCGAGCCGCACCAGAGGAGACGGCAACGCGGCCAGGCTGACGCGATGGGGGCGAATCATGCCGGCAGTTTAACGCGCGACGCGGCACGGCGGATATGCAGTTCAGTTCAGGACGTCCACGCGCATCAACGGATCGACGGTGAGCGTGGTCAACTCGCCGTCATCCTTCTTCAGCCGCACGCGGTAAAGCCAGAGCTTGTCATCCTTGCTGTGAGTGAACCAGCTTCCCGTCTTCTGCTGACGAAGCCACTCGATGGTGCCGACGATTTCGCTCTGCCAGTTGCCCTCACGGCGGTCGATGACCTGTGTGATGCGGACTTTCTGGCCGGGCTTGCAGTCACGGATCGTCATGGGGAGTTCAATGTTCGAAGTTCAAAGTTCAGAGTTCAGAGTTCGGAGTTCGGAGTTCATCTGCAACTCGCTACTCTGAACTCGCTACTCTGAACCTAGATCATCACACGGCGATTGTATATGTACCACTCCAGCAGCACCACCGCCAGCGCCAGGCCGATGAACCATCGCCACACCTCCGGCGTGGACGTGCGGATCTGCTGCGCCTGCGCCACCTGCACGCCGCCGCCGAGCTTCAGGACGCCGCCGGGCGGGACGATGTCGCTCTCGCGGCGATCCTCGATATTCACGGCGGCCCGGTCGCGGCCGCTCACGCCCGGCTCGACCCGATAGACCCCGACCCGCTCCGTGTCGCTGTAGCGCATGCCGCCGTCCGCGTCGACCCGCACGCGCGGCGTGGCGGCATCCGGCCGGATGAGCTTGGCTTCCTGCGTCCCGGCCGGGACGGTCAGCATGAGCGTGTCGCCGGGGTGCACGCCGGACTGGCTCTCCTCCGCGCCGCCGCTGCCGAGGTAGCGGGTGGCGTTGTGCATGAAAACGCCGAAGCTGCGTTTTCGCCACCAGTTGGTGTTTTCGACGGCGGCGCTGCAGATGAGGAAGTGGCGGCCTTCGTTGGCGTAGCGCACCATCACCGGCCCGCGCGGACCTTCGACCAGAACTTGTGATTCCGGCGGCGCGGTGAGCACGCGACTCTTGAACACGACGACGTAATCGAGCAAGACGTGCCGCAAAACCGCGTGCGTCTCATCCCACCAGATGAGCGGATGCGGGCCGAACTCCTCGCCGAGCTGCACGCCGGAAATTTGCGGGGCGGCTCCGAGAAAGAGATAGTTTCCGGCGGGCAGGCGCGCCGTTGAGTGCTTGTCGAGAACAATGAGGTCGTAGACCGCGCGGCCGTCCGCCTCCAGCTCGGCGGCGGGCATCTTCTCATATTCGTCCGGGCGGACGAAAACGCGCTTTTCGAGCGGCAGGCCCGCCAGCACGCTTTCGATGAACGGATTGCCGGCGGACGCGACCAGCACCTTCAGCTTCCGCGGCGGCGGGATGACCGCCCAGGCGGAATTATCCACCGCCAGCGCGTCAGTCCGCGAGAGCCGCGCCTCGAGCACCGCCGCCTCGTCCACCGTGAGCTCGAAACTGATGGTGCGGCTGGCGCCCTGTCCGGCATCCGCACCTGGTTCGGGTCGCGTTTCAGCGCCAACGTCGCGCCGCGGCGCCGCCGGCCCGAGCGAAACCGTTCGCACGCGGCCCTGGCTGAGCTGCCCATTGATGTGGATCGAGACGTCGGTCTGCACCGGCGTCGCCCCGAAATTCTCGACCTGAAGAAACACGTCGAGCAATTCCGGCTCCTCGTAGCTTCGCTGGGTGCGCAGCGCCGTGATGCCGACGTTGTCGGTCGCGTCGCCGATGCGCACCCATTCCATCGTTCCGCCGCGAAGCACCAGCTCGTTCATGCCCGGCACACAGCCGTCGGAGAACATCAGCAGTCGGGCGGGGGCCTCGGTGGCGACGGGGGTTTTGTCGGTGGTCATTGAGGGCGGGAGCATGTAGGCCTCAGCCAGCTCCAGCGCCTCGCGCAGATTGGTGCGTGCGTCGCTGGGCTCGACGCCGCGGATCAGCTCCACCAGCTCGTTCGTGTTCACAGTGAACGGCGCCACCACGCGGGCGCGGTCGGCGAACGCGATCACCATCACCTTCGTCGGCGCCTGGCCGCCGACAAACGAGAACCACCCGCTGCTGCGGCGGTTGTACGTCTTCACGCGGCGGATGGCCTGTTCTCGGGCCAGCTCGAAGCGCGTGTGGTCGCCTTCGCGCGTATTCATCGAGGCCGAGCGGTCTATCAGCAGGACGACGCGCTCGTCCTGCGACTCATTCGTCTGGACGATCGGCCGCGCCAGGGCCGTGATGGCCGCCGACAGGATGAGCAGTTGCAGGAAAAGCAGCAGGTTCTTGCGCAGCTTCTGAAAAGGCGCGTTGACCTGAAGGTCCTGTATGGCCTTTTTCCACAGGAGCGTGGAGGGGACGACCTCCTCCCGGCGACGGAGCTTCAGGAAGTAGAGGATGAGAAGCGTGGGAATGACCGCGCCGGCGATCGCAAAGGCCCACAGGTTCAGAAAGCTCATGCAGCCAGCCCCGGGCAGCCCGATCGCGCGGGCTGCCACCGGAGCATTGTAGCTCGGCAGCGCGGGGCGCGTACGTCACGGCTCTCCGCGGCGCGCCGGCGCGTCCCTCCGTCCGAACCCGCCGCGCCAAGCGGCGGGGTGACGTCCCCGGCGGGTATGGCGCCGCCCAATTGAGATCGTCAACCCGCCGCTTGGCGCGGCGGGTTCGGAAAGACGGCCCTGTCGACGACGCCGGCCGGCGCCTGCCCAGGAATGTCGCCCCGCACTCGCGCCCGGCCGCGGATCAATCGGCCCGCGGCGAGAGGTGATCCACGCTCCCCAGCCGCCGGTACAGAACCAGCGAATACACGACGCTCCAGAGTGAGACCGCGCCCAGGCCGCTGAACATCACGATGAAGCAGGCCAGGTCGCCGGCGAAAAAGCCGGTGACGACGCAGACCAGGCCGTGCAGCACGAACAGCCGCCCGCCGACGCGATGCGTGCGCTCCCACACGTCATCGTTCGCCAGCGTCCAGGGCGTACGGATGCCGACGTAGAAATTCCGCCTGATCTTGCTGAGCCAGTTTCCGATCAGCGCGAACATCACCCCCAGGACGATGCACAGGTTCGCCCCGAGCTGAAACTTGTAGCCGGCGGCCGCCAGCAGCGTGACCAGGCTGAGCGCGGCGATCATCCCGGCGATCAGTACGCAGATGCGCC
The DNA here is from genome assembly GCA_007859745.1 of Phycisphaerae bacterium RAS1. Lineage (NCBI taxonomy): Bacteria > Pseudomonadati > Planctomycetota > Phycisphaerae > Phycisphaerae bacterium RAS1. The sequence goes on along the minus strand of SMLU01000001.1, from coordinate 1,512,195 downwards.
CGTAGGTCTCGCGGAAGCGTTCAAAGTTGGAGCGCATCGGTCCGAGCAGCGGCAGCGCCAGCATGAGCGCGACGACGCCCGCGCCGATCATCGGCCCGAGAAACGCCGCGACCCAGCGCGGACCGTACCCGTCGATCTGCCCGCTCAGGTTCCAGTGAATCGGCGCCGGGTCGGGCAGCGCGGGGTAGAAGATGGCGGCGACGAGAAGCGCCGCCAGCACCAGGCCGAACGCTGCGTACACGTGAATCCGCGGAATCATGGTCGCTCCTTGCCGGTAGATCGGGCGTCGCCATTCCCGCCGCCGTCGGCGCCGCTTCCAAACGTTTCCAGGACGAAACGCAGCAGGTCATCAACGACGGAGGAGTTCAGCCGATAGCGGATGAACTGCCCCTGCCGCTCGTCGCTCACGAGGTCGGCCTCTTTGAGCACGCGCAGGTGGAACGAAAGGGCGCTGGGTGCAACGCTCAGCCGCTCTCCCAGCTCGCCGGCGTTGGCCGGGCCGGTGCGCAAGGTCGCCAGAATGGCCCGGCGGGTCGGGTCGGCGAGCGCTTTGAATGACCGGTTCATTCCCAACATGGCTCTTCAATGTTTCAACAACAATTGAAATATAGCACATAACGGCTTGTCTGCTGTCGAGAATTGTCGCGGCGCGCTGGTTGTGTTTGGGTGCCAAGCCCGTGGCGGTTGCGTGGGCAAGCCGACGAAAAGGCCGTCGGCACGGCGCCCGTCGCACCATATGGCCCATGGCCCGTCAGTCCCCAATCGTCTAATAAAGTCGGGCGTGCGGCCCCAACGAAAGTGTGTCGGTACTGCTGGCCTCGCCCGAACTTATCGATAGAATGGGGACCGCCCGGAGGTTGCCGGTGCGGTCAGGCGTCCACGAACGGCGAGTCGTGGCGCGGTCGGACGGCGCAGCGGAAGGGGTTGACGGTGGCCTTGAATCTGAAATCGTACGAGGGACAGGCGCGTGCGAGCGTCGGCCTGGCGATCGCCGGCGCGCTCTTCGCGGTGTGCGGCGCGTACTTCATTGTCAGCGCGTTCGACCGGGATCTGTTCGCGGTCGTCTACGACCCCAAGAGCAAACGCCTGCCCGCGATCGGCGGCTGCCTGCTCCTGTCGCTGGCCGCCGGCGCCGCGGGCTTCTTCCTCGGCCTGAATGGCGCCGGCCAGAAGCGAAACAAGCAGCCGCAACTGTCGTGGACCGGTTTCTTTCTCAACGCGGCGGTGCTCACGCTGGCCCTGTCGGCGGGAGTTTTCTTCTACTTCACCAAGTACGCGATGATGCCCAAGGCGACGTGACGAGGGGGAAATCGCCCGCGGCACTCGGAAAGGACCCCCGTGCCCGGGATCACCGAAATCGCCCCCGGCGTTCATCGTATCAGCATCTATCAGCGCGAGTTCAATCTACAGTTCAACCACTTCCTTCTGCTCGACGACGAGCCGTTGCTGTACCACACGGGGATGCGGCGGATGTTTCCGGAAGTGCTCGACGCAGCCAGGCGGCTGATCGACCCGGCGAAGCTGCGCTGGATCGGCTTCAGCCACTTCGAGGTGGATGAATGCGGCGCGCTCAATGACTGGCTGAGCGTGGCGCCCAGCGCGCAGGCAATCTCGGGAGTGGTCGGGGCGCTCGTGAATCTCGCCGATTTCGCAGACCGGCCGCCGCGGGCGCTTGGCGCCGACGAGACCTTCAGCACCGGCCGCTTCCGTTTTCGCTACCGCCCGACGCCGCACCTGCCGCACGGCTGGGACGCGGGCGCCCTATTTGAGGAGACGCAGCGCGTGTTGCTCTGTTCCGATCTCTTCACACATAACGGCGATGTCGAACCGCTGACGGAGTCGGACATCCTCGGCCGCACGCGGCAGTCGATCATGGAGTTCCAGGCCGGGCCGCTGATGGACTACATGCCCTACACGGCGAAGACGCGCCCGCTGCTCGAGGGTCTCTCGGCGCTGAAACCCACGACGCTGGCAACCATGCACGGCAGTTCGTTCGCCGGCGACTGCGCCCGGGCGCTGATTGAGCTGGACGGGGTGATGAAGGAAACACTCGGGACGCCCGCCAGGCGGTAAGCGGCGGCCGAGGAAGAGCGAGTGCGCCTTGCGGCCGGACACTACGACGGCCAGAGCAGTTCGCGGAATCCCCCGATCACATTCGGATCTCCACGCGCCGCCGCCATGTCGACGTACGTTTCGGCGAGAGCGGACGCGGGCCCAAGGCCCAGTCCCGCCGCGGCTGCGGCGATGGCGGACGCGCCGCTCCCGGATTCTGCTTCCGTTGTGTGCGGCGCTTCGATTTCGACGAACCAGCCGCAGCGGGGGAGCTCGTCGAGGGTGATACAGCAGCCGCGCAACAACCAGGACTCGCGGCGCTTCTCATAGATGATCGTCGGGGCAAAACCGAGACGCCGCAGCAGCGTCCGGGCGGCGTCGGGGTCGGAGACAAGGAACTCAATCTCCTCACGGCGCTTCAGAGCGGCCGCATCCGGCGCCGGCTGGCGCGGACCCTTGAACGTAAGCGTCGCGACCTGCTCGCCAACGCTGTCGAGCGGCCGCGCGATGCGCAGCCGCAAACCGCAGCCGGCGGCGCGCAGCCGGCCGGCGTCCGTGTCGAACAGCTCATTGCGCTCCGCCACCCAGGACAGCGGACGCGCGGCCAGCTCCGCCAGTCTGCGACGGAGGCTGCCCGGATCATCAAGGCGATACTTGGCTTCCGTCTCGTGCATGGCCCTGTCACGGCCCGCGCCGGCAAGTGGCGCGCTTCGCCGCGTGAACGGCATGGTCCGCGCCGGCGCGGCTTACCGCAAGTGCAGCCATTCGTCGGACGCATAGCGCTGCCGCCGATTCGCGACGTCCTCCAGCCGCTGCGGCGACCAGTCCAGAGGCGTCGGAGACAATTCGAGCGTCGCCGATATCTCCTCGATGAACGCGTCAATCCAGCGCTCGATCCGGTCGGGCGGCGGATCGCCCAGCGCCGCGCCGGGATGCGAGGCGAAACGCTGCGCGAGCATCAGCGAGCCGTGCTGCAGCACGCGCCCGGGGATGCGGCGCTGGGCGCTGCCCAGCAGCTTCTTCTGATCCGCCACAATAAGGTCGGTCCGCCCCGGCTTTTCAAAACAGAAGAACGGCCCGGTCCGCGGCGTCGGCAGCGGGAAATCCTCCGGGGCCAGCGCGCTTTCGTGCCCGTCGGCGGCGAGCACGCGCTGCCAGCAGGCGTGCACCGCTCGATAGAGCTCGGGCGGCGCCTTGCGAGCCAGATCGATCGAGTCGTCCGCCGCCAGGCAATACGTGATCTCGCGATCATGCAGGATGGCCCCGCCGCCCGTCGCCCGCCGCACGACCGCCAGGTCGCGAACGTCCTCCGGCAGCGCCGCGACCGCCTCGGAGCGCTGAAAGTAGCCCAGGCTGAGCGTCGGCGGAGCCCAGAAGTAGACTCGCAGCGCGGCCGGACGCAGGTCGTCGGCATAGAGCAGATGCTCGTCGCGGGCCATGTTGGTCGGCCCGTCGAGCGGCGGATCACGGAAGACAAACAGCCTCACGTCACCCGCCCGATTCGAGCAGCGCGATGAACCCGTTGATATCGATGATGTCCACCGCCAGGTCGCCGTTGATGTCGGCCATGTCGATGTGACAACCGGGGTGTTCGGCCGCGTACGCCGCCGGGTCGGCCAGCGCCTGAATGAACGGGTTGATGTCCAGCACGTCGACGTTGCCGTCGCAGTTCAGGTCGCCGACGCGGACCTGCGCCCCGACCAGCCCGTCGACGTGCCCGATGAGCGTCTCGACCGTGACTTCGGTCGCCAGCACCGCCGCCGCCAGATTCGTGTTCATGCCGACGTGAATATGGCCGGATGACGCGCAGCCGTCGGCGTCGCCGAGCGACTCGTGCAACACGCGGTACCAGCAGCCGTGATAGCCGATGAAATTCGAGAGAAACCGCCCGTCGTCAATCACGGTGGAAAACGGCATCACGGCAGCGCCCGAGTTCGTCACGTTCGTGATGATCTGCTGGATGGGCAGCGTCGAGTAGCGCTCCGTCAGCGGCGGCTCGAGCTGCATGATCGGCAGCTCGGGGGTCGGGCGCAAGGGCGTCAGGTAATCCGCCGTCCACTGCGATGAAACGTAGGTGCGGTTGCCGCCCTCCAGCTCCCAGCCGTTGGTCGTGTTCGCCCGGCTGAACGTAATGATGGCGACCGGGCGCACCTGGGCGGTGATGATCCACCAGTCGTTGGACGTGTCCTGGTAGTCCACCTCGAAGTCGCCTTCGCCGCGGCCGACGCCCTGCGGAAACTCCGGGAAATACGCGTAGACGTCGTAGCCCAGCCCGCGCCAGTTGTGCCCCACCCAGCCGCCGGGATTGTGCGCCGGGTCGCGGCTGAACTGTCGCAGCATCTCGTTGGTCGGCGGCCAGTAGCCGGTCAGCATGACGTTGTTCGTGTACGCCGTCGCCCCCCCGCGGTTGATCTCGGCCGGCCACATGGGAATGACCTTCGCCGACACCTCGCTCGGCACGACCAGGCGGAAATCATCCAGCGACGGCTCACGATCGTCCTGGGCCGCGGCGCTGGCGGCCAGTGTGGCGGCGGCCACTATCAACTGAATGGCAGAGCGCTTCATCGTCAACCCTCCAAAGAGCCACGGCGGCCGCGGGCCGACCCGTGGCGCATTCAAGCTACGCCCAGCTCGTATTATGACGACTCGCCGCCCGAATCCGAAGCCGCTCGATGCAGAATCACTACCCGCCCGATCCGCCCGACCAGCTCACACGGCACCCCCGCAGCCAGGTCCGCCGCCGCGGCGTCGCACTCCTCGCCCGAGTCTGCGTTGATGCGGACCTTGACGGTCTCGTGCCGAATCAGCATCTGCCGCACGTGATCGACGGCGCCGGCGCCGAGCGACTCGGCGGAAAACGTCGCGGCGGCCTTCAGATGATGGCTCTGTTTCAGGAGTTCACGGCGCTGGGCGCTGCTGAGCGGCACGGGCAAGACTGTACACCGCCGCATCGCCCGCTACCATTGCCGGAGAATCGGCGTGTTCGCACGTGGGAGCCACGGATGGCATCGTCAGGGCTGAAGCAGACCGGCGGGAAGAAGAAGAAACGCGATGATGCGCCGGGGCTCTTCGACGCGCCGGACGCCGAGCCGCAGCCGAAGCCGGCGCGACCGGACTCGCCGCCTGCTACCGCGGCTGTCACCTCGCCGCCGGCGCCAGCGCCGGCGGAGCCGGACGCCGCGGAGCGCGCCCCCAAGTCCAACGGCCAGCCGCGGAAGCGCACCAACGCGACGGCCGAGTCGATGGCGGCCAAGCAGCGTGATATCTCCGTCTCTGAGTTTTTCGCCAAGAATCGGCACCTGCTGGGGTTCGACAACAAGCGCAAGAGCCTGCTGACGACGGTGAAGGAGGCCGTGGATAACAGCCTCGACGCCTGCGAAGAGGCCGGCATCCTGCCCGAGATTCACATCGGCATCGAGCAACTCGCGGAAGAGCGCTTTCGAGTCACCGTCCGCGACAACGGCCCCGGCATCGTCAAGGCCCAGATTCCCAACATCTTCGGCAAGCTGTTGTACGGCTCGAAATTTCATCGGTTGAAGATGTCTCGCGGCCAACAGGGCATCGGCATCTCCGCCGCCGGCATGTACGGCCTGTTGACCACTGGCAAGCCGATCCACATCACCTCGCGTATCAGCGACAGGAAACCGGCCCATCACTTCCAGATCGCGATCGACACCACCAAGAACCGACCGGACGTGGTCGTCGACGAAGAGCAGGACGTCGAGTGGGAGCGCGGCACCGAGGTCCGCATCGAGCTGGTCGCCAGCTACGCCAAGGGCCGCCAGTCGGTGGATGAGTACATCGAGCAGACCGCCATCGCCAACCCGCACGCGCGTTTTGTCTATCGCCTGCTGCTGGCCGGCAACGCCGACGCCCCGCCTGCCCCGGTGGTTCGCGACTTCCCCCGCGCCAGCGGCGACCTGCCCGCCGAGACGTGCGAAATCCAGCCGCACCCGCACGGGATCGAGCTGGGCGTGCTGATGAAGATGCTGAAAGAAGCAGGGATCAAGGGATCGAGAGATCAAGGAAACAAGGGCGCCTCCGCCAACATCCGAACGCTCAGCAGCTTTCTGCAGTACGCGTTCTGCCGCGTCTCGACCAAGGTGGCGCATGAGATCTGCGATACGGCCAAGCTGTCGCACAGCGCCAAGCCCGCCGCGCTCGAGCCGCAGGAGGCGGAGCGGCTCTACCAGAGCATGCAGTCGGTCAGGATCATGGCCCCGCCGACGGATTGCCTGGCGCCCATCGGCGTCCGCGCCCTGCTCAACGGCCTGACCAAGGAACTGAAGGCCGAGTTCTACACCGCGACGACGCGCGACCCGGCCGTCTACCGCGGCAACCCCTTCCAGATCGAAGTGGGCCTGGCCTTCGGCGGACAGCTCCCGGCCGACGAGCCGGCGCGCGTGATCCGCTTTGCGAACCGCGTCCCGCTGCTCTACCAGCAGTCCGGCTGCGCCGCGTTCAAGAGCGTGCTGGACGTGGACTGGCGCAACTACGGCGTTTCGCAGCCGGGCGGTTCGCTGCCGGTCGCGCCGCTGGTGGTGATGGTGCACATGGCCAGCGTCTGGGTGCCGTTTACCAGTGAGAGCAAGGAAGCCATCGCCGACTACGACGAAATCCGCAAGGAAATGAAGCTCTCGATCCAGGAGTGCGGCCGCAAGCTGGCCGCCTACGTCCGCAAGCGCCGCCGCCAGCGGCTCGAGGGCGAGCGGCGGAGCATTTTTGAGCGCTACATCGAAGACGTGTCCGAGGCGCTCTTTGCGATCAGCGGGGCGGCGAAAGAGCGGCTGATGAAGGAGCTTCAGGCAATCGCCCGCGAGCGGACGGCGGAGGCGGATGTCGAGCTGGACGAAGACGGCAAGCCGATCGAGAAAGCGGCGGATGCGGACGATGAGCTTGTCGCGGACGAAAGCACGGTGATTGTCAAGGAGAACGAGGCGGTCGCCGGGTCGGCCGAGTTGTTTGACGCGGCCGAGCCGCCACCAGCGTCGGGCCGCGAGCGCGGCCCCGGTCAGAACGCGAAGCGCAAGCGAGCGCGGTGATCGACCGACGTTCCCCATCCGAGCCGCCGTGAGGACAAGGCGTTCCGGCGCGACAGCCTGCCCATGCCACGTCATGTCACCCGCCGGCGCGGAGCAGCCGTTCCGGGTTTGGATTACGCCCCGCGCCGTCGCGAGCGCCGAACGCTCTGCGCTCGGTCGCGCATCACAACCAGTGTTCCCGGCCACTGCTGTTCCGCGAACTCGCGCATCGCGCGCAGTACGCGCTCGTGGATTCTGGCCCGGTTGGGTCGCCGCAGGCGAACGACCACGACGCCGTGGTGCGGTTCCTGCCATCGGCGGGCGAAGCCCTTGTCCGTAGTGATTCGCAGCGCCCCGGCGCGCTGCGCGTGACCCCACAGTTCCTGGTCGCTGATGCCGGCGTCGGGCGTGCCGCGAACATCGAGTACGTCATGCCCCAGCGCCCGAAGCGCATCAGCCGTATGGATTGGGATATTCTCGTCGACGACGATCTTCACGTCGCCTGTCCGCTGGGCTCCAGCGGCGAGACTTCCTCTTCCGCCAGCGAAGCGGCGTAGTCCAGCGCTGCAAGGATGTCGTCGCGCGTCAGCGTGGGGTAATCCACCAGTAGATCATCGATCGTGTCGCCGCTGGCCAGCATGCGGACGATCTGATGCACTGGAATGCGCGTGCCGCGGATGCACGCCTGCCCGTGGCAGATCGCGGGGTCGATGGCGATGCGCTGCTTCACTTGTCGCTCCGTTGGCGGTCCTCACGATTATACCCACGGACACCGCTCGCATGGGCGAAAGCCGGTCACGCAGACTGGGCTGAGGGTGGTTCGTCCGTCTGGGGGACCGGCCTCTGGCCGGTCTCGTTCTCGTCGAGGAGGCAAAGACCGGCCGGAGGCTGCCGGAGGCCGGTCCCCCAATGCGACTTCTTCACATCATCATCGCATCCGCAAACGTCGCCGCGTGGTTGGCCGCGCGCTCCGCCTCGTGCGGCGACAACATGCCTTTGCGCACCAGTTCCGCCAGCGAATGCTCGATCGTCCGCATGCGCTGACCCGGAACGTCCGCGACCTGCGTCTGCATCAGCGAGTAAATCTGGTCCGGCTTGATCTGCCGCAGCAGGTTCGCCACGGCGAACGTGTTGTTCAGGATTTCCATCGCCACCACGCGGCCCGGCTTGTCGGAGCGCGGCAGGAGTTTCTGCGCCAGGATGTAGCGCAGCCCGTGCGAAAGCTGGTTGGCGACTTCCTCGTGCCGCGTGGGCGGGTACATGTCGAGCAGGCGCGTCACCGTGCCGGCCGCGTCGCGCGTGTGCAGGCCGGAGAAGACCAGGTGCCCGGTTTCCGCGGCGGTGAGCGTCCAAGTGGCCGATTCCTGGTCGGTCATCTCGCCGACGAAGATCACATCCGGGTCTTCGCGCAGGCAGTCGCGCAGTCCGCGGGCGTAGCTGAGCACGTCGCGGCCGATCGCCCGCTGCGAGATCATGGCGGTCTCGCTCTCGAACAAGTATTCGATTGGGTCTTCGAGCGTGATGATGTGCAGCGGACGCGTCTGCGCGATGTGATTGACCATGGCCGCGATGGTGGTGCTTTTTCCCGCGCCGGTCGAGCCGGTGACGAGCACGAGCCCCTGCTGCAGGTTGACGATATCCTCCCAGACGCGGTTGGGGAAGCCGATGTCCTCGATCGTGGGCGTCTTCAAGTCGAGCGCCCGCAAGGCCAGCGCCGGCCCCTTGCGGTCGTGAAAGCAGTTGATGCGGAACTGCATGCCTTCGACGACGAACGAGCTGTCCACCGAGCGACGCTCCTCGAACGTCTTCAACTCGGCCTCGTCCAGCACGCATTCGAGCAGCAGCATCAGCGTTTCGGGATCGAGCGGCGTCGCGCTGGTCACTTTCAGCTTGCCATCCACGCGGTAGGTCGGCGCCAGCCCGACTTTCAGGTGAAGATCGGTGACGCGCGACGCCCCATGCCGGAAGAAGGACGCCAGCAGATCGCGCACGCCGTACTTCTTTCCCTCGCTGACGGCGTACAGCTTTTCTTCGATGGATCGCTTTTTATCCACGCTTGCTCTCCTGCCCAGAGAAGCTTGAGTGGAGATGCTATCCGCGTCGCCGCGGAGCGAACAGCGGTGTTATCCGCCGCCCATATTCGCCCGGCCGCATCGCGCACCATTTGCCATACTGAAATAAGCGCAAGGAAGCGCGGGATTCGGCCGGGCTGCTCAGCCCCGGCCCGCGCCCGACCGATTCGATAACAGACGCCGCAAGGACCGCAAAACCGTCCCCGCCCACCGGCGGACGGGATCGGCCGGCGGCGACACCCACCGATCGCGCGGCCGGCCGGCCGCCCGAACGGACCGCGCCCGGCGGAGCCCGGCGCGCCTGCCAGAGGGCCATGGAGGGCGCCGACGGACGGCGCTGCGCCGCCGCGCCGGCTGGATGCGCGAGGACGCGTCGTCCATTCGATTGCACTGCGCGCGGCATCCGCGCCGACTTTCGAGGAAAGCAGCTCATGAACAAGCGAGCGATCATTCCGCTTGTCGCCGGCCTGTGCGTCGGCGGCTTCGCCCTGAAGATGACCTTCGACACCATCGGAAAGGCCAAAGCCGGGCAGACCGCCATGGTGAAGATCTGGGCCGCCGCGACGGATATCCCGCGCGGCGAGCAGATCGATGAAAACATGCTCAAGGCGATCGCTTTCCCGGCTACCGCCGTGCCCGCGGGCGCGATCACCGACAAGAAGAAAGCCCTCGGCCGCGTGCCGAAAATCACGGCGCCCGGGGGGCTTCCCATTCTCGAGGCCATGCTCTCACCCGAGGGCACGCCGCCGGGACTGCTGGTTCCGCCGGGCTTCCGCGGCGTGGCGGTCAAGATCGATGAAAGCTCCGGCGTGGACAACCACCTCTGGCCCGGCTGCCGCGTCGACGTGGTCGGGTACTTCAACGTCAACCGTAACGGCCGGCAGGAGACGGTGGCCCGCACGCTGATCGAGAACATCGAAGTCGGCGCGGTGGGCGCGCAGATCGCCATGTCGACCAATGACGAAGAAAAAAGCGGCAAGTCATCGTCGGCGCCGAAGGCGGCCCGTGCCGTCACGCTCTTTGTCCCGCCCGACAAGGTGCCGACGCTGCACTTGGCCGAACAGCGCGGCAAGATCAAGCTGAGCATGCGCAACGCCGAGGACGCCAACAACCTGGCCAAGCCGTCCAACATCAGCGAATCGCAGGTGCTGGGGCGCCGCGGGGGAGCCGAGGAGGACGAGGACGAGGACGGCGAGGACACGCGCGCCGCCGGCAAGCGTGAACCGGTCGACCTGCGCAAAGGATTCCTGGGCGCGATGGTGAAAAACCTGTTCGCGCCGGCCGCCGCGGGAACGCAACCTGGCGCCGCTCCGCCGGCCGGCTCGCAAGGGCCGTCGAGCGTGTGGGAAGTGGTCGTGTGGAACGGCGCCGCGAAGGAGATCCTGCGCTGGGCCGGGCCGAACTCGCGGCAACAGATCGGCGAGGGCGGCATACAACCCATGCCGCCTCCCGACAGCACCCCCGGCACGTACCCCGGCGCGCCGGCCCCGCCGCCGCCCGCAGAAGAAGAACCCGCCAATCCGACGACTGAGGAGTCTCCGGAATGAGTAACAAGGACACGACCGCTTCTGCCGCGCCCAGCAACCTGCGGACGACGCTGCTGGTCGCCGCCGCCGCCCTCGGCGCCCTGCTTTCCCCGCGGACGCTGGGCCAGGCGGCCGAAAGACCGGCGCTCGAAATCAAGGTGACCGAGATTCCGCGCAGCGGCCGGCTGATCAACGTGCCGGTGAACAAGGGTGTGCTGGTCGAGTTCAGCGCCCCGCTCAAGGAAGTGCGTGTCGCCAACGCTGAAATCGCCACCGTTTCCGCTACTTCACCCAAGCAGGTGCTGGTCAGCGGCAAGTCTTTCGGCACCACCCAGCTCATCGCCTGGCTGGACGGCGACGACCAGCGCATCTTCGACATCGCCGTTGATCTCGATCTCGAGCGCTTGCAGGCCAGCCTGCGACAGGCCGTGCCGCGCGCCCGCGTCAGCGCCGCCGCCGTTCTCGACCGCGTCGTCCTCACGGGCAACGTGCCCGACGCCGAATCGGCCCAGAAGATCATGGAAATCGCCGGCATCTACTCGCAGCAGATCATCAATCACATGCGCGTCGCCGGCGTGCAGCAGGTGCTGCTGCGCTGCACCGTCGCCGAAGTGAACCGCAGCGCCACGCGCCAGCTCGGCTTCAACGGTTGGATGGGAGGCAGCAACCTGCGAGACGTCTTCGGCGTAAACCAGCTCGACGGCATCAACCCGGTGAACATCGGCGCCGCCGGCAGCGCCAACTTCCTCAACGACATTCCATTCGTCACGGACCAGAACGGCCTGCCGCTCACACCCAACCCCACGCTCAGCCTCGGCTTCCCGCGCATGCAGATGCAGCTCTTCATTCGGGCGCTGCGCGAGAACTCCCTGCTGCGCGTGCTGGCCGAGCCGAACCTGGTCGCCATCAGCGGCCAGGAAGCATCGTTCCTGGCCGGCGGCGAGTTCCCGATTCCCGTCCCGCGGGGCGGTCAGAACTTGTCGATCACGATTGAGTACCGCGAGTTCGGCGTGCGGCTGCGCTTCACCCCCGCGGTCATGAGCGAAAACCTGATTCGGCTGCGCGTCGCCCCCGAGGTGAGCGAGCCGGATTTCTCAACGGCCGTCACGCTTCAGGGCTTCGTCGTCCCCGGCCTGACTCAGCGGCGCGTCGAAACCGTCGTCGAGCTCGGCGCCGGCCAGACGTTCGCGATCGGCGGCCTGCTGAGCGAGCGCTCGCGAGCGGTCAGTCGCAAAGTTCCGGCATTGGGTGATATTCCCGTTCTAGGCGCGCTCTTCAGCTCCGTTGAGTATCAGTCAGACGAGTCCGAGCTGGTCGTGCTGGTGACGCCGGAACTGGTCGAGCCGCTCAATCCGGACCAGGTGGCCTACGTTCCCGGCGCGGACTACATCGTACCCAACGACTGGGAGCTCTTCGGCCTTGGCCAGATTCAGGGTGAGAACAAGGATGAGCCGCCGTCGCCGCGAACGCGGCCGGCCGGCACGTGGCCGGTGCGTCCGAACCCCGCGGGGCAGGCGGCCGGCCTGCGCGGACCGGTTGGATTGGCCGGAAGTGAGGAAGGTTTGTAGGGCCACGAAACGCATCGTCGCCGACATCTGCGCACGCCGCTGCTCGGTCTGTCGCCGTCGGCGGCGTGCCAGTTTTTTTGAGACGCCGAAGCGCACCGCTATTTTCCTCGTCAAAAAGCGCAAAAATCCCGTCACCGCCGGCGAACATTTCGTATGTTCTACCCAGCGGAGCATCCTCAGCCTCCGCGGCTCGGGCCCGTCGGAACGGGCGAGAAGGGCGAACGGCCCGTTACACCTGGAGGCGTGAGATGAAGCGCTATCGCATGGCCGCCCGACGCCGGACGCGGCGCGGCGGAGTCGTGGTTCAAGTGGCGGTCATGTCGACCGTGATCTTCGGCATGGGCGCGCTGGCGGTCGACGTCGGCACCCTCTACACGGCCAAGGCCGAGATGCAGGCGGCGGTCGACTCCGCCGCGCTCGCCGCCGCGGCGCGCCTGGCCGGCGACGGCGTCAATTCGCCGACTGAGCTGGCCCGCACGGTGGCGGACGAGTTCGCCCGCATGAACCGCGTGGCCGGCCACTACACCGGCCTCGACATGAACAGCGACGTCGAGTTTGGCCAGGCCACCTATGACGCCGGGACCAACCGCTTCGGCTTCAGTCCTTCGTCGGAGAACTTCAACGCCGTCCGCATCCGCATGCGCCGGACGGAAGGCTCGGAGGGCGGCCCGCTGCCCATGATGTTCGGCAACATCTTCGGCGTGTCACAGAAGGACATGTGGGCCCGCGCGACCGCCGTCCTGATTCCGCGCGACATCTCCGTGGTGATCGATCTGTCCGGCTCCATGAACGACGACAGCGAGCTGCAGCACTACAAACAGTACACCGGCGACACCGGCGAAGTGCGGCCCGGAATGCAGATCAACCTGCGCGATTGCTGGGCGGCCCTCAACGGCCCGGCCCCCGCGCGTCCCTACGTTCCCGGCGCCGAGGCCGACACCGAGTACGCCGGCGACAGCGGCCCCACCATCGGCGTGATGTCGACTTGGGGCAGCCCGATCGTCCCCGAATCCTACACGCCCAGCACCGATGCGGGCCTCTGGTACATCCCCAAGAAGGCGAACTGCACCGTCGCCGCGGCGACAACCTCGCTCCAAAGTCGCGGATGTACGGCGGACGAGATCAGCCGCCTGATGAACGCGGCCTCGTATGACAACGGCTATTCCAACAACTGGCGCAACCGGGCCGCCGTCATCGTCGGGCTCGCGTCCTGGCGCAGCGGCCGCCCCGGCGGCACCTCCGGCGGCGACGGCGACAACTACGTTGAAGACAGCGAGATGGTCTGGACCAGCTACCCCTCCTGGCGGCACACCTGGACCTGGGCCAATTTCATCGACTACACCGCCAGCACCTCCAGCGCCGCGTACTACACGAACAACAGCGTCCGCTACCGCGTCGGCCTGAAGACGTTCACCAACTTCCTGCTCGAGCAACAGGCGGCTTACAGCCGCACCGACGTGCTCTGGCAGACGCCCGAGCAGCCGCTGCAGGCGGTTAAAGACGCCGTCCAGGCGATGAAGGACGTCATCGCCGGGTTGGAGAGCATGGATCATATCGGCCTGGAGATCTTTGCCACGACTGCCCGTCATGAAGTCGACCTGACCGACGTGCTGCAGAATGTTCCCGACCGCCTCTATGGACGACAGGCCGGGCATTACGACAGCACCACCAACATCGGCGGCGGCATTGTCGCCGGCCGGGCCGAGCTGCTCTCGTCGCGCGGCCGCAGCGCCGCCAGGAAAATCATGGTGCTGATGTCGGACGGAAAACCCAATATCGACGAGAATGGCGGATTCGTCAGCGGCGGCAGCGACACCATCAACAACTGGTGCATCGAAGAGGCGCAAGTCTGCGCCGACAACCACATCACGATCTATACCGTCAGCGTCGGCGGCGACGCGGACGTGGACCTGATGGCGACCATCGCCACCACGACCGGCGGGCAGCACTTCCACGCCGAGGGCACGCCCGAGGAATATGCCGATCAGTTGCAGCTTATTTTCCGCACGCTGGGCGGCCGCCGGCCGGTCGCGTTGATCGAATAACGCGAAGACAAGACCGCATCGCGCGGCAATCAGACACGCCGTCGGAAGCCACCGGCTCCCGACGGTGTGTCTTTTGCGTTCCGAGCCGCGACCGTGAGGAAGCGGGAGCTTAAGAACCGCTTGCTGACGCGCGCGGCTCGGATGAAGAAGTGGCTCTGGGTTATTCAGGCGTTCATATCCGCCCAGCGCTGCGCCATTTTCCCGTAGATGTACAAGGCGACCGCCGCGACGACGCCGATCGCGGCGAAGGGCAGCCAGACGTGCAGATGCGGGTCGTAGGTGTCCCAGAGAAGCTGGGTGACTTCGACGCCGTTCTTGCCGAGCACTTCCTGGAGCTTGGCGAAGGCCTCGGTCCGCGAAACACCTAGTGTGGCGTCCAGTTTGCCGACATCGCCGTCCCAGTTCTTCCCTTCGCCCAGAGGCGTGTGCTCGAGCAGGTATTTTTGGGCCAGGCGCGCCTTCTCGCCGAAGTTGTCGTAGACGTAGGCGGAGATCTTGTTGCCGATTCCCTGGCCCAGGCCGGTCGGGATGTTGACGTAGCCCAGGTACAGGCCGCGCTTGCCGGCCGGGGCGATCAGCGACAGGTACTCGCTCTTCTTGGGCCCGGTGAGCATCTCGCCCAGAGAAAAGAGCATGACGCCGGCCAGCAGAATCCAGCCGTTGCCGGTCAGTCCCGCCACCAGCACGCCGGCCGTCGCACCCAGCATGCCCCAGAACATCGCGCTGAGGGTGCGCATGCGCCCCGCCAGGGCGGAGACCGGAACGACCAGAAACACGATCATCAGCGCGTTAAGCGAAATGAGAATCTGCTGCGGCACGCGCTTCAGCCCGCGGTCGCCGACTTCGACGTAGTGGCTGTCCTGCGGCAGGTAGGCCGCGATGGCCGAGCTGTCCACCCAGTCTTCAATGAAGTTCGGCTGCGTGTCCCACAACTGGTACATCATCATCCAGAAGCAGGACATGATCAGAATCCACGCCAGCAGCCGGGGTTCGACGATATTGGTGAGCGTCCGGCCGAGCAATGCGAACGGGCTTTCCGTCTTCGACGCCCCCGAAGGCGGCTCGACCACGAAAAAGAGCAGAATGAAGTTCATCGCGGTGAAGCCCGCGCACGCGAAGAACAGCGTCTGCCAGCCCTGGGCGGTGTGCGGGTTGCCCAGCAGCACGGGCGAGATGTAATGACCGATGGTCGAACCGACGTTGACCACCCAGTAGAACACGCCCCATCCCAGCGATGAATTCGATTTTGTGAGATTGGCTGACAGCGTCGCCTGGATCGACGGCTTGAAGAAAGCCGTCCCGAACGCCATCACCAGCACACCTGCGAAGAACCCCTCGTACGTCGGGTAGAGCCCCATCAGGACGTAGCCGATGATGTTCAGCACAATCGAGAGGGCCAGCATGTTCTTGTAGCCATAGCGATCCGCGAATCCGCCGGTGACGATCGGGAAAATCGACTGGAAAACGGCCCACCAGAGATAGATAGAGCCCTTGTGCGCCGCCGTGAGATGCAGCCCGCCCGGCTCCGTGGCCTGCATGATGTAGATGGGCGCCACCGGCCGCAGCGTGTAGTACGCCAGCCGCTCCCACATCTCGATCGTGTTGCAGATCCAGAAGCGCGCGTCAAACGAAGACAGGCCGGACGGCCCCGTGGCGGTTGAAGTGCCGGACGTCGGGCTGTTGGTGTTCAGAGGTGCAGCCATGCGTACTCCCGCGGTTCACCCTTAGAGGGCGTACTGTTCCGTCACGCAGCGCTTTCTCGTGGGGAGCATCGGCGGCCCGCCGGTGCGCACCGGCGAGACGCCGATGCTCCCCGAAACGGAGTGCGTGATGCCATCCTGCTGACTTCCTGCTTCTCACGTTGCCTAATCTGTCCAGCGATCCGAGAATAGCCGAAACATACTTCGAACCCCAAGCGGAAGCGACGGGCCGCGATTCCCGGACGCTCCGGGCTGACCCGAGCCGGTCGCTTGCGCTCGCGGTTCGGATGACCCCCAACAGGTGTTCCATGCAGAACGTGATCATTATCGGCGCCGCGGGGCGCGACTTTCACGACTTCAACGCGTACTGGCGGCAGCGCGGGGACTGCCGCGTGGTCGCCTTCACGGCCGCGCAGATTCCCGATATCGCCGGGCGCGTGTATCCCCCGATCCTGGCCGGCCCGCGCTACCCCGACGGCATTTCAATCCACGCCGAGTCTGAGTTGGCCGAGTTGATCGCGCGGCACAGCGTCGACCTGGCCGCGATGGCCTATTCCGACCTGCCGCACCAGGAGGTCATGCACAAGGCGGCCCTGGTGAACGCCGCCGGGGCGGATTTCATCATGCTCGGCCACAAGGCCACAATGCTGAGCAGCAGCAAGCCGGTGATCGCCGTGTGCGCCGTGCGAACCGGCTGCGGCAAGAGCCAGACGTCGCGCGCCGTCGTGCGGATTCTCAAGGAGCTGGGCCTGAAGGTGGCCGCGGTGCGGCACCCGATGCCCTACGGCGACCTGTCCAAGCAGATTTGTCAGCGCTTCGCAACCTTGGAAGACATGGACCGGCACGAGTGCACCATCGAGGAGCGCGAGGAGTATGAACCGCACGTCGCCGCCGGCAACGTGATCTTCGCCGGCGTCGACTACGCGAAGATTCTCGCCGCGGCGGAGGCCGAGGCGGATGTGATCCTGTGGGACGGCGGAAACAACGACCTGCCGTTCTTCCGGCCGAACCTGCACATCACGGTGGCTGATCCGCATCGGCCGGGACATGAGTCGCGCTATTACCCCGGCGAGACCAATGTGCGGATGGCGGATGTGGTCGTCATCAACAAGTGCGATACGGCGCATCCGGCGGACATCGCGGCGGTGCGCGACAACATCACGAACCTGAACCCGCGGGCGGAGGTGATGCTGGTGGCTTCTCCGGTCACGGCGTCGCAGCCGGAGCTGATTCGCGGGAAGCGGGTGATTGTAATTGAGGACGGCCCGACGTTGACGCATGGCGAGATGCGCTACGGCGCGGGGCATATTGCGGCGGAGCAGTTCGGCGCGGCCAGGATCGTCGATCCGCGGCCGTACGCGGTCGGATCGATCAAGGGCACGTTCGCGAAGTACGGGCACCTGTCGGACGTCCTGCCCGCCATGGGCTACGGCGGCCGGCAGATCGGCGAATTGGAGCAGACGATCAATGCGGCCGAGGCGGATGTGGTGCTGATCGGCACGCCGATCGACCTGGGGCGAATTCTGAAGATCAACAAGCCGGCGGTGCGAATCGGATATGAGCTGCGCGAGCAGAAGCCGGGCGGGCTGCGAGCGGCGATCGAGAGTATTCTCCCAAACCGGTAGCGGCCGGCCCCTGTGCCGGCCGTCGGTGGTAGCGGCCGGCGAGTGTGAGAAGAGACTGGGTGGGACGGGCGTCTCGCCCGTCCCGGCCGTCGGTGGTAGCGGCCGGCCCCCGTGCCGGCCGTGGAATGCCGGAAGACTCGCGACGCAGGCAATCACGCATGGACGCAACATCCCGCTCGGCATCGTCCCGCCCCTACGCCGACATCGCCGCCCGCCTCACCACTTCTGGCGATCGCGCGTCGCGGATGCAGGCGGTCGTCGACGCGCTCTGGGACGCGCTGCACGACAAGGGCGTCTCCTGGGTCGGCTTTTACCTTCACGAAGGCGCCGACGAACTGACGCTTGGCCCGCGGCGCGACAAGCCGGCCTGCTCTCCGATCGGATTGCATGGCGCGTGCGGCAAGGCGTTTCTTTCGCGACAGCCGCTGGTGGTGCGCGACGTGGCCGAGCTGGGGGCGAATTACATTGCGTGCGATCCGCGCGACCGCTCGGAAGTCGTCATCCCGGTGTTTGATGAGCGCGGCCGATGCTGGGGCGTGCTGGACGTGGACAGCCACGAGGTGGGGGCGTTCGACGAGCGCGACGTTCAGGGATTGAGGGCGGTGCTGGCGGCGGCGGGATTGTAGGGGTTGTAGGGTCCGCTGTGCGGACCAATTCACGGCGCCGCACGGTCATTTCGCGCGAGACAATTGGTCCGCACAGCGGACCCTACCGTTGCTACCGTCGCCGTTAGTTCTTCCCCGCCGGCAAGCCCAGATACGAAATGAACGCCTCCATCTTCGGCTCGCGGCCCAGATAGTCCTTCACCATCTCCATGTCATCCATCGTCCCGCCGCGGGCGAGAATTTTCTTGCGGTAATACTGCCCCGCTTCCGGGCTGAGCATTCCCAATTCCGCAAACCGCTGAAACATATCCTGCGCATAGACCAGCGACCACATGTAGCCGTAATACGCCGACTGGTAGCCGATCAGATGCCCGAAACCGGCCTGCAGATATGTTTCCGGCTGGCCCTCGTAGAGCAGCACGTCTCCGTAGAGTTTCTGCGCCGTCTCTGTCGTGTTGATTGTTCCGTCGGAAAGGTGATACGTGAGGTCGAGCAGGCCATAGTAGAGTTGCCGCTCGGCCCAGAGGCCCTTGCCCAATGTGCGCGTTTTGACCATCGCCGCCAGCAGATCCTTCGGGAACGGCTCGCCGCTCTTGTAATGCCGCGCGAACGTCGCCAGCACGTCGGCATCCCAGACCCAGTTCTCGAACATCTGCGACGGGGCCTCGACGAAGTCGCGGGCACAGGCCGTGCCGGCGAACGTCCCGTAGTCTGCTTCGGTCAGGATCGAGTGCAGGCAGTGGCCGAACTCATGGAAAAACGTCTCGACCTCCTCGTGCGTCAGCAGCGAAGGCTTCTCCTTGGTCGGCTTGGTGAAATTGCACACCAGCGCCGCCAGCGGCTTCTGCACGCTGCCGTCCGCCCAGCGCTTGCGCGCGGCCAGGCTCCACTGGGCGGCGTGGCTGAACTTATTGTCGCGCGGGAACAGGTCGATCCAGAACGTACCGATCTGTTTCTTGCTGGCCTTGTCGAGCACTTCGAAGACGCGCACGTCCGGATGCCACAGCGGCAGCCCCTTCGAGCCGGCGTCCTTGGTCACGTCGACGTACTCAATGCCGTAGAGCGATTGCGTGATGCCGAAGAGACCATCGACGACGCGATCCAGTGGGAAGAACTCCTGGATCTTCTGCGCATCGACGGCGTACTTCTCCTTCTTGAGCACGTTTTCGTAATACGCCTGGTCCCACGGATTGAGCTTCGCCTCGGGGTTGCCGGTCACGCGGCGCTTCACCGCGACGAACTCATCGTAATCCTGCTGCGACTTCTTGCGCACCAGCGGCCGAACCTGCTCATAGAACTTCTTCACAGTCTCGGCGTTCTTCGTCATCCGCGTTTCGGTTTCGTAGTCCACCACCGTCTTGTAGCCCAATAGCGCCGCCGCCTGCGCCCGCAACTTCAGGATCTGCTCCAGCACGCCGACGTTTTTCTTGCCGCCCTTGCGGTGGTTCGCCAGCCACATCTTGTGCCGCGTCGTTTCGACCTCGCAGAAGTCCATGATCGGCAGCAGCGTGGGATAGTCCAGCCCGGCCAGGTACATGTCGCCGGAGCGCGGCAGGCCGTCGATTACGTCCTGCGGCGTACCCTTGAGTTCGGCCAGAGACAGCGGCACGCGCGTCTCGTCGTCGCGAATGTTCTTCTGGAAATCGATCCCCAGCCGGTTGATCTCCATCTCGATCTTCTTCAACGCCTCGCGCTTTTCAGGCGGCAGGTCCATGCCTGCCCGGCGGTAGTCGCGCAGCGTGAACTCGAGCAGCCGCTTCTGCTCGCCTTCGAGCTTGGGATTGGTCGCGGCGTAGGCCTTGATCGCCTTGTACAAGTCTTCTCGCTTGCCGAGTTCGATCAGCCAGTTGGTGATGTGCTCTTCGGCGGTCTGGCTGCGGAGACGCTCGTCGGCGTCGCCGCTGACGTGCTGCATGAACGTCAGGAAGCCGGTGTCGGTCTGAAGGCGGACGACCATGTCGTCATAGGCCCCGACGGTGTTGTCGAAGTTGCGCTTCCCATCGGGCACGGCGACGATCGCCGCCACCGCGGCTTCGGCCTTCTTGAGCGCGTCGGCGGCGGGCGAATCGGCGGGGACATCGGCAAGGCTCATCGAGGCGACTCCCATGGCGAGGGTAAGAGCGATCCAGCAGCCCAGGCAGCAAAGCCGGGCGGGGGCGGCGTGGCGGTTCATGGAATACTCCCGGAAAAGCGGTGCTGTGTTCGAAGATCGCAGTGCGAATTCCGAAGTTCAACGTTCAGAGTTCAGAGTGAACACGCAGGACGCAGAACTCTGAACTTTGAACTCTGAACTCGACACTTGAAGGGTGAGCGACGGGGCTCGAACCCGCGACCCCAAGGACCACAACCTTGTGCTCTGGCCAACTGAGCTACGCTCACCGTAGCGGCGACGGGCGGCGACGAGCGGACGATTTCGGCCGCCAGCACCACGCTTCGCGACCCGTCATTCTAACCGCGACGGCAGCGACTTCAATCCGCCCGTCGCCGATGGCCGAGCGCGGGGTCGGCATCAACTTAGTGGGTAGTTTTCAGGCGACCCTGGCTAACGGTCGCGTGTTCCAGACGCGCTCCCAGTCGCTGTTGAGGTGGGCGACGCGGAGCGAGAGGACGTTTTGGGATCCGGCCTTGGACCAGCGCATTCCGCAGCGTTTCATCCGCAGGGCGACCACGTGCTTGCAGGCCGCTTCGACCCGGCCCGAGCCGATGTCCAGGCCCATCTCTCGGAAGCGGTCATAGGCCAATCGATCGTCCTGGTTCTCGATGTAGGTGATCAGGGCTTGTAACGCCGCCCGCTTGTTCTTGGCGCGCGTGCCGCAGCGCTCGGCCTTCAACTGGTCGAGAATCGCGCGCACCTGCCCGTCCCACAGCAGCGTTTCGATCGATTTCACCCAGCTCGCCGTTTCCGGCGTTTGCTCGCCCCCCAGGGCCCGCCCGCAGGTCCACACGTGCTCCATCGCGTGATACCAGTCCACGATGCAGACCGCCTCTTTCAACAACCCGCCGATGTGCTCCCAGATCCACCGCGCCCCGTCGCCCAGCAGCACCACGCGCCGGGCCCGCTCCAGGCCGCAGCGACAGGCCAATTCCCAGACAAACGACACGAACGCCGCCGCGCCTTCAAACCGCACCCCGTAGCGCACTTCGCGATCCACGCCGGCGGGCTGGCCGGGCTGATCCCAATAGCACGCCACGCACTTGGCTTCGTGCCAGCCGTCCGCCTGGTGCACCTGCACGCCGTCCACGGTCACATAGAACGTCTCCGGCGACGCCTCCGCCGGCGGCGCTTTCCACTCCGCCATGGCCGCGGCCCGCTGCTGCTCCTGCTGCGCCGCCACCCCGCCCACCCGCTCCGTCAGCCGCTCAATCGTCGCTTCGCTCAGCCGCTGACCGGTCAGCGCGTACAACGTGGACGCGGCGCTGGCAAACGTGTTCTCAATCCCCAAGAGCGCCGCCGCCTTCGCCAGACCGACGCTCTCGGCCCCCGCCCCCAACCCCACCCGCTCGTCGTACGGCAACGCCGACCGGCCGCAAGACCGGCAGCGGTAGTACGCACGCCGAATCCCGATCTGACCCATCTGCGTCGCAATCAGCTTGGGCCGCTGATCCACAAACCGCTGCGCCCCGCCGCACCCGCACACCCGGCTGGTTCCCTCATACCCCAGCTTCTGCCGCCCCAAATGAAGCTCGACCGCTCTTGCCCCGATCCGCCGAACCGCCTCCAGAACCGCCGTTTCCACCTGCGTCAGATCGTCCGACAGAATCGCCCCATCCTCCCCGCAAAACGCCAACACCTGCTCGGCAACGCTGGTAAGATCCACGTTTGGCCCTCCTTGGCCAATGGCTCGCTCAAACTCCACGCCATTGAAACCGAGGACAGGGCCTTTGTCTTTTACCCACTAAGTTGATGCCGACCCCCGAGCGCGGGCGTGGCCAAAGTCCGTGGCGGACGACGACGCCGGGCCGTCTTTCAGAACCCGCCGCGCCAAGCGGCGGGGTGACGGTCGTTCGCGATCGGCGCCGCACGCGCCGCGGAGGTCACCCCGCCGCTGGGCGCGGCGGGCTCGGATGGATCGGCGCATCATCTCGCGCGCGCTAGCACCCCATCGACTTGATCCGCTGCCGCGCGCCGCCGATCTGCGCAATCCGCAAGCCAAATACCTCCCCCACGCGCACCACAACCCCCTCACCGATGGCGTGGTTGTTGATCAACAGGCCCACCGGCGCTTCCACCGCCCGCTCAAACTCCAGGATCGACCCGTTGGTCATGGCGCGGATGGTCGAAATGGCGATCTTCCGCCGGGCCAGTTCCGCGATCAGCGGCACGCGGATGCGGAGAATTCGGGCCAGGTTCCCAGGATGTTCTGTCGTTGATCTACCGGGGTCGGCCATCCGCGCGGAGCGGGCGCTCGCAGCTGCCGGAGCGGCGCTTGGCCGCTCAAGCGGTCGCGCCGGCCCCGCTTCGGCGACCGCAGCCGGTCCCACGCCGGCGGCGGCCTGAGCGAGCAGCTCATCAATCGCGGCCTGGTCAACGAACATCGCGATTCCCGATCAGTACACAGCCCCACCCAGACTATCGGGCGATCAGCGCCGGCCGCAAAAGTCCGCACTCAGCACCAGCACGCGGCCCGCGCTACGGCAAATGAGCGCCCCACTGCCGACCCCAGTGCTCCAGCATCAGCAAGGCCCAAAGCGGGTGCTCGTAATTTGCGCGTCCGGAAATGTGCGATTCGACCATCGCCGCCAGCCGCGGCGGATCGAACAACCGGCGACAAAGCGAGTCCGGCGCCAGCAGATTCTGCCGCAGCTCTTCCTGCAGCTCGCCGCGAAACCAGTCGCCGACCGGCACGCCAAAACCCATCTTGGGCCGCCGCGGAATCTCCGGCGGCAGCAGGTCGGCCGCCCACTCCTTCAGGATGCTCTTGCCGCCGCGCGGGCCAAGCCGCCACTCGTAGGGGAGCGACCAGGCGAAGCGCATGATCTGCGGATCAAGCAGAGGGCAGCGACACTCCAGGCTGCGCGCCATTGAGGCTCGGTCCACCTTGGTCAGCAGGTCGAACGGAAGGTAACTGTGTACGTCGGCGAAATTCGCCCGCTCAGCGTCGCCGCCGTCGATCGCCTCGAAGCGCTGCGAAAGCCAGCGCAGCGGCTCGTCGAAATCCAGCCGCTCACGGAACTCCGCGCGGTAAAGCGCCGCCAGCAATTCCAGCGGGAAGATGTTGATCCAACCCAGGTAGCGCTGCGCCCCGTTGACGGCGAGCTGTGCGGCGAAGCGGTAGAGCCGGTTTCCAAACGACTTCGGCCGGCGATGCGGAACGGCCGACGCCAGCCCGCGAATGACGCGCCGCAGCACCCGCGGCACAGCGTTGAACCGGGCGGCCAGCGCCGCCGCGCGGTAGCGATCGTAACCGGCGAACGCCTCGTCGCCGCCGTCGCCGGTGAGCGCGACCGTGACGCCCTCGCGCGCCCAGCGCGAGACGTAATAGGTCGGAATGGCCGACGAGTCGGCAAAAGGCTCGTCAAAATGCCACGCAAGCTGCGGAAGAAGCTTGTGAATATCCGGAGTCACCATGCGCTCGTGATGCTCGGTCTGAAAATGGCGCGCCACGCGCCGGGCGGCGGCGGATTCATCATAGCGCGGATCGGCAAAACCAATCGAATACGTCCGCAGCGGCGAAACGCCCAACCTCCGCATCAGGCCGACGACGATCGATGAATCCACGCCGCCCGAGAGAAACGCCCCCAGCGGCACATCGGAAATGAGCCGCCGCGCCACCGCGTCGCGCAAGAGCGTGCCGAGCCGCTGTTTGGCATCCTCGCGCGAACCCGTGAATCGCCCAGGCTGGTCAGGGCGGAGCTCAAAGTAGCGCGTGGATGTCACGTCGACAGGCCGTCCGGCTGGAATTCGCAGGAAGCATCCGGGTTCGAGCTTCGCGAACCCCTCGTAGATCGCGTGCGGCGCCGGGACGTACTGAAACACCAGGTAGCGATGCAGCGATTGCGGATCGATCCGCCGCGGGACGCCCGGCAGGGCGAGAATCGCCTTCGCCTCGCTCGCGAAGTAGAGCCGGCCCTGAAACTCGGCATAGACCAGCGGCTTCTTGCCGAACGGATCACAGCCCAGCAGAAGCTCGCCGCGCTTCTCGTCCCAGAGCGCCACGGCGAACATGCCGGTCAGCTTCTCGAAACAGCCCGGGCCGAATTCCTCGCAGGCGTGGACGATCGACTCGGTGTCGCTATTCGTGCCGAAATGATGACCGCGGGCTTCCAGGTCCGTTCGCAGCTCGCGGTAGTTGTATATCTCGCCGTTGAAGCTGACCCAGAGCGTGCCGTCCTCGTTCGAGAGCGGCTGATGGCCGGTGGACAGGTCGATGATCGACAGCCGCCGAAAGGCCAGACCGCAGCGGCCCTGTGGATCAACGTAGAAACCCTCGTCGTCCGGGCCGCGATGGACGAGCTGCGCGGCCATCGTGCGCAGCTCCGCGGCCTCGACGCGCGCGTCAGGCGTTAGCGACAGGATGCCGGCGATTCCGCACATGCATGGTCTCTACGCCGCCCGAAGGCGCCGCGTTCGTGGCGGTGGGCCGCTGCGTCCGACCGAATGGAACCACGGAGTCACGGAGACACGGAGAATACAGGGCCAGAGGGACAGGGGAATTCGCTGACAACGGGCGCTCGCAACACGTGCAGCCCTGCGCCCGTTGTCTCGTTATTTCGTCTTCTCCGTGTCTCCGTGACTCCGTGGTTCAATTTCTTCGCCGCAAAACCGACGCACAATCTCCTCCAGCCGCCGCGCTCCGGCTTCAAACTGGCTGATCGAAATAGACTCATTCGCCCGGTGCGCGTCCTCGATGTTCCCCGGCCCCAGCAGCGCGCACTCCAGCCCGAGCTTTTGAAGCCAGCCGCCGTCGGTGGCGTAGGGCGCCGCCCCCGTCGCACACTGCCGCAGCATCCGCGCTAGCTCGATATTCACGGTCGCCAGCTTGTCGCACAGCATCGGTGGATTGTCGTTCAGCATTTCGAGCGTCACGCGCTCGCGCGTTGCCTCCGGCAGCTTCCCCAGGCTCTCGCGGATCAGGTCCAGCGCCAGCTCCGACGGCTGCCCCGGCAGCAGCCGCACGCCCAGGTTCAGCTCGCACCGCTCCGGCACGATGTTCACCGCGCTGCCCCCGGCGATCGTACCGATGTTCAGCACCGGATGCGGGCAATCCGAGAAGTGCTCGCTGGTTTCGGTTCGCAGGGCGCGCATCCGCGCGTTCAACGCCGTCAGCGCCGCAATCACCACGCCCGCGTGTTCGATCGCGCTGACGCCCAGGTGCGGCCGGCCGCTATGCGCCGCCCGGCCCGTAACGGTGATGCGCAGCTTCATGTGCCCCTTGTGCATGCGAACCAGCGCCAACTGCGTCGGTTCGCCAATGATCACGCTGCGTGGCAGCGGCTCGTGCCCGTCCCAGTTCTCGGCGAAGTGCCGCGCCCCGATCGCCCCGGTTTCCTCGTCGCTGGTGACCAGCAGCCGCAGCGGCCGCTTCGCCTCCTCTTCTCGCGTGCGCGCCAGACGGTTGGCCGCCAGCGCCACGAACCCCTTCATGTCCGCGCTTCCCCGGCCGAAGAATCGCTCATCGCGCTCGACGAGCTGAAACGGATTCGATCCCCAATCCGGCTCGGTCGCCGGCACAACGTCAATATGCCCGGACAGCACGAGCCCTTCGCACAACGAAACCGACGGCGCATCCTGCAAATCGCGATTAGCTATCGCCCATCGGCCACTTCCCCGACCCGCCAGCAAATTCACCTTCCGCCCGCTCTCATACGTCTGCCGCCAGACCCGGCAGCCTGCGGACTCCAAATACCCCGCCAGGAAGTCCATTGCCGCGACGCTCGGCCGATCACTAGTCGTATCAAAGCTGACCAGCCGCTCGAGCAGCTCGCGATCCGTCATCCGCGTGGCGCCGCCGTCCATGTTCACTCTCCGCGCCGCTCGCGCGCCGCCGCACGACGTTGCTCATACACCTCTTCGCACTCCGGCGGCCGAAGATACAGCGGCACGATCGGCCCATCCGGACACGTCTGCCCCGCCACAAACCGCTGCCACCCGAGCCGCGCCACGATCTCAACGCGCGGCGCGGTGTACTCTGGACCGATGAGCCACTCAACACCCTCGGCTTGGGGGACCGGCCCCCGGCCGGTCTTCGGCGCGTCTCTTGATTCGGCGTCGGCGTTTCCGGTGGCCGTATCAGCGACGATGCGGCACGGCGACCGCGGCGCCGCAAGCCAGTCAGCCGGCGCAAACCGCCCGGGCGGGGCTTCGACCGTAACGTCGAAATCGCCGCTGGGGGATCGGGTCATTCCATACGCGGCCCCGAAGATCTGCCCGCGCTTGGCCGTCAGCATTACTGCAATCCGCCGCGATGCAGCGTCGCTGACGCCGGCCGCGATGACTTCCATGGTGGGCACGGCGACCACGGCGCAACCGGTCGTGGCCGCCAACATTTGCGCCGTGACCGCCGCCATCCGCAGACCCGTGAAACTACCCGGTCCGGCTGAGAACGCGGTGACGGCCAGCTCTCCGGCGCGAATCCGATGGGCATTCAGCATCCGCTGTATCGCCGGGAAGAGCTCGGCCGCGTGCCGCCGATCGATCGCCAACCGCTCGACACCCATTACCTGCGCGCCCGCGGCCAGCGCGACGGCGCCGTCGGCGACGGAGGTCTCAATGGCTAGCAGCCAGGGCGCACTCACGCGCTCAATTTAGAGGCGCACGCGCGGCGCGGATAGCAGCCCGTTGAAAAAACCGTAGCGTCGACCCTCTGTGGCCGACGACGTATGAAAACTCCGCCGAACAGAACCGTCGGCCACAGAGGGCCGACGCTACCCTCGATCCCTTTGTCACCTTGTTGCCTTGTCACCTTGCCGCCACGTGCGTCCCGCCACCCACGCCAGCGGAATTAAGAACAACACCACGGTGAGCGCCAATGCGATGACGTCATCGTTGCGGCCAAAGTGAATTGCGTTCAGCAGCGTCCGCGCCAGGTTGCCGCAGCCCGGCGGCGCAACAAGCTGAGAGGCGGCGACCTCTGTCAGCGAAAGCGCCCCGACGACCGCCAGCGCCGCCGCCAGCGTCGGCCAGACCTCCGGGAGCACGACCCGCGCGAACGCCGCCGGCGGTCCGGCGCCGTCCACGGCGGCGGCCTCGCGCAACGCGGCGGCCGACACGCGCGCCGTCAGCGCCCCAGCGATCATCGGGATGAACGCGAAACGCGCGGTCTCAACCAGGCAGATAATCCAGAACTGATCGCGAATCAGCGGCAGCCGCGCGTACGCCGCCGCGAAGAGATCGCCCGTCACGGCCGGCGGCAGCGCGGCGCCGACGAGCGCGATCGCGATTGCCGCCGTCACGGCCGCGTTCGCCGCGGTTCGCCCTCCGCGCGAGATCGACGCCAGCCATGCCGTCGCCAATCCCAGCACACCGCTGGCCAGCGTGGCGCCGCCGGCGCTAAGCAGGCTTCCGGGCCACTCGGTTGGGTACACACGCCAAAGGCGCCCCATCGCAGTCCAGTCGCGCATCGACGCGACGAAAATCACGATCGGAAGCAGCAGCACAACCCCCGCGCAGAGCGCCACGCCATCCGCCGCACACCGCGCCACGCGCTTGTCGCCCAGTCCCTCGATCGCCGGAGCGGCGGCGATGTCGGCCAGCCACTCTGCGATCATCGCCCGCCGAGCCACGAGCGCCACGAGGAGCCCCAATGAAATCGCGACCAGCGGCCAGGCCAGCAGCAGGCTCCGGCCGGCGCGCTCCAGCGCCTGCGTTTGCACCAGAACTTCCGTGTTCCACGTCAACACCTGGCACAAGTGGCAGACCGAGAATTCGACCAGCGACACCAGCAGGATCACAAGCGCCGCCAGAACCACCCACGGCCGCGTCGGCTTCAAACCCGCGAGCGCCGCGCGCCACACAGAGCCATCCAACAGCGCCATTCGATATGCCGGAAAACCGGCCCGCCGCCATCCGCTGGCCATCAGCCCGGCCGCGATCGGCGCGCACCACGTCCCCAGGCACCAGACCGCCCGCAGTTCGCACGTCAACCAGCGCGGGAACCGCATGTTGACCGGAGCTACCGCGATCCCCTCCGGAAGCAGCGGCAGGCTCCACGCATATGCATACAAATACGGCGGCGTAAGCAGCACCAGCAGGCTGACCAGGCCGACTAGCCGTGCCACGCGCCCTTCAACGCCCCACACCAGCCCCGCCGCCAGCATCGTTCCCAGAAAGAGCGCGACGCCGCACGCGGCGATGGACACGACGACGCCCCGTGCCAGGAGCCCCCAGCCGCGCAACCCCGGGACAGCGATCGACCAGTCGTCACACGCCCACAACTCGCTCGCAGCCACGACCAGCGGCCAGGCAAACGCGAGCCCGGCAACCGCCGTCGCCGCGACCAGCAACCCGATCACCGCCGCGCGCATGCGGGCAGTCTCGCGACCGCCGGTCCCCGCGGTCAAGCGGGTGGGACGGGCGCCTCCCCTCCCCGCGGGCGATTCTCACACGTCCATGGGTGATTTCAGGACGCGAAGCGCAAGCGAGCGCCCACGGCCACGTGCGCTCGCTTGCGCTTCGCGTTCTGATGGTGGCGTGGAATCGCGCGCCGCGGTCTACTTACTTCTGCGCGGGGCCCGCGCCGACGCCGGTCTTCCCGCCGCGCGGCCCAGGGCCGGGCCGCGGATGCTCGGCTTCAATCTGATCCAGTTCCGCCGCCTGCTCCGCGGTGAGTAGCGCTCGAAACGCGTCTCGCGCCTGCATGTGCCGCGCGTGAACCGCGTCGCGCAAGTCCGTCGCGACCTGCTCCAGCCGCGCCTTCTGCTCGTCGCTCAGCGCCAGATCGCCCTCGAGTTGCTCCGCCGCGACGAGAACCGGCGGCGGTGGCGGCCCTGGCGGGAACGGACCATCCGGACGCGGGGCGCCGGGCGGCGGACCGGATGGCCGCGCCTCGGCCGATTCATCCGACGGCGGCGGACTCTCGGGCCGCGGACCTCGTCCGAATCGTCCACCCATCCCAGGTCCACGCGGAGGCATTCCCGGCGGCGGACCCGGCGGACCGAAGTCCGGCAGCGAGTCGAGCTGATCCAGCGTCAGCACTGTTTCAATTTCGTCCATCGCCGCATCGTGCAGCGCCCGAATGTCGTTGCGGGCCGCTTTCTGAATCGCGCGTGCCTGCTGCCGCTGCTCGACGCTCAGCCCCAGCCGCTGCGCCAGCATCAGCGCCGTCGGGCCGGGCCGCGGTCCACGAAATGCCGGCCCGAAGCGCGGTCCACGCGGCGCATCGGCCGGATCGTCCAGGCCCTGCCGGTCCTGCGCGTGAACGCGCTGCCGAACCGGGCGGTCTCCCGCCGTACGCGCAGCCGGCGGATCGGCGGGCGCGGCAAGCGCACTGATCGCGGGAAAGACCGCCAGCGCCGCCAGCGCGATCGTCGCCGCCGGCACAAGTCGTCTCATTGTGTAGGTCGTCATGATCGATCTCCTCGCGGCCGTGCCGCGAGCCTCGAAGCCGCGGCGCCGACCGCATTCATCTCTACTGGAGTATCTGCGAAAACGAGTCAACGGACCGTGGCAGCCGCGCAATCCTGCGCAAAGCCCCGCTTGACGTTTCTTTGCGCGGCTGGGCGCGACGCGACCCGCCGCCCGCGGCTAGAATGCCGATTAAACCCAAGACGCGGACCTGCAACAGTTTCGGCGCCTCATGGCCCTTTCTTCGCAAAACCCCGCCGAGGCGACCCGGCTGCTCCTGATCGATGACGATCTCGAACTCTGCGCACTGCTGGCCGATTACCTGGCCTCTGAAGGCTTCGAGCTGACGTCCACCTGCCAGCCGCAGCAGGCCGTCGGGCAGGCCGTCTCCGGCCGCTTCGCCATGGTGTTGCTGGATGTCATGTTGCCGCGAACCAACGGCTTCCAGTTGCTCAAGGAAATCCGCTCGCACTCGCAAGTGCCCGTCCTGATGCTCACGGCGCGCGGCGAAGACGTGGACCGCATCGTCGGCCTCGAACTGGGCGCCGACGACTACCTGCCCAAGCCCTTCAACTCGCGCGAGCTGGTCGCCCGCATCCACGCCATTCTCCGCCGCAGCGTGAAGCGCCCCGCGCCGGCCGCCGCCCGAGTGGTCGTCGGGGACCTCGAGCTCGACCCGGCCGCGCGCACCGTCCGCCGCGGGGGCGAGCCGGTGGAGCTGACCGGCGTCGAGTTTTCACTGCTCGAAGAGCTGTTGAAAGCCGCCGGGCGCGTCGTGAATCGCGAAGACCTGTTCCGCTCGGTGCTCGGCCGCCGCGGCGAACCGTTCGACCGCAGCCTCGACATGCACATCAGCAATCTGCGCAAGAAACTCGGGCACAAGATCGGCGATCTGGAGCGCATCCGCACGCTGCGCGGCGTGGGATATGTCTACGCCGTCAGCGGCGGTGCGGCATGACGAGCGCAACGCCGCCCGCCCCCGGCCCGACGCGCGTGACGCGCGGTCTGTTCACGCGCATTTTCGCGTGGTACTGGATCGCGTCGATCGCCGTTGTCGGGGTGGCCGTGGCGTCCGCGGCGCTGCTCATCTCGCGCTCAAGCATCGAGATGGCTCGCTGGCGCGTCGTCGCCCACGACGCAGCCGTCATCCACTCCGAACGGGCGGCGGACGTCCTCGAGCGTGGCGGCGCGGATGCCGTCTGCGATTTCCTGCTGCGCTGGGACGTGGCGCTCGCGGCGCATTCGTACATCATCGACGCCGACGGCAAGGACCTGTGCGGCGACACCCCGCCCGCCGCCGCCGCCGCGTTCGTCGAGCACATCCGCGAATCGGGCCGGGCGGAAATCGTGCAGCGCAGCGGCGAGCCGACGCTCATCGGCGCGAAGTTGCCGACGCGCGACGGAAAACCGCTCGTGCTGTTGCGCACCGTGGCGGAAGGGCAGACGCCGCCCTTGCGTCCCCCGCCGCGCGGTGGACCGCGCGGCGGTCCCGGTGGGCCGCCCGGAGGTCCGCGCCCGCCTCGCGGAGGCCCGCGCGACGGTCCACCCGGTGGTCCGCTCGATCCGCCGCCGCTCGGCCTGCGCCCTGACCTGCCGCCGGGGATCGGCGGGCCGCCCGTCATCCCGCCGCTGGGAGACGTACTCGTTCAGCCGTCCGTCGGCGCGGTCGTGCTGCTCGCGGTGGCGGCGTCCGGCGCCGTCTGCTACCTGCTGGCGCGCTCGCTGAGCCGGCCGGTGCGCGAGCTTCAGGCGGCGGTGCGGCAACTGGCCGGCGGCGATCTGTCCGTCCGCGTCGCGGCTGACATCGGCCGGCGCAGCGACGAGATCGGCGCGCTGGCTCGCGATTTCGACCAGATGGCGGCCCGGCTGCAACGCGAAATGGACGCCCAGGGCCGGCTGCTGCGAGACATGTCGCACGAGTTGCGATCGCCGCTCGCGCGCCTGAACGTCGCCCTGGGAATCGCGCGCAAGCAGGGAACGGGCGCCGCGGCCCACGCCCTCGACCGCATCGAGCGCGAGTCCGATGCGCTTAACCGGCTGATCGGCGACGTGCTGACGCTGGCCCGCTGGGACAACGGCGCGATGAACGTCCAGACAAGCGATATCGATCTGGCCGAACTGCTCCGCGCCATCGTTGAGGACGCTGATTTCGAGGCCCGCAGCGTGGGCAAACAGGTGACGCTCACGATCGACTCGCCCTGCAGCGTGCAGGCGGACCCCGGCCTGCTGCACAGCGCGATTGAGAACATCGTGCGCAACGCGGTGCGCTACACCGCGGAGAATTCGGCCGTCGAGGTGACCCTGGCGACCGATCCCGCGAGCGGCAGCGCCGTCATCCGCGTCCGTGACCGCGGACCGGGCGTGCCGGCGCAGGCCGTGGCGGAACTCTTCCGCCCCTTCTATCGCGTCAGCGAGGGCCGCGACCGCGACAGCGGCGGCGTCGGGTTGGGACTGGCCATCACGCAGCGCATTGTGCAGTCGCACGGCGGAAGCGTGTCGGCAGAAAACGCCGCGGGAGGCGGGTTGGCCGTAGAGGTGCGAATCCCGACCGGAGCGTTCGCCGAGCCGCGACCGTGAGAGAGCGGAGCCTTGAAATCCGCTTGCTGACGCGCGCGGCTCGGATCGAATCCACGGTTACGAGGTAGTTCCTAACGCCCGCCGTCCGGGGCTGTATGCGTCTCAGGACCGGCCGCCGGGGATGATGCCGGCTGCGATGCCGCGCCCGGTTGTGTGGCCGGCGGCGCGGAATCTCTTGCACGCTTCAGCCATCCGTTGAGTCGGGCCGCGGATTCCGGACTGAGCGGTGTCGGTGGCGCTGCGCGGAGCGCTTCGATCGTCGGAATCAGCCGCTCCCCGCCGCCCGCGGACAGGTGAGCCTCAATCTCAACCTCAATCGCATTCCACACGGCCGCTTCGTCGAGCGATGGGTTGACGGTCGCGACCGCCGTCGCCACGCGTTCACTGTACGCGCGGCTCCGCACCGAGAATCGAAGCAATTCGATGGCGATTGGCGGCGCCTTGGCTGGCGCCGCCGCGAGCATGTCCGACAGCGCATCGATAAACGCGGAAACAGCCGCATCAATCTCCCCCAGCGACGCGCGAATATGGGCGACGCGCTCCCGGGTGCGGGCCAGCAATTCGCGCTGCGACGGATTTTCCCCGTACGCCTTTTCCAGGAGCGCCAGCAGGTCAAGCGCCCGCTGTGGTGTCTCTTTCGCGCCGTCGGGCAGCCGCCCGATCTGATCCTCGATCTCCGGCGCCGTGCGGCCGGCGAGGATTCGCAGCACGCCGCGCCAGGCCGTCTCGCGATTGGCGTCGTCCGCCTCCTGTGCTGCCGGCAGGCGCCCCCATAGCGCGGCCAAATGCGCCTCGCTCGTGCCGCTGCGGGCCAGGGCGTCGATCGCCGCGCGGCGGATCGATGCATCGCTGTCGCTCGTCACAGTCGCCAGCACGTCCAGGAGCCGCGCGTCCTTCAATCCGGCCAGACCGCGAACCGCCGCCACCCGAATCGCCGTCGGCTCCCGCGGCTCGACGGTGGCGACAAAGATGGACTCGAACCGCGGATCAGCCAGCAACCCCATGGCCCAGAGCAGCCGCTCCCGCAGCTCCGCCGAACGGCCGCCGTCATGCTGGAATGTTGAGAGCAGCATCGCCGCCACGCGTTCGCGCGCCGCTTCATTCAGCGCGCCCCGCTCGGCCAGCCGCCCCAGCGACGCCACCGCTTCGACGCAGCACGGATCATCCGCGACTTGCGCCAGTTGCAGAAGCACGTCGGTTTCCGCCGACCCGCCGACATAGCCCAGTCCGTTCACCAGCGCCTCGCGCGCCGCGCGGTTCTTCTCCGCCGCCAGCATGGCCGCGAACCGCGGCGCGTCGGCCGCATCACGTAGATTTGCCGTCGTGCGGATCGCCGCCGTGCGCACCGTGGGATCCGAATCAGCCAGAAGGCGCCTCACCGCGGCCGCCGCCTCCGCGCTCGGCGGCTTCCCGTCGCCCAGGGCTGCCTGAATCAACTCCAGGCCCAGCCGCCGCACCGCCCCGACCGAATCAGCCAGGAATGAATCCAGCATCGCCGGCCGATCGCCATCCGCGGCGCGGGCGTAAGTCTCGCCCAGCGCCCGCACCAGCCGTGCCTGAAGCGCCCGGCACTCTCGCGCCGTGACAAGTCCGTCCCGCGCCAATCGCTCGATCTGCTGCCGCTGCCACTCGGCGTCCGCGAGGTCGCGCACCGACACCCACCACGCGCCGGCCGACGTCGGATCGCCGTCGAAGGACATGCCGGTGGCTTGCTCGATAGCTGTCGCAGCGGCCGTGGCGACGGGCCGCTGAGAATCAGACAGCGCCTCGGCGAGCGCAGCGATCGCGGCCCGATCGGTCATACTCCCCAGCGCCTCGGTCGCAGCCAGACGCGCCGCGAGCGGCCCGGCCGGCTCCACCAGAACCCGCCGCAGCGTCGCGATCACGTGCGGCGAGCGGGAAACCGCAAGCGCCCCCGCACCGGCCTGCCGCACGTCCGCATCCGCGTCCGACAGCATCGTCACCAGCGGTTCGACATAGCGTTCGTCAAACGCTTCGGGCAGGTCGGCCAGGGCGCCCGCGACGGCGACTCGCGCCGCGCCCGATCCCGATCCGAGAATCCCCGCCAGCCGCGAAACACCGGCAGGCCAGCCCAGCCGGAGCAACTCGCGCGCTCCGATCCGCCGCGCTTCGGCGGAGTTGGGCCCTTCCACAACGTTCAGCAAATCGGCAAGCCGCTGCTCGTCGCCCGTGGTCAACGCACTGCTGGGCGCCGACGCCGGACCCTGGGCGCGGAGCGTCGCCGCGACGGCTGCGACCATCAGCGCCCGAATCAGTGCTCGGCTCACCGCGTCACCTCGGTCTGTGAATTGCGCTCCGGTTGTCCGGCGACGGCCACGTAGGACAGGCCGATAGTTAGTGGGCGCCGCCGGCTCACTCAAGACCAGGCCCCTGGCCGCGAGATTATACGGAACCGGTCGCCGGCCGCCGCAGCCGGGCGCAGATTTCGCGCCGCATCGGCCGCCGCCGTGAACTCACCGGCGGTTGCCGGCCTACCGATAAATTGAAAGGCTGGGGCGCGAGCGCCGATGTGCTTGCAGCGGCGTCGCCGTGTGCGTATCGTATCATGGGCGTCTGGTCTCAGGTTTGTTCGACCTGCTTCCGAGGTGTTGCAATGCGCCGCTCATCCTTCGCCATCGCTGCCGTGCTCCTGATGTCTGCGTCGACAGCGTCGGCAGGTCTGTTTCAGGAGCTCTACCGCGGCCTCAACCTGCTCGCCACGCCGACCGGCGGGCCGTTGCAGCTCACCGGCGACGGCACGCGCGTCAACGGCCAGCGTTCCGGCCGGCTGCGCATTATCCCGGACCAGCTCGGAAACGGTTACCAGCTCGAATTCAACCGCTCCTTTGGTCCTGATTCGCAGGGCCGCCCCGAAATCTTCGACCTGGGCGCGGTCGACATGCAGCTCCAGGGCCAGATGGCCTCAACGCTGAGCTTCACCAAGCGCGGCTTCTTCATCGGCAACGGCAGCGTCACCACCAATAACCTGCAGTACCTTGTCCGCGGCCGCACCGGCGCCCAGAACATCGAAGTGCAGGGCGTGCTGACGATGAACAACAACGTCGAGATCAACCAGTTCGGCTTCTACCGGCTGAACATGAACGTCAACAACACCAACTCGCGCGTCACGGTCGACGGCGTGCTGCTCGAGGACCGCCAGGACACCAACTTCGACGTCGGCCCGATCGCCGTCGAAGGCAACATCTTCCTGGATATGGCGCTGGGACTGCTCAACAACTTCGGCGTGGACACCGCCGCGCTCGACGGCCTGCTGCCGAACTCCGCCAACGACCGCATCAACGAGGCGATTCAGAACGCCATGAGCGCGGACCCGGTCGTCGCCGGGTTGATGGAAGGCCAAAATTCGCTCGAAGGTCTCACCGGTGCGACGATCTCCACCAACCCGGTGCAGCTCTCGGCGGTCACGCTCAACGAGCCGCTCGAACCGCTCAACGCGGACGCCGGCCGAACGAACACGACCAACCTCCCCGAACCCGGCACGCTGCTTCTGGCCGCCAGCGGAGCGCTGCTGCTGGGCCGCCGCCGCTAGTGGTTCTGGTCGCTCGGTAGCGAATAAGATCCCAGCATGCCCCGTTCCTCGCGATCCGCCACAAGACGATCAGCGCCTCGTCCGCGCGCGACGCGTTCCCGCGAGACCCAAGCCGATCGCCACGTCCGGGCCGCGCGAATTCTCGCGAAGCTCACCACGCTCTATCCCGACGCCACCTGTGCTCTCGACCACGCCGGCCCCTACGAACTGCTGGTGGCCGTCATCCTGTCAGCTCAATGCACCGACGAGCGCGTCAACAAGGTCACTCCTCAGCTCTTTCGCCGCTATCCAACGGTCGACGCCCTCGCCGCCGCCGACCCGGCCGAGCTTGAGGCAATCATCAAGTCGACCGGGTTCTTCCGTAACAAGACGCGCAGCCTGCTGGGGATGGCGCAGCGCGTTTGCTCGAGCTTCGGCGGGCAGATTCCGCCAAACATGGAAGACCTCCTCTCGCTGCCGGGCGTCGCCCGCAAGACCGCCAACTGCATCCTAGGAACGGCGTACGGCTTGAACGCCGGGATCGTGGTTGACACCCACGTCGGGCGACTGGCGCTGCGGCTGAAGCTGCTCACCTCTGCCCGCGACGACAAGGATGCAGTGAAGATCGAGCGCGACCTGATGCCGCTGTTCCCGAACGAGTCGTGGACGTTTCTATCGCACGCGCTCATTCAACACGGCCGAGCGGTCTGCATTGCCCGCAGCCCCTCATGCGATCGTTGTGTGCTCGCTTCGGAATGCCCCTCCGCGTTTCGCGTTCGAAACGGGGGAAAGTAACCGGCGGTCGCCACCGGCGATCTTCCGCACACGTGTGTGCGGCGAGCCGACAGCCAGCCTCGTGCGCCGAGTTCGGCGGGGCCCCAACCGCCGGCGGCAACCGCCTCCACCTTCTCTCCCCTCCGAGGGACGAGAAGCTCATCGCGTCGAAATGCCCCAAGGAATACAGGCACGATACCGGTTACGGAGGCCCCCGTCAAGCCCGCCGCGCCGGCCGGCAGTGGTGGGTACATCCGGCTTCAGGTGGCGATCCGTCAGAACCCGCCGCGCCAAGCGGCGGGGTGACGTCCGCGCCCAGTGGGGCGCCGATCACTCACGACCATCAACCCGCCGCTTGGCGCGGCGGGTTCGGAAAGACCCGATCGCACTTGACCAGCACCCTATGCCAGCGCCTTCTTCACGACTTTGCCCGCGTGCTTCAGGTCGGCATCGCTGCCGAACGCAACGTAGCAAACCATCTTGCGGGCGATGGAAGCGCACGAGAGTCCGCGGCCGTTGATGTTCGCCGCCGCGATGGCGCGCGTGATCCGCGCCCCCAGGCCCGGCTTGTCCGGCCCCTCAATCCTCAAAACGTGCATGCCGCCGGCCTTTTGCAGGCCGACATCCGCAGCAGCTTTCTGTTGCTTGGCGCCGACGAGCGGAGCAAAGAAGGCCCGCGCCGTTCGCTCCGTGACGCGCCGCGCGACGACAAACTCCAGGTTGCCGCCGGCGTTGCTGATCGCCTCCAGGCAGCGCGCCAGCATGCCCGGACGATTCACGAGATCGGTAACCCATACGTCAACTTTCGAAATCTTGTAACCCACGAGGCTGCCTCCGTGCCAGGAACCGTGAAACTCAAGGCTACGGCGCGGCGTGGCGACATTCAAGGGCTGTTCGCGCGCGCTTCTGATCGGACGAGCGTGGGGAGTGCGGGCGTCGAGGCTGTGACCATTTGGGTGGGACGGGCGTCTCGCCCGTCCCCGCCGTCTCAGGAACGGGTACGACGCCCGTTCCACCCGAAAGACTCACAGGACGCCCGCACTTCCCGATTTCTTTCACCGGGTCAGCCGGCATCTCACCGACTGCCTCGCATCTCACCGACTACCTCGGCAATTCCGCGAATGCCTCAAGCACAACCGCAGCCGTATCTGGCCCAGGCGACACCGCCTCGCCGTAGGGGGCCTCGCTGGTAATGAACGGCGCTTCGGCGTCCCACTGAGAACGCGGGATGATGTAGCCCAAAAGGTCGTTTGCCAGTCCGATCGTCACGCTGTAACGCCCGCGGGCCAGGGTGCCAAGCGTCGGGGATTCGAACGCCGCCCCGCCGAAATCGCTGCCGGCTGCCGGCGCCACCGGCCCGAGCACCAGCTCCGGGAAGATCATTCCGGGGACGGCGAAGAACTCAAGCGGACCGAAGGAAACCACCGCCACTTCCGAAGCCACGCTGCCATCCGTCACGGGGCGATGAATGATGCAAGTCGATGCCGCCGCGGCCAGGGCCGGGTTGGTGAGCGGAACACGGATCGGCGCCGCGGAGACTCCCACCCCGTCCGTGACGTCGACCGTCTCCGCCTGCGTCTCGAGCAGCGCAAGTGCGCGCTGCGCCAGGCGATAGCCGAAGCCCTGCGCCCGATCAAATCCAAGGTCATCCGTCGCTCCAGACGCGACGCGCTCCGTCCCGCGCGGCGTGATGCGTCCCGCCAGCGCGCCGTTCAGGAACAGGCACACACCGCCCTGCGCCGTTATCGATTCGATGTTGCCTCCCGCGTCCACGTCTCCCGGCCAGCCCGATTCGACCGCCTGACGCAGGTAGTGCGGAAAATCTGATGAAACCAGCGGACTGATCGACGGCACCAGAATTGGGTGTACTGCAAAATGAACCGCTGTGCAGATCACCTCGTCGGTGACCGCATCGCGCGCCTGCCAGACGGTCAACCGGTCGTCGATTACTTCCGGCGGGCGCACATCGCGGCTCAGCGGCGGATCGCCCGCCGGTCCGGAAGCCACAACGAGCCGTGCCACGGTTAGGTCGGCGGCAGCCGCAGCGACCGCCTGCGCAACGCCCTGCCCGACCAATTGGCGATAGGGGTCATCTCCGCAGTTGGGAAGCAGCGCCCACGCACCGATGAGGTCAGGTGCACTGTGCGTGTGCGTTGATGCGATCAGCACGTAGTCAACGTCGACGACTGCCGCGACGTCTTCCCGGCAGCGGACGACGTCGTCGTAATCCAGGCCGATCAGGTCAAGCGAAACCAGCGCGACGCGATGGGCGCCGTCGTCCACCACGATAGCCCGTGCCCACAGGTCATCGTGAACTCCCGCCGACAATCGATAGGGCGTACCGCCGGCCAGCGCCATGACGCCGGGCGGCGTGATGGGCTGTGCAGCCGCGCCGATGCGCAGCGTCATGCCGCTCGCCCCACGGATTTCGACCGCCGGCGAGTGTGGTTCGTTGCTGGTCGTCGCCGGGCAGCCGGAGAGAGCCGCCAGGAGCCCCGTGGAGATCGCTCCACACACTCGGCGCGGCACGTAGAGTAGATGCGGGTTTGTATTCAAATCCTTCGAGTTCCTCATCTGGGGTGTAACGGCTGTGCCGAAACCCAAACCTCGCCCGTAACAACCGTCGGGCAGCGGCCTTACTCGGCGACAGCTCGTCGACGCGGGCGCGACATTCAACGCACGTACCGGAGCCGGCAACATCGCGGAATCGGTCACGCCGCGCGCCGCCGCCGCTCGTGACAATCGGCTGACAGCAACCTACTTCCGATTTAACAGACGCCGCGTCAGGAGCGCGAGAGTGTCCGACAGCTCGGAGTTCGTCCCACGTTCGGCATCGATTACTTTCTCCGCGTGCAGCACCGTCGAGTGGTCGCGGCCGCCGAATTGGGCGCCAATCTCCTCGAGACTGAGCGGCGTGAGATGGCGGCTGAGATACATGGCCACCTGGCGCGGCGTGCTGACCGAGCGTGTCCGGCGGCGGCCGACGAGTTCCTTGATCGCAATGCTGAAGTGCTGCGAGACGACCTGCAGGATGTCGCCAAGCTGCAGCGGGCGGTTGTTCTGACCATCGTAGCTGGGCAGGACCTCGCGGGCGGTTTCGAGCGTCATCGGCTTTCCGGAAAGCTGGCACTCAGTGATCAACTTGGTCAGGGCGCCTTCGAGCAGCCGTATATTGGCGGAGACGCGCTCGGCGATGTAGTCCAGCACTTCAAGCGGAACCTCGGAGCCGCGCAGCCGGGCCTTCTTCTGCAGAATGGCCTGGCGCGTTTCGCGCGTGGGCGGGTCGATCTGGGCCACGAGGCCCCAGTTAAAACGGCTGATGAGCCGGTCTTCGAGCGTGGGAATCTCGGAAGGCGGCGAATCGGCGGAGAAGACGACCTGCCGCCGGCCCTGGTACAGCGTGTTGAACGTGTGGAACAACTCTTCCTGGCTTGATTCTCGGTTGGCCAGGAACTGTACGTCGTCGATGACCAGCGCGTCCAGGTGGCGGGCGCTGTCGCGGAAGGTGGGCAGGCCGCCGGTCTCGATGGCGCGCACGAAGTCATTTACGAATGTCTCGCACGAAATATAGGCCACTTGCAGGGTCGGGTTCGCCCGCAGCATTTCGGCGCAGATGGCCTGCAGCAGGTGCGATTTCCCCAGCCCGGACGCGCCGTGGACGAAGAGCGGGTTGTAGAGCGATCCGGGCTGGCTGCAGACCGCTCGACACGACGCGTGCGCCAGCCGGTTCGAGGGTCCGACGACAAACTGGTCGAACGTGTAGTCGGGGTTCAGCGGGACGATCGTCAGGCCGCTGCGCGAGGTGGCGATGGTCGTCGGCGAATTGGCCGGCGGCACGAACGCAATCGTGACCAGGTGTCCGCTCACCGCCATTGCGGCCTGCGTGAACGCCTCGGTGCAGAAATCGCGCAGGTAGCTCGCCTGGGCCGGGTTCGCGACCGGAACAAGCAGTTGCCCGTTCAGGAGCTGGCCCGGCGGCAGCGCCTCGAACCACGAACGGTAGAGCGCCGGCTGGTCCGTGCGGACGCGCTGGAGAAGGGCGTCCCAAGGCAGGATGTTTGCGCCCATGCTTGAGTCTCGAGGCCGGCAGGAGGAACCAGGGGACGCCGCGCCGGCGCGCATCATCAGCGCGCCCGCTGTCCCGCTGTCCGGCTATCCCTGCCCCTGGCCACGCTCCGTTCCCGGTTCTTCCTCTTCCTCCTCCGGACGATCGCGCTGCGGCGCCAGGTCGAACAGCTCGTTCAACACCGCCGTCGCATAGCAGCCGCGCGGAAGAAAGAAGCCCAGTTCAAGATAGGGGCCGCCCGAATCCGCGGCAAGCCGCACCGACGCCTCGCGCGGCGCGAAGCGCAGCGGGCGGCGTCCGCCCTTCGCGCCGATCGGGCCGGCCGAGAAGGAGTCCAGCGTCGCGCCTTCGCCCGCCAGGATTTGCTGCTCCATCTCCCCCGCCCGCCCGCCCGGCGCCGTCATGCGGTATCCGAAGAGCGGGCCGCTCGGGCTGATTTCGAAGCTATCCGCCCGCGGCTGCTCGACCGCCGCATCTTCCACGCGAAACACCGCGCCGCTGCCGTGCAGCCAGGCCAGGTCGCCTGGCCAGACCTGGTCCAGTCCGGTGGCCAGCCGCATCGCGACGACGCGGTTGAACAGGCAGGACTGGTAGGCCGAGACGTACAGCCGCCGCGTCGTCTTATCGATGGACGCCAGCGCGCGGCGCTTGTTGTTGCTTTCCGCCAGCGCCTTGAGGGCTCGACGCTCGTCACGGAACATCCCCGGCCAGCGCCGCGCGGCGTCCCGGTATCGGCCCTCGTCGTAACTGCGCCGCGCGCGGAGGATGTCGCCATGATCGCGCGGACCCGGCCGGCCCAGAATTAAATCGACGGCGTCTTCCGGCTGATTCTGAACCAGCGCGCGTCCGATCAGCCAGGTGTCGCCGCGTCCGCCGAAACGCTGCGGACCGAAGTGGTTCGGTACACCCCGGCGGCAGAGCGTGGCGAGCGCGTCCTGCAACTCGGCCAGGCGGTCGGGGTCCGTGTGGCGGACGCGGATGCGGAAGCGATTACCGGCCAGGTGACCGGTGCGGAGCTTGTTGGTGTGCGAGGTCACTTCGAGTACACGGATGCGCGGGATGTCCAGCTTTCGAACGAGGTCAGGCGGCGCGTGCTCGATGGAAATCCACTGCCGGGTGACGGCGCGGGCGTCCTTGAGTCCGGCATAGCCGATGTCGCGGCGCTTGACGTTCAGGGCCGAGGCGAGGTCGTGGATGGCCTGAACCGTGCTGAGGCCGGCCTTCTCGATAAGAACGTAGGTGTGCGAGCCCTGCCCGCTGAAATCATAGAGCGGCACTTCATCGACAACGAAGTCTTCGTACTCCAGCTTGATGACGCCGCGAGCGCGCTTGAAGTCCTCGAGCAGCCGGATGTCCCAGATTTCGGCGGTAGCGGCCATGGCCGGATTATGGCGGGAAAAACGAGAGAAGAATAGCGTGCGCGCTGCGGCTCGCTGGGGGCGTGCCTTCTCGCGCGGGGAGCGTCGGCGTCCCGCCGGCGCGTGTTCAGGCTCGCACCGACGGGACGCCGATGCCCCGCGCAGTCCTCCAGCAGTCGGACCTGCCTCAGCTCGCAGTCGCCGGTCGCGGGTAGCGCGGTGCGTTCTTGTCGCCCTTGTACGCGGTCATTTGAATAACCGGCTTGGCAAACTGCGCGCGAAGATAGGCCGTCGCCACAGAAAGGTCGGCGGCCGGCGCGGCCGCGGGAGTCGCGTCGGCTTCGCGCGCGCTCGGCGACAACAGAATCCACCCGCTGTACGCAATTCCACGCAGCAGCTCGACCACATGCAGGATGTCGATCTCGTCGGCAGCGACCACGGCCGGTTCAAACACGCCATCTTCCGTCCGGCGCTGGCCCGCAGCTTCGGCGACCACGCGCTCCAGCGCCAAACGAACGACGGCGAGCGACGGCGCCAGTCGCTTGAGCGCGATCGTCGGTGGATCCACCGGCTGCGGCGCCGCAAGGGGGAGCGCCGTGTTCCAGCAGACGCGCAGCGACGCCGAGCCGACCGCGTCCTGGAGGAACCACAGTTCGCGACTGGCGGCGGCCACTCCGGAGTTTTCAAGCAGAACCGTTACGCCCGCCTCGCCAGCCAGTCCGCACAGCCGGTTCAGAGCCTCGACCGCTTGCCGGAGAATCACATCCCGGTTCAGTCCTCCGCCGTCAACGCGCATCAGGATGGTCGCTCCACCGATCTGCCCGGCCAGCCTGATCCATTTCTCTGCGAGCGCCAGCCAGTGCGCCAGGCGCGAGCCGTCCAGCACGCCGACGGAAAGGTCGGTATCCAGAATAGCCGGTGCGACGCCCGCGGCCGAAAACCCATCGCGCGCGGCGCCTGGCGCCGCCACGACGGCCTTCATCAAGCCGATGTCAAGCGATCCGTGGATCGCGGCAAGTTCCAACCCCTCCGCTCCGGCGTCTTTCGCGCTTGCGACGACGCTCTCGAGTGATTGGCCGCCAAACGCCGCGGCGTTGATTGCGATTCGAACCGACACGGTTGCACCGGGGGCTGAATCTATGAGCGCACGCGGCGGGCGTCAACACGAGGTGCAGGGCGCGCGGCGCCGCGCGGTGCATCGCGATAGAGTTGCGATTGGCGGCGTCTTTCCGAACCCGCCGCGCCAAGCGGCGGGTTGACGATCGCGAGCGATCGGCGCCCCATGGGCCGCGGACGTCACCCCGCCGCTTGGCGCGGCGGGTTCGGACAGATCGCCACCTGTTGCGCGCTACACCCCCAAAGCGCCCTGCCCCACGCCATCCCGCCCTGCGCCCGGCACCCTGCGCCCTAGCCCCTGCGCCCTAGCCCCTGCGTCCCAGCCCTACAGCTCGTACTCACTCCGTTCCTTGTCGCTCAACACATCCGCCAGCCGGATTCGCACGTAGTCCACGTCCACCGACACGTTCTTGTTCGCCGCGTCGGAGGCGTTGAAGGAAATCTCCTCGAACACCTTCTCGACGATCGTATACAGCCGGCGGGCGCCGATGTTCTCCAGCACCTGGTTGGCTTGGAACGCCATTTCCGCCATCTCGTGAATCGCTTCCTTGGTGATCTGGAGCTTGACGCCCTCGGTGCGCAGCAGCTCAATCTGCTGCTTGATCAGCGCGTTTTGCGGCTCCGTCAGAATGCGGTAGTAATCCTCGGCGCTCAGATCGCCCAGCTCCACCCGGTTCGCGAAACGCCCCTGAAGTTCCGGCATCAGGTCCGCCGGACGAACATGCGTAAACGCACCGGCCGCGATGAACAGCACATGATCCGTCCGCACCGGTCCATAGCGCGTGTTGACCGTCGATCCTTCGACCAGCGGGAGTAGATCGCGCTGCACACCGCTGCGCGAAATCTCCGGCCCCACGCCATCCCCCATGCGGCTGCCGCAGACCTTGTCGATCTCGTCGATAAAGACGATGCCCGACTCCTCGCAGCGGCGGACGGCGGCGGCGTGCAGGGCGTCCTGGTCGATCAGCCGGTCAGTCTCCTGCTGTGTCAGGATTTCCAGCGCCTGCGGCACGGGCACGCGCTGCCGCTTCGAGCGGGCCGGCATCAGCCGTTCCATCAGGTTCTCAAACTCCGGCCCCATCTGGTCCAGCCCCATATTGGTCATGACGTGCACGGGCACCGAGCGCTCGTCGATCGAAACCTCGATCGTCTGGTCCGTCA
Organism: Phycisphaerae bacterium RAS1; assembly: GCA_007859745.1. Classification (NCBI taxonomy): domain Bacteria; kingdom Pseudomonadati; phylum Planctomycetota; class Phycisphaerae; species Phycisphaerae bacterium RAS1. Next base: position 1,467,897 of record SMLU01000001.1, on the reverse strand, counting down.
GTTCGCCGGCGGCAAGCTGGGCGCGGAGCTTCTCGCGTGAGCGCATGCGACGCTCCGCCAGCTCGACGTCTGAATCCGCGTGCGAGCCGCCCGGCAGGAGTTGGTCGACGATCCGATCCTCCGCGGCCTGGCTGGCACGCTCCTTGACCTGCCGCGCGGCGAGCTGCCGCTCCATCGCGACCGCCCGCTCCGCCAGATCACGGACAATGCTGTCCACGTCGCGGCCGACGTAGCCGACCTCGGTGAACTTGGTGGCCTCTACTTTGAGGAACGGGGCGTCGATGAGCTGCGCCAGCCGGCGGGCGATCTCGGTCTTTCCGACTCCGGTGGGACCGATCATCAGGATATTCTTGGGGGTCACATCCTCGCGCAGCCCGACCGGAAGCTGGAGCCGCCGCCAGCGGTTGCGGACGGCGACCGCGACGGCGCGCTTGGCCTCTTCCTGCCCGATGATGTACTTATCGAGCGCCTGAACGACCTGTCGCGGCGTAAGTTCCTGCATGGGTAGGCCGGGGGTCTTTGCGTGGAATAACGGATGCGGCGGCTGTGTCGGATAACCGAAAGAAACTACGGCGAGCGACTCTGGCCCGCCGGTCGACGACGCACAAGGCCGGCACGCGCCGGCCTTCGACGATGATGATAGCCGCCCCATCGAATGGCGCGAACTCACACGGCGGTTAGAGAATCGTGCGGAAAGTGGAATTCGCGGGCGGCGTTGGAATCAAAGTCCGTCGGCGCGTGTCTAACACAGCGTGTGCGAAGGCGCCCGAGCGCGATGCGAAATGAAAGTTTGGAATGGCTTGCATCGCATGGGCATGGCTGGCGTAGAATAGCAGCGGCAGGACACGACCTGCCGATCGAGCAGTAAATATGTACGATTTCGAAGCGGTTCGTCCGCAGTTCCCTATTACGCGGAACTTCAACTTTCAGAACCACGCCGCAGTCGCCCCGATGTCCGGCCCCGCGGCCGAGGCCATGATCGGCTACGCGCGCGAGCTGGCCGAATCCGCCTACCTCAGCGGTGCGTACTACCGGGCGGCCGACCGCGTGCGGCAGTCGGCGGCGCGGCTGATCAACGCCGACCCCAGCGAGGTCACGTTCACCAAGAACACCTCCGAGGGCATCTGCTACGTCGCCAACGGCGTGCAGTGGCTGACGGGCGACAACGTCGTCTCGACCACGATGGAGTTTGCCGCCAACGTGTATCCCTGGATGAACCTGGAGCACCGCGGCGTGGCGCTGAAGCGGGTGCAGGAGGAGGACGGGCGGATTCCATTTGACCGCATCGCCCGCGCCATCGACAAACGCACCCGGCTGGTAGCGATTTCAGCGGTGCAGTGGGCCAACGGGTTCCGCATCGACCTGACCCGGCTCGGCGAGCTCTGCAAGGAAAAGGGCGTTCTGCTCTTCGTGGATGCAATACAAGCCCTCGGTGTCCATCCCATTGACGTACGCGCGATGAACATCGACTTTCTCGCCGCTGACGGCCATAAGTGGCTCTGCGGCCCCGAGGGCGCAGGCTTCTTTTACTGTCGGCGCGAGCTGATCGGGCACATCCGGCCGCCGGAAATCGGCTACATGTCGATGAAGCACGATTATGACTCGCTGGACATGCGGATCGATCTGCACGACGACGCGCGGCGCTTTGACAGCGGGGTCTACAACCTCGCCGGCGTGTGCGCGCTGGGGGCCTCGATCGACCTGTTCCTGCAGGTCGGGATCGACCAGATTCAGGTGCGGATCAAGGCCCTGACCGACCAGTTGGTTGAAGGACTGAAGCGGAAGCGCTGGCACGTGCTCAGCCCGCGCACGGCCAGCGAGTGGAGCGGGATCGTCTCCTTTTCCTCCGACAAGCACGACATGCAAGCGCTGCGCAAGCACCTGCGGAGCGAGTTCAAGATCGTTATCGCCAGCAGGCTCGGACGTTTACGCGCCAGCCCGCATTTTTATAACTCGCCTGACGAAATCGAGCAGTTGATAGCGGCCCTGCCCGGGCATTAGGAGAATTACCCCCCGGAATCGGCGAGACCAACGGATTGTTTATCGAATCGACGTACGAAGTATGCGCGTTTGTCGCTCTACTGTTTGGTGTCGCAGTCCGCGGCGAACTATAATGTAGCGAGGTGATACGGAGGCTTGGCTGTGCGACGGGACCGGATCGAAAAAGCGGCGATGAGTATCCGATGTGTGCCGCGCTTCGGCTATGCGGACACCGAAGTCCGCATGCTCGACCTGGACCCGCCCGGCGACGGTGAGGAAGCGCTCCTGGCCGCCCTGCGAAGCTGGTTCAGCGCGCACGGCGTCGAGGACGCCGTCTACGATATCTCGGTCGACGACGACGGCTACTTCGCCATCATCAATGATGAAGCGTACAGCGCGGCCTGGGGCACGCCGGTTCTCTAGAAGCTATCCCCAAACTCCTTCCGAGCCGCGACCGTGAGGGAGCGCAGCCTTGAGAACCGCTTGCTTACGCGCGCGGCTCGGATCGAAAAGAGGGTCTGGGATACCTCTAGCGCATCGCGGTTTCAGATCTCCATGCTCATTGCCACGCCGCGCAGCGCGCGGAACTGCCGCATCATCCCCTCGCGCGTCGCGTCGAAAACCGTCAGGTGCCCCAGCTTGCGCCCCGGCCGCGGCTCTTTTCCGTACAGATGCACGTGCACGCCCGGCAGCCGCAGCAGGTCGGCCAGCGGCGGAACCGTGCCGATCAGGTTGATCATCCCGCAGAATCCGACCGCCCGTGTCGAGCCCAGCGGCAGGCCCAGAATTGCCCGCAGGTGATTCTCAAACTGGCTCGCGTCGGCCCCTTCGATCGTCCAGTGGCCGGAATTATGAACGCGCGGGGCCGTCTCGTTGGCCAGGAGCGCCGAGCCCGACACGAAATACTCAACCGTCAGCACACCCACGTACTGAAAATGCTCCAGAATCCGCCGGTTCGCCTGCTCCGCCGCGGCGACCATCGTCGCGTCCAGGTCCAGCGCCGGCGCAATAGTGACGTTCAGAATCCCGTCGCGATGCACATTGTGGCAGGGCGGATAATGACGAATCTCGCCGTCGCGGCCGCGGACGCTGATCAGCGACAACTCACGCTCGAATTCGATAAATGACTCCAACACGCCGGCCGCGTCACCCAAGTGCGCCCAGGCCGGCGCGATCTCGTCGGCCGAGCGAATGACCGTCTGGCCCTTTCCGTCATAGCCCAGGCGCCGCCGCTTGAGCACGACCGGCGGGCCAAGCGCGTCCAGCGCGGCGTGCAGTTGATCGAGCGAATCGACCGCGCGAAACGGCGCGGTTGCAATGCCCAGCTCTTCGAACAGCCGCTTCTCCGCCAGGCGGTCCTGCGTCACGCCCAGGCTGGCCGGCGGCGGGTACACCGGCACGCGCCCGCTCAGAAACCGCGCCGCCGATTCGGGCACATTCTCAAACTCAAACGTAGCGACGTCGATATCCTGGGCGAAGGTCTCAAGCGCCTGCGGATCGTCGTATGCGCCGACGGTCACTTCTTCCAGGTAGCCCGCCGGGCAATCCGAGCGACGTTCGAGAAATCGCGTGTGGATGCCGAGCGGGTAGCCGGCCAGGGCCAGCATGCGGCCGAGCTGTCCGCCGCCGAGGACGCCGACTTTCATAGGTTTACCCGTGGGTCGGGGTGCTCCAGCACGCGCTGCGTCTGCGCGGCGCGATAGCGGTGAAGCGCCTCGCGCAGCGGGGGCCGCGAATGCGACAGGATGGCGACCGCCAGCAGCGCCGCATTCACCGCCCCCGCCGTCCCGATCGCCAGCGTCCCGACCGGCACGCCGGCCGGCATCTGCACCATCGACAGCAGCGAGTCCATCCCCTTCAGCGCATGCGACTCGACCGGCACGCCCAGCACCGGCACGGCGGTCTTGGCCGCCAGCATCCCGGGCAGATGCGCCGCGCCGCCGGCGCCCGCGATGATCACCGCCAACCCGCGCTGCTCGGCGGTTTGAGCGTATTCGAAAAGCTGGTCAGGCGTGCGATGTGCCGAGACGACGCGGACTTCGTAAGCGACTGTGAATTTGTCGAGCGTTTCCGCCGCGTGCCGCAGCGTTTCCCAATCGCTGCGGCTGCCCATGACGATGCCGATGTCGATCTGCTGGCTCATGGCTGACGGTACCTGGAAGTTCTTGCGGTCGCCGGATAGTAATTGGTCCGCCGCGGCCGCGACACCCGTCGTCGGCCGGGTTTCAGGCGCGCAAGCCTTGCATGAACGCCCGCACGCGCGGCGGATCGATCGGCGCAGAGGACTTTCCGCCCACTTTCAGCGATGTGCCGACGATGAACCCGTCCGCGAGCGGCGCAAGCTCCGGCAGCGTTTCGGTGTCCACGCCGCTGCCCACCAGCACCGGCGCATCGCCGGCCGCCGCTTTCACGCGACGGACCAGCTCCGGATCGGTCGGCCGGCCGGTGCCGCTGCCTGAGACCACCAGCGCGTCCGCTCCGCCGCGATGAAGCGTGTCGGCCACCTCATCCTCGATCGGGCGCGGCGAACCGAGCGGCGCCGAGTGTTTCACGCTCACGTCCGCGAAGATGCGCACGCCGCGTGCGGCGAGGGCGGCCCGCTCGCGGAGCAGCTTGTGGGCGATGCCATCGATGACGCCCTGGTCGGTAACGCGCGCCCCGCACAGGACATTCACGCGAATGAACTGCGCCCCAACCGCGGCCGCAATCGCGACGCCGCTCACGCCGTCATTCCGCAGCACGTTGATCCCCAGCGGCAGCGTAGTCGCGCGGCGCACGTCGGCGGCCAGCGCCGTCATGAATGCCACCGTCGCGCGCGGCACGCGGCGGGGAAAAAAGGGCGCATCGCCGAAGTTCTCGATCATCAGGGCGTGCACGCCGCCGCTCGCCAGCGCCTGCACGTCTTCCATCAACCGCGTGCGAACCGCCTCCCAATCGCCCGCAAAACCCGGCGATCCGGGCAGCGGCAGAAGATGCAGCATGCCGATCACGGGCTTCTGAACGCCGAAAAGGGAGGAATACCAGGATGGCATGGCGGCAGGCTATCGGCAGCGGCGATGGGAGGAAAGCGGCAGTTCAGTGCGGGTTTTCAGACGCGTTCTTCCTCCCGCCGATGCGCCCGCCCGCTGATGGCAAATTCCGTCGCCCGCACCTCTCGCAGCACCGTCACCTTGATCTCGCCCGGGAATGTCTGCATCTCGTCTTCAATCTTCCGCGCGATGTCGTGCGCCAGCTTCAGCGACGAGTGGTCATCAACGCGCATCGCGTCCACGATCACGCGGATTTCGCGGCCGGCCTCGATCGCGTACGCCTGCCGCACGCCGTTGAACGAGGTCGCGATCTTCTCCAGGTCCTCCAGCCGCTTGATGTAGCGCTCGAGCGACTCGCGCCGGCCGCCGGGGCGGGCGGCGCTGATGGCGTCGGCCGATGTGACCAGCGGCGTGTAAGGATGCGTCGCGGGAATGTCGCCGTGGTGGCCGCCGATGGCGTTGATGACCGCGGGCGGCTCGTTGTAGCGGCGGGCCAGCTCGGAGCCGGTCTTCGTATGACTGCCTTCCATTTCGTGGTCGAGCGCTTTGCCCACGTCATGCAGCAAGCCGCAGCGCCGCGCCAGCGCCGGGTCCAGGCCCAACTCGCTGGCCATCAGTCCGCACAGGTAGGCCACCTCGATGCTGTGCCGCAGCACGTTCTGGCCGTAGCTGGTGCGGAATTGCAGCCGGCCCAGCACGTCCAGCACTTTCTTGTTGACGCCGTTGACCTGCGCCTCCTGGGCCGCCTGGCGGCCGGCTTCGACCACGCGGTTGTCGATTTCCTTGGTGACCTCGGCCACAATCTCCTCGATCCGCGTGGGGTGGATGCGCCCGTCGCGGATCAGCCGGTCCAGCGACATGCGCGCGATTTCCTTGCGGACGGGGTCGAAGCAGGAAATGCTGACGATGCCGGGGGTGTCGTCGACCACCACCGTGACGCCGGTCGTCTTCTCAAACGCGCGGATGTTCCGCCCCTCGCGGCCGATGACGCGGCCTTTCATCTCGTCGGATGGCACGTCCACCGTCGCGACGACCGCCTCGCACGTATGCTCGGCCGCGTAGCGCTGAATCGCGCCGATGGTGATGTAGCGCGCCCGCTCGCGGGCGTTCTCCTCGGCGGTGGTGATGAGCCGGTCGAAAATCTCCCCCGCTTCCGACTCGACCTCGGCTTCGAACCGCTTCAGGCACAGCGCCTTGGCGTCGTCGGGCGTGAGCTTGCTGATGCGCAGCAGCTCGGCCCGCTGCTGGGCGAGCATCTCGTCGACCTTGGCGGTCTTATCGACCACCACCTTTTCGCGATCGGCCAGCTTGGACTCGGCCGACTCGATGGCCCGCTCCTTCGTGAGCAGGACGTCCATTTTCTTGTCGAGCGAGTCTTCGCGGTTGGCGATGCGCTTTTCAGCGGTCTTGATCTCCGCCCGCGTCTCGCTGGTCTCCTGCTCGAACCGTTCCATCGCCTCCAGCAGGCGCTTCTGCCCCTCGACCTCCGCGTTCTTGACGATTTCGTCGGCGCGCAGCGACGCCTCCCGCAGCGACCGTTCCCCTTCCGCCTTCTTATCGGCCAGAAGGCGACCGGCGCGGCCCCGCGCGATCAGCCACAGTCCGGCGGCGCCCAGCGCCGCCCCGAGCACGAGCGACAGCGCGGCCATACCCCAGTCGGCCGCGAGAACCAAATGTGATGCCATTTTGCCATCCGGTGCTTGATCCAGAGAAAATCCCGCGACGACGCGCTCCGCGCGCCGTCCGCACCGGGTTGCGAATCAGTCTTGCCAGCGGGCAGGGGAAACGGCGTGGCTGAGCCGGAAAGGCCCGTTCGTCATCGGCTATCCGCAGAGTGCAATGATTTCCGTCATATGAAATGCCGCCGACAGGGCGGCCTGATGATTACTCTGCACCGCTGATACGGGTCAATGATGCTCGGCTCAACACACCTGCCGCCGCCGGAACCGACCCCGAACACGCCCAAGCGGCGCCGGATCGCAACCGTCGGTGCCTCAAAGTTATACAAACGCGAGTGAGTATAGCGGCGCGGTTTGGATCGTGCTAGGGGTCGATCAACGCCGCGGCGGCGCGTCGCCGTCGCCGACCAGCGATTCGCGCATGGCCGGGAACTGCTCGGCCAGACTGCGACGAACGCGGGCGAGATCGGCCGAGGTCACGCCGACCGCCGCGGCGCGACGAAGCGTCGCGTTAACGGCGTGCGCGTCGCCGCGCTCGGCGTGAAGCCACGCCAGCCAGCTCCAGGCATGCAGGTGTGACGGCGCGAGGCGCAAGGCCGCCTCGAGCCGGTCGCTCAGGGGCGGGCGCGCCTCCACCGGGCGCTTGATGAAGACACGCACAAGCGTCACGTATGCATCAGCCAGGCGGTCGCCGCCAGCCTGATTGGCCGCGTCGGCGTCGCCTGCCTTGAGCAGCGCCGCGGCTTCGGTTTCCCGACCGGCCGCGAGGCGGCACAGGATCAACCGGTCGCGGAACGGCTGCAGCATCTCTTCATACTTCTGTTCCTGAATCTTCGGCAGCGCGGCGATCGCGGATTCCAGCGTCTCCGCGGCGCGGTCGGCCTGCCGCCAGTCGCCTTCCAGCAGGTAATCGGCCTGCTCTCCGCGTGCGATCGAGTACAGCAGCGGGAAGCGCACGCGCAGCTTGTCGTAGAGCGCCGCCGCCCGAGCCGCGGCGCTGGCCGCGGAAACATAATCACCGCGAAGCCCGGCGAAAGCCGCCGCCACCCGGTGCATTTCCGGCGCCATCGAGGTGACGATGGCGTTCGGTTCCGACTGCGGATCGATCGGGGCGGCGTAGTCCATCATGCTCTCGAGCGTCTGCTGAAAGCCGGGCTGCTGCGCGAGCGATCGCAGCGCGCCAAGCCAGGCGCCCTTGGCGTCCACCGAGCGAAGTGCGTCGCGCAGCGCGCCGATGCGTTCGTCCATCGTGGGCAGGTAGTCGGCCAGGGCCAGCAGCGTCTCGGCGTCATACTTCAGCCAGAGGCGCTGCCGCCGCCACGCCTTCTCAGCTTCGTCGTGCCATTCCGCGGCGCCGCGCGGGTTTTCGGCGCGGAGCAGCGCCGCGAGCCACTCGGCGGCGCGGGCCGCGTTGGTCGAGACGCGGCGGAAGGCCGGGCTGCGGCGGAGCAGGTCCTCCGCCGCGTCGAACGCCGTCTGGCACTGCTGGACGGCCGAGTCGCGCAGCGCGCCCAGATCAGCCGGCGCCGACGCCGCGGCGCCGGGCGTCTGCCGGGCGGCGGCCTCGGCGTACTGTTCGACGGCGAACCGGGCCAAGCCGAGCTCGGCGTCGGCGTGCAGTTCGGCGCAGGCCAGCTTTCGCAGAGGATCGAGCAGCATCGACTCGGCCCGGGCGGCGATCAGGCGGGCCGAGTACGCGTCGTCGGCCTGAATGGCCGCGTACGCATCGTACTCGCGCCGCACACCCATCGCGTTCATTGCCGCCAGCGCGCCCATGACAACACCCGCGATGAGCGCAGCGGAAGCGCCCGGGCTCCGGCCCGGCGCGCGAGCCAGCGCCGGCGACGCACTCGCATCCGTTTCGGCGGCGTGCCGGGCCGCAGCCCAGATCAGGCCGAGCAGCGTGAAGAACAGCGCCGGCACGCCCCCCAACCTCAGGTTCACGCCCGTCAGTGAGTCGGCCAGAAGCGCCGCGAATGAGCCGAGCAGCGCCAAGACGACCCAGCGCTCCCGCGGCGGAGCCTGTCGCCGCAGCCGCACGGCGGCCAGACACGCCGCCAGCATCCCTGCGACCCAGGTCACTCCGCCAACAAGACCGATCTCGGCGAAAATCTCAAAGAGCTCATTGTGCGCATGGCCGACCACGTCGCCCATGAACGCAGCCGGATCGACGGCCCGGTCGTAGGCCGCGAACTGGCTCGCCAGCCGCGGGTAGCAGCCGGCCCCGTGTCCGGCCCAGGGTCGCTGCTGCCACAGCTCCGCGGCGTAGCGCCAGGCGTACAGCCTGAATCGAATCGTCGCCCCGCGGGCCATGGTCGGGTCCTGGCTGGAATAGCCGATGAACCAGACGCCCGCGGCGGCAATATTCAGCAGCATTGCGGAGGCAATCACCCAGCGGGTCCGTCGCCCCGCGACGATCACGACCAGCAGACCGAGCGACACACCCAGCGCCAACGTCGCCCCGCGACTGGACGTGAGCGCGAAGCAATAAGCTAGCGGGATAAGTGCGACGGCCGACGCGACGGCCGCGCGCCGCGACGGCGCGGAATCCCCGCGCAGCGCCGCGGCGACCGCGTCCGCGATGCGGCAAATGCAGATGATCATCGCCGGGAGCATCGCCGCGGCCAGAACCAGCGGATTTCCGAGCGGAAAGCCGGGCCGGTGATGCGGATTTCGCTCGTGGTAATACCAGCCGCACAGCGCCGCCGCGACCGACGTCAGCAGGACGATCGCGCTGAGCAGTCGCGGCAAATCCGCGCGCCGCAGGGTGTAGGCCAGCGACAGCGCCCACGCGACGCCGAACGCGTGCAGCGCCGCCTGCGTCAGGGCCAGCGATCGGTCGCCAGCCCAGCTCGCGCTGCACAGCGAGATTCCCACCCAGGCGGCGAGGAACCACTGCGACGAAGCCGCCGGATGGCGCGACCAGTCGCGCGGCAGACCTGCGCCGTCGCCGCGCACCAGCAGCCTGCCCGAGAGCACGATCAGTCCGAACGACGCGGCAAGCTGAAAGACGGTCTCCTTGATCTCCGCCCCGCGGACGCCGAAGAGGACTCCGCCCAGCGACATGGCGTCGATCAGCACGCGGAGCAGCGAGTGCGGACTCCACGGAATCGCGCCGGGAAACGTCTGTCCGCGGGGCGGTGAGATCAGGAAGAACGTCCCCACGAGTAGCAGCACCGCCAGCCATAACGGGGCGAAATCGACCAGCAGAAACGTTCTGGCGTGTGACTTGTTCATCGGTGCGGCAGATCATAATCCGGGATCAGCCTCCGACCGGTCTGCCGGCAGACAATTGGCCCACGCGCGCCGGGGACGTCGACCCGCCGCTTGGCGCGGCGGGTTCGGACAGATACGCCCGCCGAGCCTGCCTGAGCCTCGGGTCACAACCCGACGCCACCACAGGGGACCGCGGCATGGCGTGGAGTCGCGGTTATTACTAGAATCTCTTGTCTGAGTTTGGAGGACCGGCCTGCGGCCGGTCTCTGGTCGACACCGCCGACGGGTCGACTCCTGCGACGCCGGCGTCGTTTGACACGATGCGCGGTATCGAACTAAGGTAGAGGTTCGCGGTCAGGGGCGGTGGAGTTGCCACCACGGTGGTGGGCATGCTGTTACCGGACGCCGAGACGCTCTGCTGGGCCGCAGTCCTGGCGTATTTCTCCATTCTGGCCATCCTCTGCGTCTACGGCCTGCACCGATATTTCCTGGTCCTGACTTACCTGCGCGTTCGGCGGCAGGCGCCGCAGCCGGCAGGGGCCTTTGAGTCGCTGCCGCGCGTCACCGTCCAGTTGCCCATGTTCAATGAGCGCTACGTCGCGGAGCGCATCATCGAGCAGGCCTGCCGCATCGACTATCCGCGCGACCTGCTCGACATTCAGGTGCTCGACGACTCGACCGACGAAACGCGCCAACTCGCGCAGCAGGCCGTCGAACGCATGCGGGCCGCCGGCCATAACGTCTCCTACCTGCATCGCTCGGATCGAACCGGCTACAAGGCGGGCGCGCTGGCGGCCGGTCTGCAGCAGGCAGCGGGCGAATTTGTGGTGATCTTCGACGCCGATTTCGTTCCGCCGGCGGACATTCTCCGGCGCACGATTCACTATTTCAGCGACCAGCGCGTCGGGATGGTGCAGTCGCGCTGGGACCATCTGAACCGCAATGCGTCCGTGCTGACCAACGCTCAGGCCATTCTGCTCGACGGCCACTTCATGATCGAGCACACCGCCCGCAATCGCAGCGGCCGCTACATGAGCTTCAATGGGACCGCCGGCGTCTGGCGCCGCAGCGCCATTGAAGACGCGGGCGGCTGGCAACACGACACCCTGACTGAAGACCTCGATCTGTCTTACCGCGCCCAGCTTCGCGGATGGAAGTTCGTCTTCCTGCCCGACCTGACCTCGCCGGCCGAGTTGCCGCCGGAAATGAACGCGTTCAAGGCTCAACAACACCGCTGGACGAAAGGCGGCGCACAGACCTGCGTCAAGCTTCTGCCGCGCGTACTGGCGTCCGCGGCGGATTGGCGCGTCAAGGTCGAGGCGGTCTTTCATCTCACCAGCGGCGTCGTTTACGTGCTCATGGTGCTGCTGTCGCTGCTGCTGGGGCCGGCGCTGTGGGCCAAGCTGATCCTCAGCGGCCCGACCAGCGTCTGGCAGTGGCTCTTCGAGGCGTTTCTGTTCGTGGTCGGCTTCGGCTCCGCGATCGCGTTCTACGTTTACAGCCAGCGCGAGCAGCTCAAGAGCTGGTACGACTCCATTCGCTTTCTGCCGGCCCTGATGGCCGTCGGCATCGGCATCGCCTTCAACAACGCCATTGCCGCGCTGGAGGGCTTCTTCGGCGGCACCGGCGAGTTCGTCCGCACGCCCAAGTTCGGCGACGCAGCAGGAAAATCCGGCGAGTGGAAACGGCGCGCGGGCGCCTTCCGCGGCAAGCACGGCTGGCAGGTCTGGGCCGAGCTGTTCATGGGCGTCTATCTGCTGGCCTGGGTGCTGCCGATGTTCCTTCACCCCAAGTGGGTCGAGCGCATCTCCGCCGCCCTGCCGTTCGTCGCGATCTTCATCTCCGGCTATTTCTACATCGCATGGCAGACGCTGGCGACGCACTGGCGCGCCGGGCGCAGCGCATCTCCCGCGGCGGGATAGGCCACCCGTGGTCGTGACGCGACAGCTCTCGATTTCGACCCGCGGCGATTGTGACGTCATCGACATCACGCCGCGCGTGCAGCAGGCCGCTCTGCAATCGGGCGTTCGCGAGGGCATCGCGTGCGTCTTCGTCGTCGGTTCGACCGCATCGATCACGACCACCGAGGCGGAGCCGGGCCTGATGACGCACGACCTGCGCGCGTTCTTCGAGCGCATCGCGCCCGCGGGTCAGTACTACAAGCACGAAGAGACCTGGAACGACGACAACGGCCACGCGCACGTCCGCGCCTCGCTCCTGGGCCCATCCGTCGTCGTGCCGATCGAAGGCGGGCGGCTGACGCTGGGGACCTGGCAGCAGATCGTCCTGATCGACTTCGACACGCGGCCGCGCAGCCGAGAGGTCGTAGTTCAGCTTGTCGGAGAGTGACGCGCGCGCCTCATGACAGGTCCGTCGCCCCGCCGCCGGCGAACGCCGTCGCCAGTTCGGCCACATCGAGGATCAGCGACACCGTTCCATCGCTCATGATCGACGCGCCGGCGATGCCGTTCACGTGGCGGAAGTTCGCGGCGATGTCCTTGATCACAAGTTCTTCGGGGCCGATCGCCTCGTCCACCACCAGCCCAATCATTTCGAGTCCGCTGGCCAGTACGACCACCGTGTAATCCGCCTCGTCGCGGCTGCGCGTGCGCTGCTCCGCGTGGTTCATCGTGAATGCCCATTCCAAAAGCGCCAGCGGAACAACGCGGCCGCGGACGCGAACCACCGGCCGGCCCTCAATGTGCTGCACGCCGGCGCGCGGCACGGTGATGACCTCGATCACCGACTCCAGCGGCAGCCCGTACGTGCACTTGCCCACGCGCACCATCAACGCACTGACGATCGCCAGCGTCAGCGGCAGGCGGATCGTGACGACCGTCCCCTGGCCGGGCGTCGACTGCACATCCACCGCGCCGCTCATGCTCTCGACCCGAGTGCGAACGATGTCCATGCCCATGCCGCGGCCGGAGAGGTCGGTCACCTGCTCGGCGGTGGAAACGCCCGGCTTGAACGCGTACTGGATCGCCTCGTGGTCGCTCATCTGCTCAACGTGCTGCGGCGAGGCCAGCGCGCGCTGGACGATCTTCCGCTTGATCGCGTCGACGTCGATGCCTCGGCCGTCATCGCGGACTTCGATGCAGATGTGCCGCCCATCACGGTGCGCGTTCAGCGTCACGTGCCCGGTCTCGGCCTTTCCGGCGAGGCCGCGGTCGGCCGGTTTCTCCAGGCCGTGGTCGACGCTGTTTCGCACGATGTGCGTCAGCGGATCGACCAGCTCGTCAATCAGCCGCTTGTCCAGCTCGGTCGCTTCGCCGTGCAGAACCACGTCCACCTTTTTTCCGGCGGACTTGCCGATATCGCGCAGCACGCGGCGGAAGCGCTGGAGGAGTGGGCCGATCGCGACCATGCGGGTCTGCATGATGCGCTTCTGGAGGCCCGCGCTGATGCGGTTGAGGCTGTGCACCGCCTCCGACAGGTCGTTCAAGACGGAGCGCGAGGCATGCACGCGCTTCACCAGCCGCTTCACCTCTTCGACGTCGGCCGCAAAGTGCAGCGTCACATTCGACATTTCCGTAATCACGCGGCCGTGGTCGCCCGGCTGGCTCAGCTCGCGGACCAGCTCGCGCAGCTTAGCCAGCCGCCCGGCCAGGTCTTCCGCGAGACGGTTCATGTTCGAATGCGCGGAGAGCTCGGCCAGCCGCCGCGAGACGTCGTCAACCTTGGCCTGGTTGATCACCAGCTCGCCGCTCAGGTTCATGAGCTCGTCCAGCCGCTCCAGGTCGACGCGGATGGTCTCGCCGGCGCGCGGCGCGCCCTCTTCGCCCGATCCCGCGACGGGAGGCGGATCGGAAACGAATCCGGCTGGCGAACCGAGGGTGGAGGCGGCGGGCGGTGTCGCGTTCGACTCGCGCGATGCCTCGATCACCGCCTGCCCGGACGGGACGGCGTCCGGCGGAGTCACGGTCACGGATTCAACCGAATAGAGACGTACGATCGCCTCCACCTCTTCCGGGGTGTGCTCGGTGATCACGCGAAACACGACTCGCTCAACCCTGGCCTCGCCGTCGAGCGTACTCACGTCCGGCTCACTCCCGACCAGCTCGCCGATGTCGTTCAGGCGGTTGTGCAGGATGCAGGCCTCAATCGCCGCGTCGAACCGGTCCTTGAAACGCACGCAAACGGTCATCGCCCGGCCGCGCCGTTCGGCCTGTGGCGGCGGCTGGCTGGGTTCCGAAGTCGCTCGACCTCGGTCCGCCGCGGCGGTCGCGTCCTGCGTTGACGGGGTCGTGGTGAGAATTGCATTCAGCGCCGACAGCGCGTCATCGATTGAGACCTGCGCATCGCGCGGCTCGGACAACTCGGCAATCAGCTCGCGCAACGTATCCAGCGCGGCGAAGAGCGCCTCGACCTCGCTTCCGCAAGGCGCGCGCTTGCCCGCGCGGAGCTGTTCAAAAAGCGATTCCATCACGTGCGTGAGATCGCGGATGCGCTTGAAGCCGAGCGAGGCGGCGATGCCCTTCAGGCTGTGTGCCGCACGGAAGACCGCGTTCAACCGCTCGTGGTCGGCCTCGTCGCGCAGTGCGATCGCGCCGCCGCCCGCCCGGGCCTCGAACGCCAGCAAACCCTCCTCCAGGGCGCCAAGATAGTCCGGCGCCTCGTCGAGGAATCCGGCCAGCAGGTCGGGCGTGACTTCGATGCTCTCGCTCATGTCGTTGGACCGCGCATCCCGCCGTGGGCGGCTCGTCAAGAGAACGCCGGGAGAAATCAGCGCTGCTCCGCGGGACGGGCGGGCGCGACGCCCGCGATTTCGGCGATGCCCTTCGCCGCCGCTCCGATCCGCTGGACGACCTCGTGGAGCGCCTGGCCGGTCTGCTCGGAAAACGCTGCGCTTTCCCTGGCGCACCCGGTGCTCGCCTTGATCAGGCGCGTGATTTCCCGGGCTGCCTGGCTGTTCCGCTGCGCAAGTTTGCGGACCTCGTCCGCGACGACGGCGAATCCCAGCCCGTGCTCGCCGGCGCGGGCGGCCTCGATGGCCGCGTTCAGGGCCAGCAAGTTCGTCTGGCTGGCGATCTCGCCGACGTCGCCGATGATCTCGCTCATCTGCTCACCCAACGCGTCGATCAGCTTCATGGCCGCGATGCTTCTCTCGACGGCAGCGCCGCCCTCTTCGGCGCAACGCGTGACCTCGGCCGTGGCTGTGTGGACCGCCTCGGCCACTTCCCGCAGCGGGTTGCGCGTCCGCCGTTCCGCTCCCACGGCGCCCGGCTCCGCGTCGTTCAAAATGGCTCCCACCCGGTGCGTATCCGCAAGGTGTCGTTCGTTGCCTTTCATCACCCGGTCCTCATGGCCTCGAGCCTGTCGCCAATTCACACGTCAGGACGCCATCGACGTCCAGCAGCATCAGCCGTCTGTTTCCGAGGCGTACCAGCCCGCGCAGGCAGTCGTGCTCGATCCCGGCCGGGCTCAACAACGGCGGCTCGATCTGGCCGGCGCCGATCCGCAGCACGTCCGTCACCGCGTCCACCACCATGCCGATTGTCTTGCCCGCCACGTCGACCACGATGATGCGCGTTTGCTCGTCCGCGTCCTTCGCCGGCAGGCCGATGCGCCGCCGCAGGTCCACGATCGGAATCACCTGCCCGCGCACGTTCATCAGCCCGCAGATGAAAACCGGCGTCTCAGGCATGGGCGTGATCTGTCCCAGCTTGATGATCTCACGAGCGCGCAGGATGTCGACGCCGTATTCCTCAGTCGCAAGGCGGAAGCTCACGATCTGCAGGATGCCTGCGAGCGAGGCTCTCGTCACGTTTGACGCGCCGACGGCGGCGGCCGTTGCCGCGGGCGCCGTTGCCGGCCGTGGGGGAGTCGCCAGCGTGCTCATGCCGTTCCTCTGGCGCCGCCGCAACGCGCGGGACATGCCGCCGCCGGACGTTTGGCGCATGCCGCGCAGGGTGCGTCTGCGAGCAGGAAGGACCATCTGTTGTATCGCTTCGTGTACTCGCCGGCTTGAGCGTCCGATGAATTCTGTTGTTACACCATGCGGGTAGAACCCTGCCCCCGTCTCTTGCGCGTCCTCCATGGCGCGCTCGCAGCGACGGCGTGATGCGGGCCGGCCCAGGCGTGCCGATAACGTCTGACAACGGACGCAGCCGCCCAATCCAGGAGCCACGGGCGTGAATCCGGAAATCATCAAGCAGATCGAATCGTCGGGAACGATTCCCTCGCCGCCCCAGATCGTCGCCCGCCTGCTCCAGGTCACGCGCGACCCGGACTACAAGCAGTCCGATGTCGTGCGACTGCTGTCCAGCGACGCCGGAGTCGTCAGCGACATCCTGCGGCTGGCCAATTCCGTGCTGCTGGGCGGCGGCCGGAAACTCGCGAGCATCGACGACGCGCTGGTGCGGCTCGGCATTCGCCGTGTTCGAACGATGGTCATCGGCCGCAGCATGATCGACCAGGTCAACACCGGTCGGCACTGTGAAATCGACACCAGCTACTACTGGCGCCGGTCGTTGGCGACCGGCGTGCTGGCGGCGCGCTTCGCCGAGCAGATCACCGGCGTGCAGCGCGACGCGGCCTTCATGGCCGGGCTGCTGTGCGACGTGGGAGTCGTGATTCTGGCGCGCGCGATGCCGCCGGCGTATCACCCGGCGGCCGAGTGCTACGCGCCGCGGCGCGCGGAAGACCTGGTGAACACGGAGCTCGACAGCGTCGGCCTGGCCCACCCCGAGGTCAGCGCCTGGGCTCTGGAAAAATGGGGGCTCCCGCCCGAGATCGTCACCGCCGTCCGCTATCATCACTCCGAAGCGCTGCCGGAAACGCCGGCTCCCGTGACGCGCACCGCGGGAATCCTCAACGGCGCGTCCGAGCTGGCGCGGCTGCTGTGCGAGTCGTCGAACAAGCCCGCCGTCCGCGGCGTGTGCACGTGGGCCGCGGGCAAGGCCGGACTGCCGCTGTCGGCGCTGTCCTCGGTGTTGAGGCACATCGAGGCCGACGTGACCGAGCTGGCCGGCCATCTGCGCGTCGATGTGATTCCGAGCCGCGTGTATGCGCTCATCGCCGAGGGCATCGCGGAGGAACTGGCGATGTCGGCGGCGATGTGATTGTCCAAAGCTCAAGACCGCTCCCTGACGGTCGCGCTCCGACGGAGGTGAATGGCATGGTGACGGTTGGCATGAACTACGAAGTGATCGCCGACAAAACCACGGAGTTTGAGGCGGTCTTTGCAAAAGTGCTCGAGATCATGGGCCGGACCGACGGGCATGTCCGCACGCGCCTGTACCGCGACGTAGCCCAGGCGTCGTCGTACATGATCCTGTCTGAGTGGTCGTCGCGCCCCGCGTTCGACGCATTCACCGGCTCGGCGCAGTTCAAGGCCGTTACCGACTGGGGAAAATCGAAGATACTGGCGTCGCGCCCCACGCACGAGATATACGACCGCGCGCCGGGCGCAGAGCAGACGCCCGCGCCAGCGCCCCGCTGCCCGGTGCCGCACTAGGACTCGTGCAGCTGATCAATAATGGTGCATCATGGGTGGGACGGGCGTCTCGCCCGTCCCGGCCGCATCAAGGACGGGCGAGACGCCCGTCCCACCCAATCAAGATGCAAACAGCGTGACGATCAACACTAGCGAAGGCCCGACGCGCGCGCCGACGAGTGCCGCGCCGGCCGAGTTTCCAGCCTCGGCCGCGGCGATCGAGCCGCCCGAACAGCCTTCCTCGACGCGCACGCTTCTCACGCTGGCTCTGGCGCTCTTCCTGACGATGCTGCCCGTGACAATGCTCGTCCCGGTGCTCAAGGAGCTGGTGCTGGACCGCTTCGGTCAGGCCCGCGCCTGGGCCCACGTCTTCATGTCGATCAACATGGTCGGCGCCGCGCTGCTGGCTCCGCTCGGCGGCGCACTGGCCGATCGCCTGGGGCGCCGCCGCCCAGTGCTGATGATCGCCGCCCTGGCCGACGCGGCGCTGCTCTGGACCATGCCGCACGCGAACTCCCCGGCCTTGCTGATGGCGCTGCGTTTTCTTGAAGGCGGGGCGCATATCGTGGCGCTGACGACCATTATGGCGATGGCCGCCGACGGGTGCGGCCCCCACCGCCGCGGAAGGGTCATGGGGCTGATCGGC
This sequence comes from Phycisphaerae bacterium RAS1, assembly GCA_007859745.1. Classification (NCBI taxonomy): domain Bacteria; kingdom Pseudomonadati; phylum Planctomycetota; class Phycisphaerae; species Phycisphaerae bacterium RAS1. The sequence continues at coordinate 1,449,909 of SMLU01000001.1, read as the reverse complement.
TCGGCCCTGATTCTCGGAACAGCCGTCGGCGCCCCGCTCGGCGGGAGGCTCGGTCAATCCGAACCGTCGCTGGTCTTCCAGGTTGGTGGCGGCATTTCGCTCCTCGTCGCCGTCCTGGCCGCCGCCGCGCTGCACGGTTGCCGCGCGCGGCAGCACAGCCGCAGCACATGGGAGGCGCTGGCCCTGTTGCGCACCCGGCCGCAATTGGCGACGGTCTTTGCGCTGGCGTTCGTGGATCGCCTGTGCGTCGGCGTCATCGTCTCGAGCTTCGTGCTCTACCTCGGCGAATGCTGCGCCCTGACCCCCGGACAGCGCGGCGGTTTGCTGGCCCTGTTTCTCTTTCCCTTCGCATTGCTGTGTTACCCGGTCGGAAGGCTGGCCGATCGCGTCGGGCGCGTCTGGCTCATGCTGGCCGGCAATATCGGCTTCGGCCTGATGTTCGCGGTCTATGGCTTTCTGCCGGCCGCGTGGCTGCCGGCCGCCATGATCGGTTCGGGCGTGCTGAGCGCCATGCTTTTCTCGCCGAACCTGGCGATTTGCGGCGACCTCGCGCCGGCGGCGCAGCGCGCGTCCGCGTTCGCCGGCTTCAACACGGCCGGCAGCCTCGGCTTCTTCTGCGGACCGATCGTGGGCGGGCTGACCTGCTGGGCGGCGGTGCAGGCGGGTTACGACGTGTCCGCCGGCTACCGCGCGGCCTTTGTCGCCGCCGGTGTGTGCGTCGTTGTTTGCGCTGTGACCGTGGCGCCATGGCTGACACGACTACCTGCTCGGCATCTGGTCCGATAGCGTCGCGTTGGCGAACCCACCGAGCGAAATCCAAGCCCGGGACAGCCGCCGCCGATAGAGAGACGGTTGCATCGAAGCGCCATCGACCGGCGGAGCACCCATGGACGTCAGGTACGTCAACCCGTTCGTCTCCGCCATCAAGCGTGTGTTCGAGACCATGGTGCACACGCCGGTAACCATCGGGAAGCCGATGCTCAAGGACCACGTGACCTTCTCGCCCGACGTCTCGGGTGTGATCGGCTTTTCCGGCGACGCTGCCGGCTGCGTCGTGCTGAGCTTCGGCCTCGATGTCGCCTGCAGAGCGGTCGAGAGGTTTGCCGGCGCCAATATCGATCCGACGAACCCGGACTTCTCGGACGCGATCGGCGAACTGGCCAACATGGTCGCCGGCAACGCCAAGACCGAGTTCGACGGGATGAACATCAGCATCTCGCTGCCGAGCGTGATTCTCGGAAAAGACCACACCGTGTCGGTCTCGCGGAATCCGCCCCGGATCGTCATTCCCTGTCAGACCGCGTACGGAACGCTGTACGTCGAAATCGGAATGACGCTGATCCGAAAACCGGCGACCGCCCGACCCCTGGCAACCACAGGAGCGCGCTGATGAGAGTCCTGCTGGTCGATGACTCGCGCACCATCCGCAGCATCCAGAAGAATGTTCTGAAGCAGCTCGGCTGCGAAGACGTGGTTGAGACCGGCGACGGCGTCGAGGCCCTTGCGGCCATCGGCGCCCAGCGGCCTGACCTGATGCTGGTCGACTGGAACATGCCCAACATGGACGGCATCACCCTGGTCCGCAAGATTCGCGAGAAAGATAAAACGCTCCCGATCATCATGTGCACAACCGAGGCCGAGAGGGGACGCGTGATCGAGGCTGTGAAGGCCGGCGTCAACGACTACGTGGTCAAGCCGTTCACGGTCGAGTCACTCTCCGAAAAAATCACGCGGACCTTGGCGAAATTCGCCGTCGCGCGCTGAGCCGCCGTCAACCTCCGCCCCGCTCACGCGCATTCCGTGCGGCGAGTAAAGTTCCGCTGCGTCCGGCCAATCCTTCCATCCGATAAATCAAAAACCGCATCATTGAATCCGGCGCCCGCAGGGTCGTCGTAGAGTCGCATGCCCACGGGCAACGCGGAGCCGAGCAAGACCGAATGGACGCACCGCCTGAAAAACCCGTAAGGCATGAAGTATGCTGGACTTCCGTCCACGGCAGTCCTAGAATTCCGCGTGCTGTACAGGCTGCGTGCGTGCAATCCCGCCGAGGGTCGCCACGCCCGCCGCAATCCCAGAGGCGGCTGCTGCCAGCACTTATGGCGATCTGCTGCATCGCCGGGTGCGCACACCGCGACAGAAAATGCGAGCTTCCGCCAGCGGCGCCGCGCGTCGTTGTGGTTGCTCCCGTGCTGAACCTGAGCGGTGCGCCGGATCTGGACCCGCTCAAGGCGACGGATATTCTTGCGTCCGAACTGCTTTCTTTCCCAGAGCTTACCGTGATTCCCGTGAACCTGACGCTGGCGGTGCTTGCGACGCGCGGGCTGTCCGGCGTCGAGTCGCCGCAGCACGCCTATGATCTGGCGAGAGAGTTCTCGGCCGACGCCACGCTGGTCGTCGCGGTCACGGAGTACTCCCCGTATGACCCGCCCGTGGTCGGTCTGGTGGCGCAGTGGTATGACCGCGCGGACGCGGCGTGGGCTGAGAGTCTCGCGACTGAATTCGCCGCGGATACCCAGTTATCGGCCGCACCGACACTGCAGGTGCAGCGCGTCTTCAACGCCTCGTCGGATGCGGTGATTTCCGAAGTGAAGGCCTTCGCCGACGCGCGCGACGGCCACGGCAGCCCCTATGGTTGGAAACGCTTCACTCAGTCCCAGGAACTCTTTCTGCGATTCACAAGCTGGTCCCTCATTCGGACGATGTTATCGCAGCAAGAGATCGCGCGGCGCAGTGCCGTGACGGACGAGAGGTCCCGATGACGTCCAGACGCTGTCTCACCCTGGAAAAAGACGGGCACCACTTCGTCTTCCGCTACTGCGATGGCCGCGAGGTCGACCTGTTGGCGACGTTTGTCGCGATGGCCGCTGATCCGGACAGCGAATTCGACTGGTTCGACGCTGCCGTCCTCAGCTACCAGATCGGCCAGCAGGCATCCGAAGAACTCGACCCGGTCGGTTGAGAGGGCCTGAGAACATGTGGCTTTCAAACTCCGGCGGCGACAGCGCCGTTCGAGCGGTGAACACTGGCACCCAGCGCGATGGCACGGCGATGAGCGAACAGGCAAGTCTGATTCAGCAGTTCATCAACTACCTGCGGGTGGAGCGGCACTTCTCGCCGCACACCTCGAAGTGCTACGCCGCCGACCTGCAGCAGTTCTGCACGTATCTGCTGAAGACGGCTGGACAGGAGGAGAGCGGCGTCAGCGGCGAGGACATGAACCGCCGGCTGCTGGCCGTGGATACGGACGTGGTGCGCGTCTTCATGACGCAGCTTCGCGACAAGAACTACTGCAAGTCGACCGTGGCCCGCAAACTGGCCACGCTGCGCAGCTTCTACAAGTTCCTCGTCCGCCGCGGCTATTTGCAGGCCAATCCGGTCGCGCCAATCCGCACGCCCAAGCAGGACAAGCGCCTGCCCAAGTGTCTGGAAGAGGCGGAAATCGAGCGACTCCTTTCGAACCCGGACACGACCACGCTGCTGGGCGCCCGCGACCGGGCCATGTTGGAGATGCTCTACAACACCGGCATGCGCGTCAGCGAACTGGTGGCGCTCAAGCTGACCGACATCGACTTCCGAGCCAGCACCGTCCGCATCCCCGGCAAGGGCAAGAAGCAGCGCATGCTGCCGCTGGGGGCCGGCGCCATGACGGCCCTGAACCACTTCATGGAGCTGCGCCGCAGTGACCCGCGCTCGTCGTCGTTTGACAACGACGCGCTGTTCATCAACAAACACGGCCAGCGCCTCAGCACGCGCTCCGTCCGCCGCAAGCTGGACAAGTACCTGCTCGACGCCGGCCTGGATCTGTCGGTCAGCCCGCACACGCTGCGGCACAGCTTCGCCACGCACATGCTGCGGCGCGGGGCGGACCTGCGCAGCGTGCAGGAGATGCTCGGCCACCAGAGCCTGAGCACCACGCAGATCTACACGCACCTGTCGGGCGAGACGGTCAAGGAAAGCTACGAGAAGGCCCACCCGCGCGCGTAGCAGCCCGTTAACGCGCCGTCGCGTCCGCCCTTCGACCTTGGGAGTGAATTGGGTGGGGCGGGCGTCTCGCCCGTCCCGTCCGCATCAGGGACGGGCGAGACGCCCGTCCCACCCGATTTGGTCTCAAGCGCTCCGTGTCTTGCGATGCGCGAAGACCCGCGAAAGAATACCCGTCGGCCGCAAGGGGACGGCAACATCCAGCGCGAGAACGACAGGCCGGCCAGCGGCCGGTCCCCCAGGGGGTTCGTTCTCGCACCAAGCGGCGGTTATCCTGCCGTCGCCATGCCAATTGAGATTCACGTCGCCTCGCGACTCAGCCGAAAGCGCTGCCCCGCCGCGCTGCTGTCGCGCGTCGCACGGCATGTCGCGGCATCCGAGGGATTCCGCCATGGGGAGCTCTCAATCGCGGTCGTCGGGGCCGCCGCGATGACCCGTCTGCACCGCGAGACGCTGGGGATCAGCGAGGCGACCGACGTGCTCACCTTCGACCTGGGAACGGACGCACGGTGTGGGAGACTGGAAGCGGAAATCGTGGTTTGCGCGGACGTCGCCCGCTCCCAAGCGCGGCAGGTCGGGCTCGGCCGGAGCAAGCGCGCACCGGCGCGGCACGCTCAACTCGTTCGGACCGAATTGGCCCTGTACGTCACCCATGGCATTCTACATTTGGCGGGGTACGACGATCATTCACGGCGCCGGTATTGCGAGATGCACACGCGCGAGAACGTGCTGCTTGAAGAGCTCGGGCTAGGCAGCGTCTTCGGCCCCCTGGCGCGATGAATCACGCCGACCGGCACTCGGCCAACAGCCCGTCGACGTCGAGCCGCGCCGCCCACTCGCGCAGGTAGTCCCAGTCCAGCGCGGGTCCCTGCACCGCGATGATCCCGACGACATCCTGCCGCTGGCGGCGTGAATCGCATTGAACTCGCCGGCGGCGGCAATCGCGTCCAGGGCGGCCTGGCGATCAACGTACCAATCCGGGCCGGGCAGCATCCCGAGCAGTCCATCCACGTCGGCCGCTCGCAGCGCGATCAATATGTCAACGTCATAGGTCGCGCGCGGTCGGCCCCAGGCGCTGCTCGCCAGGCTGCCGGTCACGGCGTACGGAATCCCCGAATCGTCCAGTGGCTTCAGCAGCCGCGCCACTTCGTCCGGCAAGACCATCAGCCGTCCTCGGGCGCGCCGCAATCGATCCGCGTCGGATCGCCGCTGTGATCCCGTTGCGGCCGGGTCCGCGCCCAATCGAGCTTGGTCACGTCGATCCCCGTGATCCGGCGTCCCAGCTCGCGCTCCACGTGCTCCGCCGGCCAGTCGGGATGAGCGCTGCGGATCGTGCTGCGCGCCAGTTCAAGCGTCAGGGACGTCCAGCGCAGGGCGCAGTCGATGCGCTGTTCCGGCGTCATGCGGCGGAGGATTTCATCCTGTATTTCCTGCGCCGATCGCTGGCGAGCCTTCTCCATCACACGAATCGTATCCATGTCACGAACCGCACGCGACCTCATCGAGGCGGTGCATCCGGTCTCAGGATGCGTTCCGTCCGAACCCGCCGCGCCAAGCGGCGGGGTGACGTCCGCGGCCGTGGGGCGCCCATCGCTGACGATCGTCAACCTGCCGCTTGGCGCGGCGGGTTCGGAAAGACGTCGCCGATCGCAGGCTCTGTCGGGATGCGGCCTCGCCGGGCGAACTGGCGGCGCCTGCGTTGGCATGCGGCCGGTCTGAGGATACTATCTCCAACCTGCCCGGCGGGCCGACGGCGCGATCCGCGCCCAGCTTGCCGCGGCGAATTCGGTCTGACGTGCCCAGGCTGAGCGCACGTCGTCGGGTTTCTGGCTCCCTGCCGGACGTGGGACGGCGGGCGGTTCTTGGTACGGGCATAGGACGCCGCCATTGCTGACCGAGGCGTACAGCTCGCGATCGGCCGGACCTGCGCTACTTCCTTGCCGCGGGGCCGCGGCGCCGATCGGAACGTGGAGCGGGACGTCAGCGCCCGCGACGGGCGATCAGGCGCTGGCTGACGCGGTTCACGCCGTCGGTTTGCCGCTGTTCGTCGTCTCGACGCCGGAGGGGCCAGCCGTGGCCCACATCGGCGTCGCGGCCCTGGGGCTCCGCCCGCGGGACGAGCAAACGGCGCTGCTGGCGCTGGCGCCGGCCCTTCGGCCGAGCCAACTCGGTGACGCCTCGTTCCGGCGCGACCACGGCGTCGACTTTTCATATATCTGCGGGGAAATGGCCAACGGCATTGCGTCGGTCGAGATGGTCCTGGCCGCTGCGCGGGCCGGATTTCTCGGATTCTTCGGCGCCGCCGGCCTTGCCCTGGAGCGCATTGAGAGCGCGATCGATCGCGTTCAGGCCGCCGTCGGCTCGCGTTCGTACGGATTCAATCTGATTCACAGCCCGGCCGAGCCTGATGTCGAAGCGGCGACGGTTGAGTTGTATCTGCGCCGCGGCGTGCGGCTGGTGAGCGCGTCGGCGTATCTCGATCTGACGCTGCCGCTGGTGCGCTATCGCGTGAGCGGAATTCACGAATCGGCCGACGGGCGGGTGGTCGCACCGAATCGCGTCATGGCGAAGGTCTCGCGCGTCGAGCTGGCGCGGAAGTTCTTCAGCCCACCGCCGCCGGCCATGCTGGCCGAGCTGGTCCGCCGCGGCGACATGACGGCCTTGCAGGCGGAGCTGGCGGCGACAATCCCGATGGCCGAAGACCTCACGGCTGAGGCGGACTCGGGCGGGCACACGGACAATCGGCCGCTGGTAACGCTGCTGCCGACGATGCTGGCGCTGCGTGACGAACTGGCGGCGCGCTTTGGCTACGACCGGCCGCTGCGCGTCGGGGCGGCGGGCGGCATCGCGACGCCTGCCTCCGCCGCCGCGGCCTTTGCGATGGGGGCGGCATACATCCTGACCGGGTCGATCAACCAGTCTTGCCGCGAAGCGGGCACGAGCGACGCCGTGCGGCGGATGCTGGCTGCGGCGGGGCAGGCGGATGTGATGATGGCGCCGGCGGCGGACATGTTCGAGATGGGTGTAAACGTGCAGGTGTTGAAGCGCGGCACGCTCTTTGGCGTCCGCGCTCGCAAACTGTATGCGCTGTATCGCACGTACGACTCGCTCGACGCGCTGCCGGCGGATGAGCGGGCGACGCTGGAGCGAGACTACTTCCGCACGTCGCTCGAAGCGGCCTGGGAACAGACGCGAGCCTATTTCGAGCGGCGCGATCCGTCGCAGATCATCCGAGCCGAGCGCGAGCCGAAGCACAGGATGGCGCTCGTTTTCCGGGCGTATCTCGGTCAATCGTCGAAATGGGCCAATAGCGGCGAGCCGTCGCGCCAGGCGGATTACCAGGTGTGGTGCGGGCCGGCGATGGCCGCGTTCAACGAGTGGGCGCGCGGATCGGCCCTTGAAAAGCCGGAAGGGCGCGACATCGTGACGGTTGGATTGAACCTGATGATCGGCGCGGCGGCGCTGACGCGCGCCGCGTGGCTGCGGGCGCAGGGGGTCGAGTTGCCGCCGGCCGCGGCGCAATTCGCGCCGCGCTGCCTGGATGAGCTGCTCGAACCAGGACGCATCGGCGCGTGCGAAGGAACATGAGCGACGCGAACGCGACATCCCGGCTCGCCGGTGAACCGATCGCCATCATCGGAATGGCGGCGCTGTTCCCCGGCGCCCCGTCGCTGAAGGAATACTGGCGGCTGCTGCGGCGCGGCGAAGACGCGATCACCGACATCCCGCCCACGCACTGGTCACCGGCGGACTATCTGCACGATGACCCGAAACAGCCGGACATGGTTTACTGCGCTCGCGGCGGGTTTCTCTCGCCGGTGACGTTCGACCCGCTCGAATACGGCATTCCCCCGACGATTCTGGAAGCGACCGACACGGCGCAGCTTCTGGGGCTGGTGACGGGCAACCGGGCGCTACAGGACGCCGGCTACGGCGCGCAGCGCGAGTTTGACCGCACGCGCGCCAGCGTCATCCTGGGGGTCACGGGTGCGATGGAGCTGGTCGTGCCGCTGGGGGCGCGGCTGGGCCATCCGCACTGGCGGCGGGCGATGGAAAACGCCGGCATCGATCCCGAGACGGCGCAGCGCGTGGTCGAGGAGATTGCCCAGGCGTACGTCGGCTGGCAGGAGAATTCGTTCCCCGGCCTTTTGGGCAACGTCGTGGCCGGGCGGATCGCCAATCGACTGAATCTGAAAGGCACGAACTGCGTCGTGGACGCGGCCTGCGCCAGCTCGCTTTCGGCGATGCACCTGGCGGTGCTGGAGCTTCAGGCCGGCCGCAGCGACCTGGTGCTCACCGGCGGCGTGGATACGTTCAACGACATTTTCATGTTCATGTGCTTCGCGCGAACGCAGGCGCTTTCGCAGCGCGGCGAAGCGCGGCCGTTCGACGCGGAGGCCGACGGCACCGTGTTGGGCGAGGGCGTCGGGATGCTGGTGCTCAAGCGGCTCGCCGACGCGCAGCGCGACGGCGACCGCATCTGCGCCGTGCTGAAGGGCATCGGCACATCGAGCGACGGCCGTTCGCAGAGCATCTACGCGCCGCGCTCGGAAGGGCAGGCGATCGCGCTGCGCGACGCGTACACGATCAGCGGCGTGGCGCCATCGACCATCGAGTTGGTTGAAGCACACGGCACGGGCACGCGCGTCGGAGACGTGGTCGAGTTCGACGCGCTGAAGACGGTCTTTCAGGGGAGTGCGGGCGAGAGAGCTAGTGAACATTCGGGTGGGACGGGCGTCTCGCCCGTCCCCGCCGTGTCAAGAACGGGCGAGATGCCCGTTCCACCCCGAGAACGTTCACAGGCTCAGACGCCCGCGCTGCCCTGGTGTGCAGTCGGCTCAGTGAAGGCGCAGATCGGCCACACCAAGGCCGCCGCCGGCGCCGCAAGCCTGATCAAAGCCGTGCTGGCGCTCCAGCAGCGCGTCATTCCCCCGACCACCAAACTCTCGCAGCCGAATCCGAAGCTCGGCGTCGACGACAGCCCGTTCTACATGCCGACGCAGCCGCGGCCATGGCTGAGCGCTGCGGATCATCCGCGCCGGGCGGCCGTCAGCTCCTTCGGCTTCGGCGGCAGCAATTTTCACGCCGTGCTGGAGGAATATCCGCAGCCGGCGCGTGAGCCGGCGTGGGACGGATCGGTTGAGATCATCGCGCTGTCGGGCGACTGCCCGGCGGCGCTGCGCGACAAGCTGCGGGCGTGGGTGTGCGTCGCTGCGGGCGACGCCGATGAGATTGCACGGCGCGCGTTCGCGTCGCGCCACGCGTTCTCGCGCAGCGACGGGTTCCGGCTGGTGCTGGTCGTCGAGCGCGGCGCGGATGTCGCCCTGCTGGCGCGCCAGGCGTTGGAAACGCTGGAGCGGCGCGGCGTCGAGCATTCGTGGAGCTTTGGCAACCTCTTTTTCGGCGGGCCGCAGGAACCCGGCGAAGTCGCCTTCCTCTTCCCCGGACAGGGCAGCCAGTACGTCGGCATGGGGCGGGACGTGGTCTGTGTGTTCCCTGAGGCGCACGACGCGCTATCCGCGGCCGATGCGACGATCGGCGGCGCCCGGCTCAGCGATCGCATTTTCCCGCCGTCGGCGTTCGAGGATGCGACCCGCACAGCGCAGGAAGCCGCGCTGACGCGAACCGACGTGGCCCAGCCCGCCCTCGGCGCGGTCACGCTCGCGATGCTGCGCGTGCTGGAGCGCTTCGGCGTCCGGGCGCAGCACGTGGCCGGACACAGCTTCGGCGAGCTGGTCGCCCTGCATGCCGCCGGCGTCATCGACGAGCCCACGCTGCACGAAATCGCCCGGCTGCGGGGCGAATGGATGGCTGCCGCCCCCGGTGACGGGGCGATGCTGGCGGTTCAGGCGCCGCTCGATGAAATCGAGAAGGCGATCGTCGCGGAGAAGCTCGACGTCGAACTAGCCAACCGCAACGCGCCGACGCAAGGCATTCTCTCCGGCGTCCGCGCGCAGATCGAGCGGGCCGCCCGCGTGCTGAAGAACGTGAAGGGCTGGCCCGCGCGGCTGCTCAAGGTGTCGGCCGCGTTTCACAGCCGCATGATGGCCGAGGTCGAGCTGCGCTTCCGGGCGGCGCTGGAGCGGCTGCCGTTCGAGCCGCCGCGACTGCCGGTGATGTCAAATGTCAGCGGGCTGGTCTATCCGCGCGAACCGGGGGCGATTCGCGATCTGCTCGCGCGCCAGCTTGCGCGGCCGGTGCAGTTCGTGGACGACATTCGGCACCTCTACGACTCCGGCGTGCGTACGTTCGTCGAGGTCGGGCCGAAGGCGGTGCTGACGGGGCTGGTGAACAACATTCTGAGCGGCAAGCCGTTCCAGGCGATTTCAGCGGACGCATCCTGCGGCCGGGCGTCGGCGATTGCCGACGTGGCGCGGGTGGTGGCGCTCTTCGCCGTGCTGGGCCACGCCGTTGATCTGAACCACTGGGAGCAGCCCCCGCCGCCGCCGCACGATCCGAACATGGCGGTTCAACTGGTGGGCGCCAATTACCGTTCGCCGCGGCCGACGAACGGGGAGCATCGGCGTCCCGCCGGTGCGTTGGTCGAGTGCGAGGTTGATTCGAAGTCGCACCGGCTGGAAGCCGATGCTCCCGACTCAGATTCGGTTTGTGTTGAAACGAGCCAGACAGAGGTTCTCTCGATGTCTCATACCGCCGTCCGCGCGACGTCGCCGCCGCACGTCGCCGCAGGTTCCAACGGACCTGTTCCCGCGTCCGCAAGAACGACCAGCGTGGGCCCGCCGGCGCACGCGCCGCCGACGGTCTACGCCGCGGCGCCCGCGCCAGACCTCCCGCACGTGTTCGAGGTCGTCCGCGAGGGGTTGCGCAGCATGCAGCTTCTGGCCGAGCAGACGGCGATCGCCCATCAGCGCTTCCTGGAGGGGCAGGAGCGAACGGCGCAGTCGTTCCAGCGGCTCATCGAGCAACAGCAGCGGCTGGTCGAGCACACGCTCGGCACGTCCCCGACGACGGCGGCTGCGCTGCCCGCAATCCCACCAGCGCCGCCGCTAGCGCTGATTCCCGCCGCACCGCCGATGATCGTGGCGCCGCCCCCGGTGGCCGTGCCCGTCTCGCGCAGCCTGGCGACGCAGCCGCCGGTGCCCATCGCCGCGGCTCCCGCGTACTTGCCTTCCGGCAACGGCCACAGCCACATCTCCCCGCCTCAACCGACCCCATACGCCCCGCCGCAGGTTGCTTCACCGCCGATCTCCGCTCCGCACGCTTCCGTCGCGGCTTCCGCGCCGGTCGCCGCCTCTGCGCCCACGTCCGCGGTGAACGATTCCGAAGACCCGGGCCGCGTGCTGCTCGAAGTCGTCGCCGAGCTGACCGGCTATCCGGCCGAAATGCTCAAGCTCAACATGGACATGGAAGCCGACCTCGGGATCGATTCGATCAAGCGGCTCGAAATCCTCTCCGGCGTGCAGCGCCGCCTGCCGAACCTGGCCAGCGTGAATTCGCAGTACGTCGGCAGCTTGCGGACGCTGCAGAGCATCGTCGACTACATGACCAGCCCGCCCGACGCGGTCGCTGCGAAACCGTCCGGCAACGGCAAGAACGGAAACGGACGCAACGGCGACGGCCACGCCGCCGGCACAGACGAGCTGAAGGAGACGCACGCCGACCCTTTTGTGTCGGCGCCGGCGCTGCAAGCGGAGCCTGATCGGCCCGCCCTGCGTCGGCGCGTCCTTCGAGCGGTCGAGTTGCCGCCGGCCCGCCCCGGGGCGTTTCGCCCTACGGCCGGCGGCGAGATTTTGATCACAGACGACGGCACACCGCTGGCCGCGGCGCTGGCGAGCGAGCTGGCGCGGCGCGGCGCAACGACCCGTCTCGTCGCACCGTCTTCCGCAGCGTCGCTCCCGCCCTCCCGCGGCGTGTGCGGGTTGATCGCGCTGCTGGCGGATGGCGATTGCGATGCGCATCGCCTCTTCGCCGCGGTGAAGTCTGTCGCCGCGCCGATCGCGGCGGCCGGTCGCGACGGGCTCCTGGCGACGATCTCGCGCCTGGATGGTCGCTTCGGTCTCGGCAACGCGGAAATCGACGCGTCGCACGGCGCCGCCGCAGGCCTCGTGAAGACGGCGGCCGACGAATGGCCCGGCGTTCGCTGCGTCGCGATTGACCTGGACCGCTCGATGCGCGATGCGCCCGCCGCGGCGTCACGAATCGCGGACGAGTTGCTTTCCGATGGACCGATTGAGGTCGGCCTGTCGGCCGCGGGGCGGATTGGTCTGGAACTCACAGATGCCGCGGCAGCGCCGGCCGGCGACTTGCCGCTGTCCGCCGGCGACGTGATCGTCGTCACCGGCGGCGCCCGCGGCGTAACGGCCGAAACTTTGTTGCCGCTCGTGCGGCGCTACCGGCCCACGCTGTTGCTTCTCGGCCGATCTGAGCTTCCCGCCGAGGAACCGGCGGCGACGGCCGGACTGTCGGACGAAGCTTCGCTCAAGCGGGCGATCCTGAATCTGCACTCAAACGGCCATTCACTCACGCCGGCGGAGTTACAACGGCACTACCAGCGGCTGATCTCCGACCGCGAAATCCGCCGCAACCTGTCGCGCCTGGCTAAGTCCGGCGCCGCGGTTGTGTACCGGGCGGTGGACGTGCGAAGTGCGGACGCCGTGGCGCGCGTGATCGACGAGACTCGCCGTACGCATGGTCCGATCCGCGGGCTAATTCATGGCGCCGGCGTGATCGAAGATCATCGCATCGCCGACAAGTCGCCCGCATCCTTCGCGCGCGTCTTTGATACCAAGGTGCTCGGCCTGTCGGCCCTGCTGCACGCGACAGCGTCCGACGACCTGAAGTTTATCGCCCTGTTTTCGTCCGTCAGCGGCCGCTTCGGCCGCCGCGGACAGGTCGATTACGCGATGGCCAACGAGATGCTGAACAAAACCGCGCAGCGGCTGGCACGCCGGCGTCCGGGTTGCCGCGTGGTCTCGCTGAACTGGGGGCCGTGGGACGGCGGCATGGTCGGCCCGGCGCTGAAGCGCGAATTCGAGAAGCTCGGCGTCGAGCTGATCGCACTCGAAGCTGGCGCCGCCGCGATGCTGGCGGAACTGCACGCGAGCGATGGCGCGGTTGAAGTCGTTCTCGGCGGATCGCTCAACGGACCGGCCGCTGGGGGACCGGCCTCCGGCCGGTCTCTTTTCGGGGAATCCGCTAGCGGAGACCGGCCTGAGGCCGGTCCCCCAGGGGCCGGCCCCCTAGAGGCCGGTTCCCGGGAGTCCGGTTTCCCGATCACCGCGCTTGTGCTCGCCCGGCGGCTGAGTCTGGACGATCATCCGATCCTCAGTTCGCACGTGATCAACGGCCACCCGGCGCTACCGGTCGCGCTGATGATGGAATGGCTGGCGCACGCCGCCTTGCACGATCATCCGGGGCTGCGATTGGCCGGTCTAAGCGGCCTGCGCGTGTTGAAAGGCGTGCGGCTGAGCGGCTCGCCGGTTGACATTGAATTGCGCGCCGCGCGCGCTGCGCGACACGACGACGGCTTCCACGTTGCCGTCGAAATAACCAGCCGCGACGGCGGTACGCGGCATGCGAGCGCGACGGCGCTCCTGCTCGACGAGCTTCCCGCGCAGCCCGCCGCGACTGACGCGAACGCTCTCGGCGACGTCTACCCGCACGACCGCACCGCCATCTATGGGGACATTCTGTTCCACGGCCCGATGCTGGCGGGCGTTGAGCGCGTCGTTGCGTGCGGCCCGAACGGCATGTCGGCTGTCATTCAAACCGCACCGCCGCCGGGCGAGTGGATGGCAAGCCCGCTGCGCAGCGCCTGGCTGGCCGATCCGCTCGTGCTGGACGCGGCATTGCAGCTCGGCTTGCTCTGGACGCATCAGCAGGCCGGCGCTCTAAGCCTGCCGGCCGGCGTGACGAGTTACCGGCAGTTCTGCGACAGCTTCCCGCACGGCGGCCTGATCGCCGCGCTCCTCGTGCAGCGCCATGACGAGCTGAGCCTGGTGGGCGACGTCGAAATCGCCGACTCGAACCGCCGCGTCGTCGCGCGGCTCGAAGGCGTCGAGTGGATCATTAACGCAACTGTGCGTGGCGGCCGCGGTCGCTTGCACGGCGTGACGCCGGGGACGTGAGGGTCGGTCCCGTGAGCGCCACTCCGGTTGCGATCGTCGGCGTCGGGGTGGCGATGCCCGGCGCGCTCAGCCCCGGCGCCTTCTGGCGGAACATCGCGGCCGGCCGCGACATGGCCCGCAACATCCCGCCGGGACGTTGGATTCTCGATCCGCGTGCGGCGATTCGAGCGGATGGCGGGCCGGACAGCGTGCCGCACGGCCGCGGCTGCTACGTTGACGATTTCGATCTCGACCTGACGGATCTCGATGTCGATCCGGCTGCGCTCCGCGGGCTTGATCCGGTTTACAAGCTGGCGCTCCACGCCGGCGCGGCGGCGTGGCGCGACGGCGTGACCAGCGGCGTCGATCGCACGCGCGTCGGCGTCTACCTCGCCGCGATTGCGCTTCCCACCGATGGTTCGTCCGCCTGGTCGCGGCGTGTGACAATGGCGGCCGCGGCTATGCCGCCAAACAGGGGGAGTGCGGACCTCTGGCCCGCAGTCGCGCTCTGTCCGAACCCGTCGCGCCAAGCGACGGGTTGTCGCTCGGCGGGTTCGGATGGACAAAATGTCGTCGCGACGGCATCGCCCGCGTGGAACACGCAGGTCGTCTCGCTCCCCGCGGCACTGCTCGCGGCCGCGCTCGGCCTTCGCGGCGGCAGCTTCACGCTGGACGCGGCTTGCGCATCCAGCCTCTACGCGCTGAAACTCGCGCAGGACGAGCTTCAGAGCGGCCGGGCCGACGTCATGCTCGCCGGCGGTGTGTCGCGGCCTGAATGCCTCTACACGCAGATGGGCTTTCACGTCCTGCAGGCGCTTTCGCGCAGCGGCGTCTGCCGCCCGTTCGACGCCGCGGCCGACGGACTGATCGTCGGCGAGGGCGCCGGCGTGCTGATGCTCAAGCGGCTCGACGACGCCCTGAAAGCCGGCGATCGCATCTACGGCGTGATCCGCGGAATCGGCCTCTCAAACGACATGGCCGGAAGCCTGCTCGCCGCTGACTCAGAGGGGCAACTGCGGGCGATGCGGGCGGCGTATGAACAGGCGGGCTGGTCGCCGACGGATGTTGATCTGATCGAATGCCACGGCACGGGCACACCGCTGGGCGACGCCGTCGAGTTGCAGAGCCTGCGGACGCTCTGGCCGCGCGACGGCTTTCGCACCGGCGGATGTCCGATTGGCTCGGTGAAGTCGATGGTCGGGCACCTGCTGACGGCGGCCGGCGCCGCGGGCCTGATCAAGGTGCTTTGGGCGATGAAGGCGGCAAAGTTGCCGCCGTCGCTGAATTACGATCAGTCGCCGCCGGGCGCGGAGCCGGGAGGCAGTCCGTTCCGCGTGCAGACGGCGACGGCCGAGTGGCCGCGGCGAAGCGAGCAGACGCCGCGGCGGGCGGCGGTGAGCGCCTTTGGTTTCGGCGGGATCAATGCGCACGTGCTGATTGAGGAGTTTGCGAGTGGCGAAGCGCTGAGCGCCGCCGGTCCGGCCGGGGGCGGCCGGGCTACCACGGCCGAGGGCGGCCGGGCTACAGACGCGATTGCGATCGTCGGGATGGCGGGGCGGATCGGGGCGGCCGATGGCGCGCTGATTGAGCGAGTGATGTTCGAACGCGAGTCGCTCTCATCGACGACGATTGGCGAGCTCAAGGTCCCGTTGGGCCGCTTCCGGCTCCCGCCCGCCGAAATTCCGGAGCTGTTGCCGCAGCAACTGCTGATGCTTCAGGTCGCGGCGGATGCGCTGCAGGACGCCGGCGGGGGGCCGCGGCCTGATCCGCGGGCGGCCGTGCTGATCGGCATCGCGCTGGATCCGAATACATCGAACTATCACCTGCGCTGGACGCGGCCGCGGGAAGAGCGCGACGCGTGCGGGCCGGCCCTGAATGCCGCGCGTGTGCTGGGCTCGCTCGGCAGCGTGGTCGCCAGCCGCATCGCCCGCGAATTCGGCCTGGGCGGGCCGAGTTTTGCCGTTTCGGCGGCGGAGGCGTCGGGGCCGCGGGCGCTGGAGATTGCGCTGCGGGCGCTGCGGACCGGGGAAATTGACCGGGCGCTGGTCGGGGCGGTCGACTTCGCCGGCGACGTGCGGACGCGTGCGGCACGAGCGGCGCTCGGCGCTGGTGACGCACCCGGCGACGCGGCGTTCGCGTTCGTCCTGAAGCGCCAGGGCGATGCGCAGCGCGACGGCGACCGCATTCATGCCCTGATTGACGGCGCCGGGTTCGCGTGCGGCGCCTCACTGACGCCCGGCGACGCGGATGCGATCGAGTCGGCGATTCGCCGGGCGTGCGGTGATGCGGCGGTTGACGCGGCCGAATTGGGATTGATCGAAGTGGATTCGTGCGACGATTCGACCGGCGCCGCGGTGCAGCGCTGCATCGCCGCTGCGCGATCCGCCGCTCCGACCGAAAATCAGACGACTGCAATCGGACGCGGTGCGGCCCGATTCGGCGGGCTGGGAGCGGCCGGCGGCGCCGCGTCGCTCTTCATGGCGGTGACGGCGCTGCGCGAGCGGCGGCTGCCCGGCAGCTACGATGCGAACGGATGGGCCGGCGCGTGGGACCAGGGTCTGTTTCACGCTCCGCTCGTGCCGCAATACTGGGCACACGACCGCGCCGCCGGCCTGCGACGGGCGGGTGTTTTGTCGACCACGATCGACGGGGGCGCCTCATTCGTTATTCTCGAAGAGTCTTGCGCGATTCCCACCGCCGGCAGTCTGCCGGACGCGGTCCAGTCGCGCCACGCGACGGGGCGACGTCCCCCACAGGAAGGCGGGCGAGGCGCCCGCGACGTCGCCTTCGTCTTCCCCGGCTCGGGAAATCACTTCGTCGGCATGGGCCGCGAAATCGGCTGCACCTGGCCGCACGTGGTCGACCGGCTGCACGAAGAGTCGCTGCACGCCGGCTCGCAGCTTGCCCCGCAACTGGCCTGGCCGCGGCGCAGCGACTGGACGGCAGGGTGGGAAGCCGACGCGCTGCGCCGCATGGAAGACAGCACCGCCGATCTCATCATGGCGCAAGTCTCCTACGGCGTCGTGATGAGCGACCTGCTCCGCAGCTTCGGCCTCGAGCCGGCGGCCGTGATCGGATACAGCCTGGGCGAAACGACGGGCCTCTTCGCCCTGCGGGCCTGGCCGGACCGCGACGACATGTACCGGCGAATGCAACGCTCGCCGCTGTTTCGCAGCGAACTGGCCGGCGCGTGCGATGCAGCCCGGCGAACGTGGCGGCTGGCGGCCGGCGAGCGGCCCGATTGGCGCGTCGTGGTCGTGAACCGCGGACCGCACGAGGTGCGGCGGGCGCTGCGCGGCCGCGAGCGCGCCTACCTGCTCATCATCAACGCCGACGATGAATGCGTCATCGGCGGACAGCGCACGGCTGTCGATGCCGTCGTCCTGGAGCTGGGTTGCCATGCGCACGCGATCGCCGGCGCGTCGAGCGTGCATTGTCCGATTGTCGCCGAGGTCGAGGCCGCCTATCGCGAGCTCCACCTGCTGATGACGCGGCCACCCGCGGGCGTGCGTTTCTACAGCGCGGCCCGCGCCGAGGCGTACGAGGTCACGCGTGAGTCGGCGGCCGAGTCGATCACCGCCCAGGCCCTGCACGGCTTCGATTTCCGCCGCATCATCGAGCAAGCGTACGCCGACGGCGTTCGGCATTTCGTCGAGATCGGGCCGGGCGCGTCGTGCTCGCGGATGATCGCCAAGATCCTGGCCGGAAAGCCGCACACCGCTCGTTCGGCGAGCGGCGGCGGCGAGAACGAAGCGGACGCCGTGCGGCGGTTGCTGCGCGCGTTGGTTGAGGACGGCGTGCTGGAGCGGTTTCCGCCGGCCGCCGAGCCGCGCACGGCAGGGTTGGTTGCGAAGAGCGAAGCGCCAGCGCTGCGCGTGCCCGCCCGTAGCGTCGGACCTCTGCGCCCGACGACGGACGCAGTGAAGCACCGGCTGGAAGCCGATACCACAGCTTACGAAATACACGGCGTGGCGAGCGCTCAGCTCGCACGTGATGTCGCGCGGGCCGGCTCAGCCCAGGCCGCCGCGCACGATGCGTTTCTTCGTTTCTCGCAGACGGCGACAGCCACGCTGGCCGAGTCGGCCGGGCTGGCGGCCCGACTCGCGGCAGCCGGCGGTGGAATTGGAACAGCGGTCGCCGGCGGCGGCATCGGCGCCGCGGCCACGCGCGGCGAGGCAACGGCAGCCGCTGAAGGCGCCCCGCGCCCGCCGGTATTCGATTCCGACGCCTGCATGGAGTTCGCCGTCGGCTCGATCGCGCGCGTTCTCGGTCCGCGTTTCGCCCCGGTCGATTCGTACCAGAAGCGAGTCCGCCTGCCGGACGAGCCGCTGATGCTGGTGCATCGCATCGTGGATCTCAGCGGCGAGCCGGCCTCGCTCTCGCACGGAACGATCGCCACCGAGCATGACGTGCGCGACGGCGCGTGGTACCTGGATCACGGCCGCACGCCCGTGTGCATCGCGGTCGAAGCCGGGCAGGCGGACCTGTTCCTCTGCTCCTATCTCGGCATCGACCTGGCGGTAAAGGGCGCGCGGGCCTACCGCCTGCTCGACGCCCAGATTCGCTTCCATCGCGAGCTGCCGCGACCGGGCGAGACGATCCGCTACGACATCACCATCGACCGCTTCGTTCGTCAAGGCGACGCCTGGCTGTTCTTCTTTCGCTTCGACGCCACGATCGCGGGCGTCCCGCTGCTGACCATGCGCAGCGGCTGCGCCGGCTTCTTCACGGACGAGGAAATCGCCGAGTCGCGCGGCATTCTGCTCAGCTCCGCCGAGGAAGCCCCCGCCGCGCCCGGTCCGGACGACAGCGTCGCCGCCGCGGCGATGATCCCCATCGAGCGCTGCGCGTTCAGCGCGACGCAGCTTGATCGCCTCCGCGCCGGCGACCTGGTTGGCTGCTTTGGACCGCAGTTCGCCAACCTGGATCTCGAATCGCCGCTTCGCATCCCCGGCGGGAAGATGCGCCTGCTGCACCGCGTGGTCGAGCTCGATCCCGCCGGCGGGCGCTACCGCCGCGGCGTGATCCGAGGCGAGGCGGACATTCGCGCGGACGACTGGTTTTTGACCTGCCACTTTGTCGACGACATGGTCATGCCCGGCACGCTGATGTACCAGTGCTGCGAGCACACGCTGCGCGTGCTGCTGCTGCGCATGGGCTGGGTGGGAGAGGAGCGCGAGGTCGGGTTTGAGCCGCTGCTGGAGACGCCCTGTGCGCTGAAGTGCCGCGGGCCGGTGACGCCGAAAACGCGCGTCGTGATCTACGAGGTGCACGTCAAGCGCATCCGGTGCGGCCCCGAGCCAGGCGTTGTCGCCGATGCGTTCATGTATGCGGATGGGCTGCGGATCGTGCAGTTCACGGACATGTCGCTGCGGATGACCGGGGCGACGCGCGACTCGCTGGCGGCGCTCTGGCGGCAGGCCGGCGAGCGACCGGTCCCAGAGAAATCGGATCAGGAAGGTCGCGTTCCGGGCGAAACAGGCTGGAAGCCCATACCGCAGACAAAGCCCGCGGTGTTCGACCGCGACCGCATCCTCGCCTTCGCCGTCGGCAAACCGTCCGACGCCTTCGGCGAGCCCTATCGCGTCTTCGATGAGCAGCGCCGCATCGCCCGGCTGCCTGGTCCGCCCTACATGCTGATGGATCGCGTGACCGAGATCGCCGCGGAGCCATGGAACCTGAAAGCCGGCGGCTGGATCGAGGCGCAATACGACCTGCCGCCGGATGCGTGGTATTTCGCCGCCAACCGCCAGGCCGACATTCCCTTCTGCATCCTGCTTGAAATCGCGCTGCAGCCGTGCGGTTGGCTGGCGGCTTATCTCGGCTCGGCGCTCAAGAGCGACGAAGACTTGCGTTTTCGCAATCTTGGTGGGAAGGCCATTCTGCATCAGCCGCTCGGCCCCGACGCCGGCACGCTGACCACGCGCATCCGCATCACCGATGTCTCCGTCGCCGGCGGCATGATCATCGAGAAATTCGATTTCGAAGTGC
The DNA here is from genome assembly GCA_007859745.1 of Phycisphaerae bacterium RAS1. Taxonomy (NCBI): domain Bacteria; kingdom Pseudomonadati; phylum Planctomycetota; class Phycisphaerae; species Phycisphaerae bacterium RAS1. Next base: position 1,429,870 of record SMLU01000001.1, on the reverse strand, counting down.
GAAGCGGCGGACAAGTCGCGTACGCGGGCGACACCTATTTCGGCTTCTTCTCCGATGCGGCCCTGGCCCAGCAGGTCGGCGTTCGCGGCGCGGCGGAGCGGGCGCTGTCGCTCACGGCGGCAGATCAGCGCGCGGCAGACCGGCTGCTGCTCCCGGACGAGCCTCCGTTGACGCCCGCGGAAGGGACGCGCTACGCGCATTGTCCCCTGGCGCTGCCGGCCGCGGCGCTGCGGATGGTGGACTCAGTCGACGTATCGCTCGGCGGCGGACCGCGCGGGCTGGGCTGGGTGCGGGGCGAGAAAGCGGTCGACCCGACGGAGTGGTTCTTTGCCGCGCACTTCTATCAGGACCCCGTCTGTCCCGGCTCACTCGGACTGGAATCGTTCCTCCAGCTCCTGAAGGTCTACGCCCGCCGCCGCTGGCCGCGGCTGGAGGCCACGCATTGCTTTTCGACGATGCTCGAGGGCCGGCCGCACGAATGGACCTATCGCGGACAGGTGATTCCGCGTAACAAGAAGGTCGAAGTCGAAGCGCTCATCACGCACATCGAAGACGGCCCCGCACCGTTCGTGCTCGCCGACGGATTCCTCAAGGTGGATGGGCTCCACATCTATGAAATGAAGGACTTCGGCATCCGGCTCAAGCCGCACGAGGGTGGGACGGGCGTCTCGCCCGTCACGCCGCAACGCGCCCGTTCCTAAAGGCCGAGGGGACGGGCGAGACGCCCGTCCCCCCCAAGTTGTCACAGGCTCTCTCGCGCCGCGTGCCGAGCATTACCCGCCCAGCAGCGCCACGAACGCGTTGATATCCAGTACATTCACCTGCCCATCATCATCGATGTCGGCATTCTCCCGCGCGCAATCCGGATAGGCCGCCGCGTACGCCGCCACATCGCCGATCGCCAGCACGAACGGATTGATGTCGAGCACATTGACCGCTCCGTCGCAGTTCATGTCGCCCACGAGGACCTGCGGCGAGAGCGTGATGATCTGATCAGCCGCCAGCGGCCCTTCAAAAACTTCCGTCCGCGACGCCAGCGGCCCGGAGCGCGGCCAGAGCACTTCAATCTGGTCGACGGCCGTCGCGGCGCCGAGGCCGAAATGCTGCCGCAGGTCCTCGGTCGCGGTGGTGCTGCTGCCGTCGGCGACCAGCCGCACCTGCTCCACTCCGCCCGCGGTGAGCCGGATGACCGCACCGGCGGCCTCTGGATTGACGCGCAGCCCATCGCCCACAAGCCGCACCTTCAGCCAATGCCCCGGTGTCGAGCTGACGTTCTCGTAGACGCTGGCGAAGTGCACCGGCGGGCCGGGGTTGTTGACCAGCACGTCGTCGCGGCCGTCATTATTGAAATCGACGCGGACGGAAAAGCGGCTCTCATAGGGTTGCGTGTTGAGCGCCGAGTGAATGTCGGCAAACACGCCGCCGCCATCGTTGCGGAACAGCCGGTCTTCATTCACAAACGGATAGCTGCCGGCCATGTAGAGATCGACGTCGCCATCGTTGTCCACGTCGATCCAGTTGGTTCCCCAACCCCAGACGGACGTCACCAGCTCCAGTCGCGTGAAGACGCCGCCGTCGTTGCGGTAGTAGGAGCCGGTCGATGCGTTGCTGAGGGCGATGTCGAAGTCGCCGTCGCCGTCGTAGTCGCCGGCCGCCAGGCCCATCGGGGCCGACCCCAGATTGGTGAAGCCGATGTCGGGAGCGACGTTGACAAACGTGCGGCCGCCGGCGCCGTCGGAGACATTGTGCAGCAGGGCGCTGGTGGTCTGGTTCATCAGCGCCACGAAATCCAGCCAGCCGTCCGAGTCATAGTCCATCCACAGGCCCGAATAGAGCGCGTTAGGCGTGCCGAGCGGCGGGATCAGACCCTGGGCCGATGAAAACGTGCCGTCGCCGTTGTTCCGCAGCAATCGCAGTGGGACGCTGTTCGGACCGCCCAGCATGAGGTCGTTGTCGCCGTCGAGGTCATAATCGCCGACGGCCGCGGCGTGCGCCCGGAAGTCGGCGATGCGAACGCCCGCCGCCACGGAGACATTGACGAAGGTTCCGCCGTCGTTGCGATACAAGAGGCCGGAGGAGAGCGGCGAGGCCTGCACGCCGGTGAAGAAAATGTCGTCGTCGCCGTCATTGTCATAGTCGAAAACGATAACGCCGTCGCCTTCGCGGGCCAGGCCGTCGGCGTCGTTCAGGCCGCTTCCGGCGGTCGCGTCGACGAAGATGCGCTGCCCTGGGTTGTCGGGGTCGGGCTCGTTGTGCAACAGCCGGTCGTTGCGCGTGGAGCGATCACCGATGACCACGTCGGGGAAGCCGTCGGCATCGAGATTGATGACGGCGATCCCGCCGTCGAAAACGCCCAGCGTGATATCGCCTTGGGCGGCCCGATCAGCGAAGCTGATTCCGCCGATCACGACCTGTGCCGCCGCGATTCCGGCCGCCGCCGCCATCAAGCCGCACGACGCCGCGCGCAATAAGAAGGTTCGAGCCATGTCGCTCCCTCGTTGGCTGTTTGAATGCGGGACGCCATCCACCACGATAGGCGACGGCGTAACGCCCCGGCTGGCGTTTTCGGGTGATCCGAGCCGCGACCGTAAGGGAGCGGTTCCTGCGGCACGACGGAGCCTGCGATGCAGACGCTTCCTTACGGTCGCGGCTCGGATCATTAGCTTGGATGCGGCGACGGGCATGAGGTGACGGCGAGTCGGCGGCAGAAAAAAAATGGAGCCGGACGGCCCTTTCGGACCGCCCGGCTCCTGCGATGAGCGAAGGATCAGGCCGCTGGCTGCGGATTACCGCAGCAGCGAGAGCACCTGCGAGCTCTGCTGATTCGCCAGGCCCAAGAGGCCCAGCGCTGACTGCAGGAGCACGTTCTGACGGTTCAACTCGGCCGATTCGGCGGCGAAGTCGGTGTCCGCGATGACGCTGCGGGCGGTCGCGAGACCTTCCTTCGACGCTTCGAGCGTCTTCAGGGCCGACTGCACCTGGAACTTCTGGAATCCACCGACCCGGCCTTGAGATTTGGCGATCTGGGCCGAGGCTTCGGCGGCGATCGTCGCGGCCTGGCTCGGGTTGGAGAGCAGGCTGTTGGCGCCGCCGCTCTTGAGCGACGACAGGTAGCCCAGCGAGGCGGAGCCGAGCTGCTGGGTGTACAGGCTGTCGATGCCGATGGTGGCGCGGGTGGACGCATCCGTGCCGAGCTGGAATGTCGCGCCGCCGTCGCTGACGGTGAACGACGACGATCCGGTCGCCTGGTTGAACGTCTCGGTCAGGTTGAAGGTCAGGCTCAGGCCGTTGGCGCTGTAGTTGACGTTCAGGCCGTCGACCGCGGCCTGCTGGCCGTTCACGGTGGCGACGGCGTTGCTACCCGAGTCGTTGTTATTCGTGTAGTTCGTGGTGTCGCCGCTGATCACGCTCACGCGGACGAACGCACTGGTGCCGTAGGTCTGGCTGTTGAGCGACAGGCTGGCCGCCGTGGCCGAGGCCGTGACGCCGGTCTGAGCGGTGGCGGCGTTGATCTTCGCCGCAACCGACGAGAGATTCTCGCCCGCGGTGATCTCGATCACGGCGCTGCCCAGCTTGCCCTGAACCGAGATGCTCGTGTCGCTGGCCGCCGAAGTCGTCGCGTAGCTGGCCAGCGAGGCCTGCGTGGCGGCGGTGGTGACGTCGACCGTCACGGTCGTGCTCGACGAGCTGCTGTCGCGGCTGAAGATGCGGACGTCCGAGATTTCGGAGTTGTCCACGCCGGAGCTGTTGACCCGCTGCGAGCCGTCCAGCAGCTTCTTGCCGTTGAACTCGGTCGTGCCGACGATGCGGTCGACCGACTGCAGAATGTTGTCGATCTGCGACTGGTTGGCGGCCAGCTCGTCGGCGCTCAGGCCGGCCGAGTTGGCTGACGCCTGGGCCAGCTTGGACACTTCGTCCAGCAGGCCGGAAATCTGACCAATGGCGCTGTCCGCCACATTCAGAATCGCGTCGGTGCGCTGGTTGTTCGACAGGGCGGCGTTGACGCTCGTCAACTCCGTGTCAATGCCGCGCGAGGCGATCAGGCCGGCCGGGTCGTCGGCGCCGCGGTTGATCCGCGACCCGGTCGACAGGCGTGTCAGCGCGTTGCTCTGCGCACTCGCCGTGCTGTTGAGGATGTTCAGCAGGCGGAGTGTGTTCGTGTTGGTGACTGTCAATGCCATGAGGTCGTGCTCCCTTTCTTGTGAGCCAGCGTTCTGATTCCGTCCATCACCAACAAGCGTTCGAAACGCGCCCCCCGAAATCAACCTGAGGTCAAGCCGGCCCCCGCGCTCCGGCCCGCAAAAGCACCCGTGATAAGACCTGAAGCGGCCTGAGGCTGGTAAAGTCTTGGCCGGCGGACCCGCCGCCGGACGAGTTACGGGCGCCGCCGCCCGCACCCCCGAACTGAAAAAAACGGGAAAAAGTGCGTTTCCGGGCCGCGGTCCGGTCTTCCGCCACGGCGCCGTTGCACCGCGGCGCGGGGTGCATTTCCCCGCCGCACCGATACAATGTCCCCTTCGTACGACGTCTGACCGCCGGCCGGAACGCGTGCGGCGCGGATCGACCCGGGCGGACCCCCATAGGAAGGAGCATCAGCCATGGCACTTCGCATCGGCATCAACGGGTTCGGGCGGATCGGCCGCCTGGTGGCGCGGGTGGCGTCGCGCGACCCACAGGTACAGATTGTCGGCGTCAACGACCTGGTCCCGCCCGACTGCCTCGCTTACCTGTTCAGGTATGACACGGTTCACCGCCAGTATCCTGGCAGCGTCAAGGCGTCCGAAAGCGCCCTGATCATTGACGGCAAGGAAATCCGCTGCTTCTCGGAGAAAGACCCGGGCGCCCTGCCGTGGAAGGCGCAGAATTGCGATTACGTGGTCGAATCGACCGGCCTGTTCACCAACCGCGAAGGCGCCAGCAAGCACCTGGGCGCCGGCGCCAAGCGCGTGCTGATATCGGCCCCGGCCAAGGACGCCGATATTCCGACGTTCGTGCTCGGCGTGAACGAGGAGAAGTTCAACGCCAAGGACACGATTGTCTCGAACGCGAGCTGCACGACCAACTGCCTGGCGCCGCTGGCAAAGATCGTGCACGACAGCTTCGGCATCGAAGAAGCTCTCATGACCACGGTCCACTCGCTCACCGCCACCCAGCCGACCGTCGACGGGCCCAGCAAGAAAGACTGGCGCGGCGGACGCAGCGCGGGGCAGAACATCATTCCGTCCAGCACCGGCGCGGCGAAGGCCGTGGCGCTATGTATCCCGGAACTGAAGGGCAAGCTGACCGGCATGGCGTTCCGCGTGCCGACCGTGGACGTGTCGGCGGTCGATTTGACCGTTCGCACCGTCAAGCCGACGTCGCTGGCCGATATCGGCGCTGCGGTGAAGGCCGCCGCCGAGGGACGCATGAAGGGCGTCATGGGTTACACCGATGAGGAGGTGGTCAGCTCCGACTTCATCGGCTGCACGCTGTCGAGCATTTACGACGCCGGCGCGTGCATCGAGCTGAACAACCGCTTCTTCAAGCTGGTAAGCTGGTACGACAACGAGTACGGCTATTCGTGTCGCGTGGTCGATCTGCTGAAGTTCATGGCCAAGAAGGACGGTCTGCTGTAGCGCTTGGCGCTGCTGTTGCGACCGCGGGACTCGTGTAGCGGCCACCCCCGCGCGGGCGGCAGCCTGTCCGAACCCGCTGCGCCAAGCAGCGGGTTGACTCACAATATCCGGAACGCGTCGCGACGCGTCATCGCTTGTTCGTGCACGGACGTCAACCCGCCGCTTGGCGCGGCGGGTTCGGACATGATCGGCGTCGGACGGCGTGCGGCGCGGCGGTGGCGTCCAACCAACCAAGGACGACGACATGGCGAAGAAATCGGTCCGCAACCTGAGCGTCCGCGGCAGGCGCGTACTGATCCGCGGCGATCTGAACGTCCCGCTCGACAAGTCGCAGCACATCACCGACGACCGCCGCATCCGCATGTTCCTGCCGACGCTCCAGCACGTGACCGCCGGCGGCGGGCGTGCGATCGTGATGAGCCACCTCGGCCGGCCGGTGGGCGATCCGAAGGAGGATTGGAAGCACTCGCTCGCGCCTGTCGCGGCGCGCCTGGGCGAGCTGCTCGGCAAGAGCGTGGCGTTTGCGAAGGACTGCGTCGGCGCCGAGGTCGAAGCGGCCGCGAGCAAGCTGCGAGACGGCGAAGTGCTGCTGCTTGAGAATGTGCGCTTTCACGACGCCGAGACCATCATCGACCTGGCGAAGAAGAACCCCGACAAAAAGCTTACACCCGAGCAGGACGCGAAGCGGTCGGCGTTCGCCAAAGGCATCGCTGCCCTGGGCGAGATGTACGTCAACGACGCCTTCGGCACCTGCCACCGCAAGCACGTGAGCATGTATGACGTGCCGAGGCTGCTGCCGGCCGGTGCGCGGGCGATGGGCTTCCTTGTCGAGAAAGAGCTTCAGTATCTCGGCCAGGCGCTGCGCGAGCCGAAGCGGCCGTTCGTCGCCGTGCTGGGCGGCGCGAAGGTGAGCGACAAGATCGGCGTGATCGAGCACTTGCTCGACCGCGTCGATCACATCCTGATCGGCGGCGCGATGACCTACACCTTCTGGGCAGCGCAGGGCAAGGGCGTCGGCCGCAGTTTGTGCGAGCGCGACAAGCTCGAACTGGCCCGCTCGCTGCTGGCCAAGGCCGGCAGAAAGCTGCATTTGCCGCTCGACTCAGCCGCCGCGCCGCAACTGGCGGCCGACATCACCGTTACGTACATCGACGGCCCGCTGCCCGACGAGCTGATGGGGCTGGATGTCGGGCCGAAGACGCTGAAGGAATTTGAGCGTTACATCTCCGGCGCCGGCACGATCGTCTGGAACGGCCCGCTGGGCGCCTTCGAGACCAAACCCTTCGACGCCGGCACGGTCGCCATGGCGCGCATGATCGCCGATGCCACCGCCCGCGGAGCCATCTCGGTCATCGGCGGCGGCGACAGCGCCGCGGCAGTCGAAGAAGCCGGCTTGGCGGAGAAGATGTCGCACATCAGCACCGGCGGCGGCGCGTCGCTGGAGTTTCTGGAAGGAAAGGCCTTCGCGCCGATCGACGTGCTCGATGAAGCCTGAGAAAACAGACCCCAGAGGCACAGAGGCACAGAGAATGCGTCGGGAATGGATGGAGCGACGCCGGGACGACGAGTCTCCGCGACTACACCTGCCTGCGCGCCTCGTGCCCTCCTTTTCCCATGAATCTGCCTTCTCTGCGCCTCTGTGCCTCTGTGGTTTTTCTTTTTCTTCCTCCTGCCTATGACCGAGCAGCCCCGCCACATTCGGATCGCCCCCTCCATCCTCGACGCCGACATGGGCCGGCTTGCCGAGCAGATCGCCGCCGTCGAACGCGCCGGCGCGACGCTCCTGCACCTGGACGTCATGGACGGCCACTTCGTGCCCAATCTCTCGATCGGCGTTCCGGTGGTCGCCGGCGTCAATCGCTGCACCGAGCTCTTCCTCGACACGCACCTGATGATCACCGATCCGGGCAAGTATGCCCCGGCGTTCGTCAAGGCCGGGGCCGACAGCATCACTTTCCACATTGAAGTCACGCCGCAGCCGCGCGACCTGATCCGCCAGATTCGCGACCTGGGCGCCAAGGTCGGCGTCAGCCTCAACCCAGGCACGCCCGCCGAAGCCCTGTTCGACATCCTGCCGGAAGTCGATATCGTGCTGGTCATGACCGTCTGGCCGGGCTTCGGCGGACAAGCCTTCATCCGCGAGTGCCTACCCAAGATCGAATCGCTCAAAGCCCGGCTCCGGCCGCAGCAGTGGCTCGAGGTGGACGGCGGCATCAACCGCGACACGGCTCCGCTGGCCATCGCCGCCGGAGCCGACACGCTGGTGGCCGGCTCGGCGGTCTTCGCCGGCGGCCGCGGAGACGCGGCGGCGCTGTTCCACGACCTGCAGCGCGTCTGCGACGAATGCGGCGCGGCGAGGGCGACGGCATGAACGTGGCGCTCATTCCCTGCGCCGCGTCGGAGTGGCGCGCCGAGGGGCGGCTGCTGGGGCGGACCGAGCTCGAGTCTCTCCCGGGGGCAAGAGCACAATGCGAATCCTGGATCGAGTCGCTGCGCCCGCTCCAGCTCGCCCGGATCCTGCACGGCCCCGACGGTCTCTCGCGCCAGGCCGCAGAGTGGCTGGCAGCCGGGCTGCGAACCCAGACGCGCGAGCTGGCTGAGCTGGAGGAAGTCGATATCGGCCTTTGGGCCGGATTGACCGAGGAGCAACTCGAGTCGCGCTTCGAGTCAGCTTTTCACGAACTGAAAGATGCCCCGCTCAACGTCAACCCCCCGGACGGCGAGGGATTGCACGACGCCGTCCGCCGCCTCCGCCGCACGCTCCGCAAGCGCATCACCCCCAACGCGAAGGCCTCGATCGGCCTGGTGCTGCGGCCGGTGACGCTGGCGATTGTGCGCTGGCTGCTTTCGGGAGCGCCGACGGCGTCCATCTGGGAGTCGATCACCGGTGTGAACACGCCCGTGACGATCGAGGTCAAGGACGCGGCCCCAAAGCCGTGATCCGACGAGCGGGGAGCACCGGCGTCCCGCCGGTGCGCACCCACGAGACGCCAATCCCCCGAAAACGAGATCGTGACGACGCATTAGCCCGACAGCAGCGCGATGAACGGGTTGATATCCAGCACGTCCACGTTCCCGTCGCCATTCACGTCCGCCAGGTCGATATCGCAACCGGGGTACATCGCGGCGTAGGCAACCGGATCGGACAGGGCCAGCGTAAACGGGTTGATATCCAGTACGTTGATGGCGCCGTCGCAATTCACGTCGCCGGGCGCGAAGCCCGCCCCGATCACTTCGCCCACCAGCGACACCACCAGCGTCGGCGATTCGGGCGCGTTCGAGGTGATCGTCAGCGTCCCGCTCATCGGCCCGACCGCCGAGGTGTCCATCGAAATCAGGTGATTCACGCCGCCGCCGCCCGCGGCATCATTGAACGAACCGCCTGGAGCCGTGAATCCGGCGGTTGCACTCAGCGAGTAAACCAGCGGCGAAATGCCGTTGGCCGTCCACAGCGCCGTATCGCCGCTGTTGGTCACCGTCAGAACCAGTTCGGCCGGCTCATCCTGCGGAACCTGACCGAAGTCGAGCGTCGCCGGGGCGTCGGCCAGGGGGGGAACGCGAAAATCAGCGAACACCGGCAGGTGCCCGGCGCTGCCGCCGGTGGAATTGGCGATCGCCTGGGCGATGGCGGTGCCGACCATCTGATTGTTCGTGATGGTCATCGCCAGGTTGAAGCTCGTGCCGTCGTTGCCCCAGCAACGGTAGGAGTGGTTCGTGTCGCTCCACGACACCGTGCTATACGGAATCGCGCTGTTGCCCAGGTAGTCAAACCCGTCGCCGTCCCGCAAGCCGGAGCTGACCAGGAGCTGATCGTACCGATCGTCCATACCCCCCGCGCCGACCGGATCCTGCGTATGAACGTACCGGAACGCCCCGTTGTTGTTCCACGTCCCCGGCGTATTGATCGGATCAAAGAAGCGGCCCGCGTCGTTGACCTGCGAGCCGACCAGGTCCTGATATTCCAAAGACGCCGAGTTCTGAATATTGAAATCGGCGCCCAGCACGAAGTTCCAGCCGGCCGGAAGCGTCTCCGCGTTGTCGCGGATGCGCTGCGCTTCAAGCCGGCGGCGGTTGTCGTCGTCGCTGCCCGACTCCTGGGCCTTCATGTGCGAGCTATAGCACGCCAGCGTGGCGGCGGCGGAGTCGTAGCCGGCCAGCCGCACGTCATAGCGCATGATGTTGCGCGGGTGATTCGGCGAAACGCCGCCCACCGCGACCGTCACCTGACCGACGAGGGAGACTTTGCTGGTCCGATAGAAGAAGGACGAGTCGGTGTCCGGCCCGTCAACAAACGTCGCCATGGCCCAGTCGCCGGGGCCGCCGGCGGCGTTGTCGAGTGCGGAGAGCAGCGCCGCCTGGGCCGAGGCGCTCAGGACTTCCTGCGCCATCAGCACGTCCGGGGCAAACGTGCGGCCGCTGAAGACGCCGTAGACCGCCGTCTGGATGTCCGCCGTCCGCCCGCCGCTGTAATTCGTGATGTTCCACGTGGCGACGCGGAGCTGCGCCATGGCCGGCGCGGTCAGGATGACGAGTAGCAGACTGTGCGCAAGACGACGGCAGTTTCGGTCAAGGGCGCGCATCGAAACCTCTGTTTGGACGGCAGGATCGGACGCGCCGTCGAGCCAACACCCTCCGTCGGATGCCGCTGGCGGCGCGTCGCTTCAGCGCAATGGTCTATTCTAACGCAAAACGTGGCGAATGAAACGCGTTTTTGGGGATCATCGGCGAACCCGGGCGAACCCATCCCGGACCACCCGGGCGGCCCCCCGGCGACCCGGCTCCGCATCCGCAGGCCGTTGCTCTATACTCTCCGCACCTGCTGAGGAGCTTCCGCATGCCTCGTCTCGTCCGCGGCGGTCTGATTCAGGCCACGCTCAGCCAGCCCGCCACCTCGCCCATCGAGAAGATCAAGCAGTCCATGATCGACAAGCACGTCGCCCTGATTGAGCAGGCCGCCGGGCGCGGGGTGCAGGTGCTCTGCATGCAGGAGTTATTCTACGGGCCGTATTTCTGCGCCGAGCAGGACGTGCGCTGGTACAGCCTGACCGAAAAAGTGCCCGACGGCCCGACCACGCAGCTCATGTGCTCGCTGGCCCGCAAGCACCAGATGGTGCTGGTTGTGCCGGTCTACGAGGAAGACCTCACCGGCGTCTACTACAACACCGCCGCCGTCATCGACGCCGACGGCACCTACCGCGGCAAGTACCGCAAGACGCACATCCCGCACGTGGCCCCCGGCTTCTGGGAGAAGTTCTACTTCCGCCCCGGCAACCTCGGGTACCCGGTCTTTGATACGCGCATCGGAAAAGTGGGCGTGTACATCTGCTACGACCGGCACTTTCCGGAAGGCGCCCGCTGCCTCGGCCTGAACGGGGCGGAGATCGTCTTCAACCCGTCCGCGACCGTCGCCGGCCTGAGCGAGTACCTCTGGAAGCTGGAGCAGCCGGCGCACGCCGTCGCCAACCAGTATTTCATGGGTTGCATCAACCGCCCCGGCCGCGAGGCCCCCTGGAACATCGGCGAGTTCTACGGTCAGTCTTACTTCTGTGATCCGCGCGGGAAGATTTTGTGCGAAGCGTCGCGCGACAAGGATGAGCTGCTCGTCGCGGATCTGGATTTCGAGATGATCCGCGAGGTGCGGAACACCTGGCAGTTCTTCCGCGACCGGAGGCCGGAGACGTACGGGGCGATTACGGCGGGGTAAACGAACCTCGCGAATCCGAAGAGCGGAGGACGCAAGCGGCGCTGCGACGCCCGAAAGCCGAGGGTATATTGTCCAGTATGGCGGACACTCGTCTACCGGACTTCAAACGTCCCCCCGTCGTTGAAACCGTCCTGGGCATGCAGTTCGAGAACATCGCCGGGCTGACGAACGCCCATCTGGGCTGCTTTTGGCAGTCGCTCGGCGCCGACTGGCCGCACGTCGAGGACGCGGCGCCGATCGAGCCGACCTTTGAGCGGTTCGACGAAGAGCAGCTTTGGGCACCGGATATCTTCAAACTACGGGTCTCTTCGGAACGCGCGTCTCGCATTCGTGTTCGCGACGAGAAGCGCAGCGCCATGATCCAGGTCCAGCGAGATCGTCTTCATTACAACTGGGTTGGCTCGGGACAGGAGTATCCTCGATACGAGGCCGTCTTGCCGAAGTATCGCGAACTCGCGAAGCAGTTTTCGGAGTTCTTGCAGGCTCGGGGGCTGGGGCCGCTGCGACCTAACCAGTGGGAGTTGACGTACGTCAACAACATCCTGCAGGGAACCGTGTGGGACACGCCGGCGGATTGGCCGCGCGTGCTCCCCGGGTTGCTCGGCAACGTGACCGCGGCGTCGACTGCCGCCTTCGAGAACGTCGGCGGAACCTGGCGGTACGAGATAGCGCCGCGCGCCGGACGCCTGCACGTTGAGCTTACTCATGTCCGCGTGGGCGCCGCCAGCGGCCCCCACGCGCTGCGGCTGGTGCTGACGGCGCGCGGTCCGGCGGACGGAATCGACGCGGTCTTCGCCGGATTGAACAAAGGACACACGGCGATCGTGACGATGTTTTCAGAGATCACGTCGCAGGCCGCACATGCATTCTGGGAGCGCGTTGTATGGGCACAATGAGCACTTCGGCCGACTTCTTTCTGAATCAGGCCAGCGGAACGGTCATGCGGAGCGGCGCGGCCTCGGAGGATAGTCTGTCTGAACCGGCGAACCGCGCCGCAGAATGGCGCGCCGCGTGGAACGAACTGATCGACAAGAAGCTCATCGAGTGGGGTCGTCAAACGGAAGCGTTGGCAGACGAAGACCTGATCCCGCCGACGGCGACCGCTATCCTGGCTTCGAGCACGCTTGTTCAGCGCCTGCGCGATCGCCAATCCGCCCCCCCATGTCGCTGTGTGCCCGATCGTGATGGCGGCGTCGTCATTGAGTGGTGGTCTCAGCAAACCAGCATCGCACTTGAAATCTCCTCATCGGGAGCCGTCGAGCTGGTTTTCATGGAGAATGGAAAAGTAAAGGGTCGCGCGCCCGTTTCGCTGTAGGGGAATGCCCGGATGGCCGCACCCGAGGAGACCGATTTCGTTGGCAACGACGAGATCGTGTTTCGGCGCGTCCGCGAAGGCACCGAACCGGGCCACTACGACCCTAATTCCGAAAAACCGGTTGCGTGGGTCGTTTTCAGGCCCAACAAGCACGACACGACGGGCATCTCGGTTTGGCGGGCAAGACACCGATCGGCAGAACAAGTCGCACGGTGGCGACCGCAACCGAACCGCCGCTATTGGGTCTTGGCGTTGAGGGTGGGGGCGCTTCGCGAAATCGGCGTCGAAGTTGTCGCCACTCCAAGCGAAGGTGGCGTCGGCCACGCGTCGCTCACCACCTTGAACGCGCAAGCGTACCATGGAGAAGAAAAAGACAGGATACACGAACTGGCCGAGTTCATCGCGAGCACGCTGGTGGACTCCGTGCAAGGTCCGTTCGGCCCCTTCGAGCCCGCGACGCCATGATTCCACGGATTCGGCGCAGCCCGGCGGAGGACCTGTCAGAAGCGCGGTCGCTCGCGGCTCTGGTGGGGGTATTCCCAGCATGATGAGCGACGCTGCCCGGCCGCAACGCTATGTCTCCCGCGCGGGACTGAAGCTGGAGGCCGCGCTGCACGGCTTCGGTCTCGACATCGCCGGCTGCGTCTGCATCGACTTCGGAAGTCACACGGGCGGGTTTGTCGACTGCCTCCTGCAACACGGCGCAGCCCGCGTCTACGCCGTTGACCCGGGCTACGGCGTCCTGAACTACAAGCTGCGGCGCGATGCGCGGGTTGTCGTCTGCGAGCGGCGCAACGCCCTGCGGTTCGAGCCGCCGGAGCCGGCCGACCTGGTCACGATCGACGTCGGCTGGACGCCGCAGCGGATGATCCTGCCGGCGGCGCGGCGCTGCTTGAAGGAGGGTGCGCGCGGCATCCTCACACTCATAAAGCCGCAGTACGAGGCTGAGGCGTCCGAGCTGCGCAGCGGCGTCGTGGCGGACGAATGTCTCGACGCCGTACTCCGGCGCTGCCGCGACGACATCCGCGCGTTGCACATGTCGATCCGCGCGGAAGTGCAAAGCCCGCTCGAGGGTCACGGCGGGAACCGTGAGTTTGTCTGGTGGTTGACTTCAGAGCCGCGCTCGTGAGGAAGCTCCCCTTGGCAAGATGAGCGTTCTTCGCGACTGCACCGCTCCCTCACGGTCGCGGCTCGGACTGCGTCTCAGCTCGGACTGAGTGGCGGTTCACGTGTCCGGCGACCAGCCCTGCACCCCGATCAACCGCACAAACCGGCAGCGAAGCAGCCGCTCGCGCACGAACCCGCGCGCCGTCCGGCGGACGCGCACCAGCATCTGGTCATCGAGCGGACCGACGGGCGCCACCAGCCGGCCACCGATGCACAACTGAGATTCGAGCGCGACGGGAATCTCCGGCGCGCCGGCCGTCACCAGAATGGCGTCGAACGGGGCCTCCTCGGGCCAGCCGAGCGAGCCGTCGCCGCAGCGCAGCGCTACGTTCTGCAGCTCAAGCTGCGCCAATCGCCGAGCTGCGGCCGCCATCAGCCGCTCGTGCCGCTCGATCGAATACACCTGCCGGACGAGCCGGGCCAGGACGGCGGCCTGATAGCCCGACCCGGTGCCGATCTCAAGCGCGCGTGCGTCCGCGGCTGGTTCGAGCAGCTCGGTCATGTATGCGACAATGTACGGCTGCGAAATCGTCTGGCCGCAGTCGATCGGCAGCGCCGCGTCGTCGTAGGCGGCGTCCTGCTGGTCCGCGGCCACAAATAGCTCGCGCGGCGTGTCGCGTATCGCGTCGATGACGCGGGCACAGTTCACGCCGCGGGCGACAAGCTGCCTGACAATCATGTCTTCGCGACGTTGCGAAGAATTGCCGGATTCAACGGGCATATCTGATGCTATGCCGCGGTGTGGCTGAATGCACGGCTCGCCGGATGACGCGCGCGGGTATCATCCCGGCTCGCGGCCGGCGACGGGCGTCCGCCGCGGCGCGATTCATGAAAGGACAGGCATGAAATATTGGCCGCTCTTTGTCGCCACGACCGTGCTGTGCTGGGGGGCCTACGTGCCGACGATCCACGCCGGCCAGCTCGCCTTCAACGGCAAGAACAAGGCGATGTGGGCCTTTCTGTTCGTCGGCGTGGCCTATTTCCTGGTAGCCGTGCTGGCGCCGCTGGTGTTTCTCATGCTGGCGCGCGAGCCCTCGCAGCTCGGCAACGGCCGTGCGGTCGGCGTCTCGACGCTGGCAGGCGTGCTCGGCGCGGTCGGCGCTCTGGGCGTCGTGCTGGCGCTGCGCAGCGGCGGCTCGCCGCTGACCGTCCCGCCGCTGGTCTTCGCCGGCGCTCCGATCGTGAGCACGCTGATCGCGATGATCATCCACCGCCCGGAGAAGGCGCCGGACTGGCAGTTCTTCGCCGGCATTCTGCTGGCCGCCGCCGGCGCGTCGCTGGTATTGCGCCATAAGCCGTAGTCGCCGAACGGGCGACGGCGGGAGGTCGGCATGCTATCCCGGTATCGCGTTTTCTCCGTGCCTCAGTGTCTCCGTGGTTCACAATTTCCACATGCCTGACGCGCCCAAGAGCAAGGATTTCCGCCGCTTCCGCGAAAGCGGCCAGCGTCCGGGCTTCAGCAAGGCCATCGGCCAAGCCATCTGCGACGCGCGCGACCAGGTGGCCCGATTCCTGATCGCGCGCGGCGCCACGCCCAACCGCGTCACGATCGCCGGCTTCCTCATCACCTGCGCCGCCGCCGGCTGCATGTACTTCGGCGCGTCGCACCAGGCGCCCTATTGGAGCAACGGCCGCGGGCCGCTGAGCCTGTGGCCGGCGTACGCGGCCATTCTCCTGTTCGCGGCGGGCGCTTTGGACATGCTCGACGGCGCCGTCGCCCGCGTCGGCGACCTGAAAACGCGTTTCGGCGGCATCCTCGACTCCTGCATCGACCGCTTCAGCGACATGGCGATCTTCCTCGCCTGCGCGGCGCACTTCGCGCTGCGCGGCCATGTCACGCTCGCCGGGCTGGCGGTCATCGCGATGTGCAACGCCCTGCTCATCAGTTACATCAAAGCGCGCGCCGAAACCGTCATCCCCGACTGCTCGGTCGGCTATTGGCTGCGCGGCGAGCGCTTCGCGGCGGTGCTGATCGGCGCCTCGTTCGGGCACCTGCCGGCGGTGATGTGGCAACTCGCCATCGTCGGCGGCCTGACGGTCGTCCGGCGGATGGTCTTCTCGTTCGTTTTCGTGACGGCACAGGACGCCGGCCGTCCGCTCCCGCCGGCCGGGCCGTTTCCCGGCGTCGGCCGGTTGCTGCTTTGGCGCTATCCGCGCGGGTCAGTGCCGTACGATGTCGTAACGGGCTTGAACATTGCCTACATCATCTTCGCTCCGCTGCTCTGGCCGGCGCTGGCCGACGTCTCCCCGGCGACCGACCTCGTTCGCAGACGCTGGTAAGCGATCGCCGGCACACAGCGGGGGGAGGTCGACCCGCCGCTTGGCGCGGCCGGTTCGGACAGCAAAGCCGCGGCGGGTCCAGACGGGGTCGCAACCTGAAACCGCATGCGCCCGCTGCTGACAGAATCGATTCCGGCGGCGAGAATGCCGCTCCCGGCCGCAAAGTGGTTTCGTACGGCAGTCGGCTTTCCGGCTGCTGCGCAGGCGGTCCGCTCACTGGAGACATCATGCAACCTCGCGTATGGACAAGGGCGTGTCTCATCGGCGCGGCGCTGGTCGTGCAGGGATTTCTGACCGCAGAAGTCGTTCGGGCCCAGACCGGCCCGACGCCGCGGCCAATCACGGGCAAGATCGCCGTGATTGATGTCGTGAAGGTGTTCAACGAGTACCTGCTGCAAAAGGACCTGACCGACGAGATCAACAAGAAAAAAGCTGAGTTGCAGCTTGAAGCCCAGTCGCGGCGCGAGAAGGTCGACGCGATGAAAGCCACGCTGGACGCGCTGGCGCCCAACGACCCGACCTACCCGGCCAAGATGAACGAGCTGATTCAGACGCAGATTCAGAACAAAAACTGGGTCGAGATCAAGGAAGCCGCGATGACGGCCGAGATCGCCAAGTGGTCGGCCAACATCTACAAGGAAATCCTGAAAGCGACCGAGGATGTCGCGGTGCAGAGCGGCTACGACCTCGTGCTCTATCGCGAGGAGTTCGAGCCGGTCAATCCCGATCCCGACGCCGTGCGCCAGCAGATCCGCAGCCGCAAGGTGGTCTACGTCAATCCGTCGATCGACATCAGCCAACTGGTGCTGGACAAGCTGAACGCGGCGCACCGTGCCGCGCCGAGCAAGGAGCGGTTGTACATTCCGTAGCTCGACGGGTGGCATGACATGCCACCCGCCGCCCGATTCATGGACAAGTGAACCATGTCCGCCCCCGCTCAAATGACGGCCGCCGAACTCGCCCGGCGGCTCGACGGCACACTCTCCGGCGACGGCGCCCGCGTCGTCCGCCGCGTGGCGACGCTCGCCGAGGCCGCGGACGACTGCGTCGCGTGGCTGGGTGATGAGAAGTACGTGCCGCAGCTCGCCGCCACGCGCGCGGGTGTGGTTCTCGTTCCGGCGGCGCTGAGGGAAGCGCCCGCCGGGCTCACGACGATTCGCGTTTCCGACCCCGACTTGGCGCTGTGCAGCGTGCTCATCTGGCTCTCGCCGCCGGTGGACCAGGTGGCGCTGGGCATACACCCGACGGCCATCGTGACCTCCGGGGCGAGAGTCGAGGGGGCGGCGATCGGCGCGAACGCCTGGATCGGTCCGGGCGTGACCATCGGCGCGGGCACGCAGATACACCCCGGCGTCTATCTCGGGTCCGAGGTGCAGGTCGGCCGCGATTGCGTCCTCTGGCCGAACGTCGTGGTTCGCGAGCGCTGCCGGCTCGGCGATCGCGTCATCATCCACGCCAACAGCACGATCGGCGCCGACGGATTTGGCTATCTGCCGCGCGGCGGCCGCCAGCACAAGATCCCGCAGGTCGGAATCGTCGTCATCGAGGACGACGTCGAAATCGGCGCCAACACGTGCGTGGACCGCGCCAAGAGCGGCGTGACGCTCATCGCCCGCGGCGTCAAGATTGATAACCTCGTGCAGGTGGCTCATAATGTCACGATCGGTGAAGACACGGTGATCGCCGCCCAGTGCGGGGTCGCCGGCTCGTCGTCGCTCGGCCGGAGCGTGGTTCTGTCCGGCCAGGTCGGGCTGGTCGATCACATCCGCGTGGATGACGGCGTCATCGTCGCGGCGCAGTCGGGCGTGTTCGGCAACCTGGCGGGGGCAGGGCGCGTATTCCGCGGCCATCCGGCCGTTGAACACATGGTTTTCGCGCGGCAACACGTGAGCCTGAAACGGCTGCCCGAGATGATGGACCAGTTGAAAGATCTGATTGCCCGGGTGAAGCGGCTTGAGTCAGCAGCAGACGATTCAACGCGAAGCTGAGTTGTCCGGACGCGGACTTTTCACGGGTCTGCCGGTGCGCGTCTGCTTCCGGCCGGCGCCGCCCGGATCGGGTATCACTTTCGTTCGCGCGGATCAACCCTATCCGATCCGCGTCCGGGCGCATATCGAGAACCTGGCCAAGCGCCCGCGGCGCTCGTCGCTGCGGAACGGCACCGTCTCGATCGAAACCGTCGAGCATTGCCTGGCAGCCATCCGCGGCCTCGAAATCGACAATGTGGATGTGGAGCTGGACAACCAGGAGCTTCCCGCCGGCGACGGCAGCTCGCAGCCCTACGTGGATTCGCTCCAATCCGCCGGCATTGAATTGCAGGACGCGCCGCGCGAGACGCTGGACGTCACGCAGCCCGTCCGCGTGCTGGACGGCGACTGCGAGCTGGTCGCCTGGCCGGGCGAGCCGGAACGGCTCGACATCATCTACGAGCTGGACTACGGGGCGGGTCCGCTGAAGCGGCAGATCTACCACTGCTGCCTCGCGCAGCGCGAGTTCGTCGACGACATCGCCCCGGCCCGCACATTCATCTTCGACTATGAGGTGGCCCAGCTTCGCGCGGCCGGCCTCGGCGCTCACCTGACCTACAAAGACGTGCTCGTCATCGGCCCGGACGGCCCGATCGAAAATGAATTTCGATTCCCCGACGAGTGCGTGCGGCACAAGATTCTCGACCTGATCGGCGACCTGATGCTGGCGGGGTCGTTTGTCTGCGGAAAAATATACGCCCGGCGATCCGGCCATCACCTGAACCACGAGCTGGTCCGCCGGCTGACCGAAGTTCGCGACACGGAGCAGGCCGGGCAGCGGCTGAAAGGCGAGCCGAAGTTCGACATCCGCCAGGTCTCACGCATTCTGCCGCACCGCTATCCGATGCTGCTGGTTGATCGCGTCGTCAGCATGGAGGCCGATCAGCACGCCGTCGCGATCAAGAACGTCACGATCAACGAGCCGTTCTTCGAGGGACACTACCCGCGCCAGCCGATCATGCCCGGCGTGCTGATCATCGAAGCGTTGGCGCAGCTCTCCGGAATCCTGCTGTCGCAGAAACTCGAGCACACGGGCAAAGTCGCCATGCTGCTCAGCCTGGACAAGTGCAAGTTCCGCCGGCCGGTGGTGCCGGGCGATCAGCTCGTGCTGGAAGCCCACGCGGTGCGGGTCAAGTCGCGCACCGGCCAGACCTTCTGCGAAGCGAAGGTCAACGGCGAGCTGGTCGCCGAGGCGTCGATTCGCTTCATGATGGTGGATGCGGACCCGATCTGATGAGCACGATTCACCCGTTGGCATGCGTGGATGCGAAGGCCGAGCTCGGCCGCGACGTGAACGTCGGCCCGTTTGCGTACATCGGCCCCGGCGTGCGCGTCGGCGACGGCTGCGTTGTCCACCACCACGCGTCCCTGCTGGGGCCGGCTGAGTTCGGTCCGGCCAACGTGTTTTTCCCGCAGTGCGTCGTCGGCGGCGCGCCGCAGGACCTGAAGTACAAGGGCGGCCCCACGCGGCTGGTCACCGGCCGTGACAACGTCTTTCGCGAAAGCGTCACCGTCCATCGCGGCACCGAGGTCGACCGCGGCAGCCAGGGCGAAACGCGCATCGGCGACAACAACCTGCTCATGGTCGGCGCGCACATCGCCCACGACGTGCACCTGGGCGACAACATCATCCTCGCCAACAACGTGCTCATCGCCGGCCACGTGAAGATCGAAGACCGCGTGAACGTCGGCGGCGGCTCGGCCATGCACCACTTCGTCACCGTCGGCAAGTACGCCTACGTCGGCGGCATGACGCGCGTCACGCACGACGTGCCGCCCTTCATGAAGGTGCTCGGCTACGACCAGGAAGTCCGCGGGGCCAACGGTGAAGGCATGCGCCGCTGGAAAATCCCCGACGGCTCCATCGCCGCCGTCCGCCGCGCCTGGAAACTGATGTACGCCCGTCACGGCGTCGTGCTCGGCATCCGCGAAATCGAGGCCAACGGCCTGATCGACGATCCGCACGTGCGCTATCTGGTCGCGTTTCTGAAGCGAAAGCTGGAATTCGGCGTCTTCGGCCGCGTGCGCGAGCACTTCCGCGAGGATGCTGATTCTGATCGGGAGTCGTTCTATTCAGCGAAGAGCTGATGAGGCAATCGTCGTTGGTCAGAACGCGAAGCGCAAGCGAGCGCCTGTGCTGCAGGCGCGCTCGCGACGCCGCGCCCGCTCCGGGCGCTCGCGTGCGCTTCGCGTTCTGACGGGCGGGCTGCGACTCGGAGCATCCTAGATGTCACAACTCCCCGTCGCCGTCATCGGCGCCGGCCACATGGGCCGCCATCACGTTCGTATTTACTCTGAGATGCCCGCCGCACGGCTCGTCGCCGTGATTGACAAGGATATCGAGCGCGCCCGCCAGCTCGCCGAGCCGCTGGGCGCTCGCTACTGCGACGTGCTCACGCCGGAGATGGGCGACGTGGCCGCCGTGAGCGTCGCCGTGCCGACGCGCTGGCATCTGGAGGCATCCCGGCCGCTGATCGAGCGTGGCGTCGGCGTGCTGATCGAAAAGCCGATCGCCGGCACGCTCGGCGAAGCGCGCGAAATCGCTGACCTGGCGCGGCGTCATGGCGCGGTGGTCGCGGTCGGGCACACGGAGCGCTTCAACCCCGCCGTGGCGGCGGTCGAGCGCCTCGGGCTGCGGGCCAAGTTCGTCGAAACCAGCCGCATCAGCCCCTTCACGTTCCGCTCCGCGGACGTGGGCGTCGTGTTCGACATGATGATCCACGACATCGACATCATGCTGCACCTGATGAAGGCCCAGGTTCAGCGCGTGGACGCGGTGGGCGTCAACGTGCTCGGCCGGCACGAGGACATTGCCAGCGCCTGGGTGGTGTGCGCCGGCGGCGGCGTCGCAAACCTCACCGCCTCGCGGCTGGCGCTCAAGACGGAGCGCCGCCTGCGGGTGTTTTGCGAGTCGGCTTACGTTTCGCTCGATTATCAGAAGAAGGTCGGCATCGCGATCACGCTGGACAAGAACGTCGACGTGCTCAAGTGGGCCCGCGAGCGGAACATCGAAGACCTCTCGCAGATCGGCGCCGCCGACTACAGCAAGATGGTCAAAGTCGAGCCGCTGGTGATTGACGCCTCCGATCCGCTCCGCACGGAGCTGCAGACCTTCGTCGAGTGCGTCCAGCAGAAGCGCCGCCCGCCGGTCAGCGCGGACGACGGCGTCGCGGCGGTGCAACTGGCCGAGCAGATCGTCGAGAGCATCCGCCAGCACCGCTGGGACGAGACGGGCGACGACATCTTCGGGCGGGCCGCGGGGCGGGCGGACCATCCCTAGCAGCCCATTGAACAAGTCATCGGTAGCGTCGGCCCGCTGTGGCCGACGGCGGTTTTCGCGGGGTTTTCGCGCACCATCGGCGCAGCCATTGCGCCCGCCGGCCGCTATTCGCGACATTTCCCGCAGTTCGTCGCTCAACCGCTTCCGATAGAAAGAAGAGCCGCGGCAGTCTGGCGCGGCGACCCGAAACGCCACGGACGGCGACGAGCCTGGTGGAGCGAGGGAGCCCCGCCGCGAGTTGGAGCTCGCCTCAGACGAGTGCGATCGGCAGGGACGCTGAAAGCACGAGTCGAGCCCCTCGCCACCAGGACTTGCACTCTCACCGGCGATGATCGCGGGTCACCGCAGGATCGAGCCGGCGCTTGATACGCACGGTAGCGTCGGCCCTCTGTGGCCGACGGTGGTTTTCGCGGGGCGCTCGCGCCGCGAACGCCGCGAAGGGCCGACGCTACTCGTTTCCAACGGGCTGCTAGCGTCGCGCCGAACCGGCGATCACCTCGCGCTGCATCAGCTCCGGAGCGGCCTCCTCCGATACGGCCAATCCCGTCGCGAACTGAAGATCATTCATCGTTCGCTCGGTCTGAAGCATGCTCTGCGCCACCTGGTCCACCTGCGTCGTAATGTAGTCCGGCTCCTGGCGGCTCACGGCCAGCTCCGCCAGCGTGGCGATCTTGTTCTCCAGCCGGTTCAGCTCCAGTTTCACGAATTCGTAGTTGTCGCGCGCCTTGCGGTAGTTCGCCAGCCGGTCGCGGCACGTTTCCAGGTTGTCCTGAAGCGTCTTCTGAACCCGCTGCCGCTGAATCTCGTCGCTGATCGAGGTGGAGTTCTTGAGCTGATGCTCGATCTCGCTGATCGTTCCCTCGATCTGCCCCTCGTTCAGCCGCTCCAGGAAGCGCGCCAGCGAATGCTCGGTGAACAGCAGCCGCAGAAAAATCCACAGCAGCCGGTCCAGCCCCGCCAGTTGCACGGCCTCCAGCGCCACCGGCGGCGGCGCCGCCTCGGGTTCCTTGATCGCCGCCGCGATCTGCCGCAGGTCCAGACAGCGGCTGCGCAGCAGCTCGAACCGCGCCAGCGAGCGCGGCGGCAAGGCCTTCATGATTCGTTGCAGCGCCGATTCGGCGGCGTCGCCGGCCTCGGCGCGCGTGGCCTTGGCCGCCTGCGCATCGACGGCCCGCTGGAACTTGCCGTGCGTCGCAAGCAGGCCCAGAAACGCAAGCTCGCCGGCGGCCACGACCGGGACCCACACGTCCGGCTTGCCGCTCACCATGGCAAAGCCCGCCGCGCCGAGGAAAACGAGCAGGTTCCAACGATACAAGAATGCTGCCCGGAGGTATCTGCCAAACCGACTCATGCCGTCCTACTGTAGCTAATCACTACCGGCGCCGCGTTACCGAACCGAGCCGCGACCGTCAGGGAGCGGTTCCTGGTGTCCGAGCGTCTTCCGCTCCCTTGCGGTCGCGGCTCGGACGACCGAACGGGTGCGGAGCAGCGCGGGCCGCAACACTACTTGCCCTCTTCGAGTTGGCTGATCAGCTCGCGCAGATAAAACACGGTCTCCTGGAATTTCGGCTGCTTCTGCATTTCCTTGGCGGGCCGGTCGGCCGGCTCGATCTTCAACTCGCGCAGGATCGTCCCCGGCGCGTTGCTCATCACGTACACGCGATCGCCCAGAAAGACCGCCTCATCAATCGAGTGCGTAATGAAGAACACCGTCGCCTGAACTTCACGCCACAGCGCGATCAGCAGGTCCTGCATCGCCATCCGCGTCTGCGGATCGAGCGCCCCGAACGGCTCGTCCATCAGGATGATCCGCGGCTTCAGCGTCAGCGTCCGCGCGATCGCCACGCGCTGCCGCATGCCGCCCGACAGCTCGTGCGGATATTTGCCCGCGTCGTTCTTCACGTTCAGCCCGACGCGCTCGATCCACTGCCGCCCGATCGCGTAGCGCTCCGCCCGCGGCACGCCGGCGCACTCCAGCCCGAACGTCACGTTGTCCAGCACGCTGCGATGATCGAAGCTGGTGTAATCCTGAAAGACCATTCCGCGGTCCGCCCCGGGAGCGCTCACCGGCCTCCCAAGCACCAGCACCTCGCCGCTGGTCGCCGGATGCTGCGGTTCCAGCCCGGCGATGAGCCGCAAAATCGTGCTCTTTCCGCAGCCGCTGGGGCCCAGCACGCAAATGAACTCGCCCTTGTCGGGCAGATCCTCGACGACGAAGCTGACATTCTTGATCGCGGTGTATTCGTTCCGCCGCTCGGCATTGTAGGTCTTGGTCACGTTGCGGAAATCGACCACCGCCGGCCGCGCGATCTCCTTCGGCGTGCGGACGTGATCGAGCACCTGCCCCATGCCGACCGGCTGCGCAGGCAACCCGGCCGCCGGCGACGCGGTCGCGGGCGGCTGCGGCGCCGCGGGGCCGTCTTGCGTCGGGGCCGGCGCGCTGCTCACGGCTTGGCCCCCGCTCCGCCGGTCTTCGCCAGGAGCTCCGCCGCTCGCCGACTCTGCCAGAACACGGATTTCAGATCCTCCCAGCCGTGGCCAAGCACGCGCATGAGCCGGTGCAGGTAGCCGCCGCCGCCGTAGCGATGCGGAAAGAGCTGCCGCTGCACCCAGAAAAGCGTGCGGTCAATCGCCAGCGCAACAACGGGGATGAGCATGAGCACCAGCAGGATGTGCTCCTTGGGGCCGCGCCGCTGCGACATGTTGATGATGTCGCCCAGCCCGCCCGACTCGCCGCCGAACTTGACCAGCTCGGCCAGCATGATGTATCCGAACGCCAGGCCGAACAGCAGCCGCAGCGAGTTGAAGATATCCGGCATCGCCAGCGGGACGAGCACCTTGAGAATGACGTGCCGGCGGCGAGCGCCGAGCGTGAACGCGGTGTCGACGTAGCGCGACTCGACATCGCGAACGGCGCGGGTCGAATCGGACATGATGAACGCCACGCAGGCGATGAAAATGAATAGGATCTTCTGCTTTTCGCCGATGCCCCAAAATGAAAACGTGAGCGGGATCAGGGCCGCGATCGGGATATTGCGCCCGAAGATTGAAACGGGCGCGAAATACGCCCCGACCCACGAGAAACAGCCGCAGAGCACCCCGATCGGCACGCCCACCACGACCGCCAGGCCGAAGCCCAGCGCGACGCGCCGCAAGCTGGCCAGCGTGTTGCGGAACAGGCCGCGGTCGGCCCACAGCGTCGGAAATGTAGAGAACGTTTCCTGCGGGCTGGGCAGCATCGTCGGGCCGAGAATCCGCTGCTCCGCCTCGCCGCGCGTGGCGAACCACCACAACGCGCCCACGGTGGCCAGGCACAGCAGCCCGAACGCGAGCGTCTGCCACAGCGGCGACTCTGCCCGCAGCGTGAACAGGCGCGTGCCGCCACGCCGAGCCGTGCGCGGCGGCAGCGCTCCAGGAGTCTGGACCCGCGGCGATGCGCTGGGCGAAGTCGTTGGCGCAGGCTTTTCCATGTCGCCGCGGAGAATACGCGACCGATTTCAATCGCGACAGTATGGATCAGGCGGGCGATTCTAATGGGGCGCATCCCGATAGAGGCTGCGGCGGGCGGCGTCTTTCCGAACCCGCCGCGCCAAGCGGCGGGGTGACGATCGCTAAGCGCCATCGGCGCCCCACCGGCCGCAGACGTCACCCCGCCCCTTGGCACGGTCGGTTTGGATGGATCGCCACTTGAAACCGGATGCGCTCATTCAAATGGCTGACGGCGACGTTTTTCCAGAGCCACCCGCAACCGCCGGCCGCCTGCCGGGTATCATGCCTTGCATGGCTAGCACCGTGCATGTGAATGCGGTGTCCCCCTTCTCTCCGTGCCCCGGCCGGCGTCCGGCGCTCTCGAGCGCCCGGCGGCGGCCGGCGGCATTGGCGGTCCTCGTCGCCGCGAGCTTGTGCGGCTGCGCCGCCAGCCCCCACGAGCGCCTGGCCCAGCGGCGGCTCGAAGAGCGTGTCGGTGGCATGAGAAGCACATTGCGAACGACCGTCGACCGCGAAAACGAAAACTACGCGCGCCTCTCGACGGGAACGCGCTGGGCCGCGCGACGGGTCGAGAGCGACCTGTTCACGTTCATCCACAACGCCCGCTGGGTTGAATCGCACATCGACTACGACATCCGCCGCTGGCACGCCAATCAACCCGCCTACCAGCGAACCGCGGCCGAGCTGTTCTGGGGCCAGCCGGAGCAGATCGAGCCGACGGCGATCAACATGGGGTTCTGAGCCACGGACGGCGTGCCCGAAACACAGAAACACGCCTCAACTGATCGCCCATAAATTGTCGATTTTTTTTCCGGCGAGTGGCAATCGCAGACGATATATTAAGAATCAATAAAGGACTCGTCACTGAATTGTTAACTTCGTTGGACTCCGATGCACTGGATTGATGTAGGTCACCTTCTCGCCGCCGTCGCCGCCGGTGCGGTGATTGGATTCGAGCGGGAGCTGCATAACAAGCCCGCTGGGTTCCGCACAAACATCATGATCTGCCTCGGGGCGGCTCTGTTCACGCTGATGTCGGTGCGGATGGCGGAGGTCAGCGGTAACGATCGTACGCGCATCGCCGCGCAGATCGTCACCGGCGTCGGGTTCCTCGGCGCCGGGGCCATCGTCCAGTTCCGCAGCAACGTCCTTGGCTTGACGACGGCCGCCACCATCTGGACTGTCGCCAGCGTCGGAATGGCGTTCGGAGCCGGTGAGTTCCTGCTCGGTTCCGCCGCGACCATTGTGACGACGCTGGTGCTGTTCGGCCTGGGTTACGCCGAGCAGATGATCGGGCGCTGGCGGACGGCGGCCACCTACGAAATCGAAATGGAAGCCTCGACCGACGCCGCCCGCGAGGTGGAGGAGATTGTCCGCAAGAGCGGCGTGTTCTGCCGGTCGTGGACGGTCACCAAGAACGGCAACGGCATGTACGTCGGGCACCTTTCGGTCGTCGGCCCGGTGCTGAGGATCGACGGCATGCAGGCGCTGCTGATGAACAGCAGCGCCGTGCACATCATGCGCAGAAACTAGGGGCAATCCGGTAATTGACGTTCGATCCGAGCCGCGCGCGTAAGCAAGCGGGTTTCAAGCCTCCGCTCCCTCACGGTCGCGGCTCGGAAAAACGTCGCGGCTCGGAAAAACGTCGCGGCTCGGCAAAACGTCGCGGCTCCGAATCAGCCGCATGTGCAGCGAGCTCACTCTTCTGACGCGCTCCAGCTTGCGCCGTCGTCCGGCTCGCCGCCGATGACCGGCTGTGCCGCGGTCTGGTCACGGCAACCTTCCGACGGCGGGCAGTATCCGGCGAGCAGGCCGTTGACGAAGAAGTTGATGTCCAGCACGGTGATTTCACCGTCGCCGTCGATGTCATTGGCCCGGCAGTAGTCACAGTACGTCCCGGGCAGCGCGTCCCAGTTGGCTTCGCCCAGAATGGCCTGAACGAAGAAGTTAATGTCCAGCACGTTGAACGCGCCGTCGCAGTTCGAGTCGCCGCAGATCGGCGCGCCGCAATCCGGCGGGCAGGTCAGCGTCGCGGTATAGGTCGAGCCGCAGGCCACGCCGGTGAACACGTCCGTCCCGACAAAGGCTCGATACGTGCCTGGCGTCAGGTTCAAGGTCACAGTCGCCGGCATTCCCGCCGGGGCCGCCGCGGTGCCCAGGCTTGTCGCCGGGCAGTTTGTATTCAGGATGAACACGCGCGTCGTGGCGGTTCCCGTCGCGCTCCAGGTGACCGCGCCGGCGCCGCCCAGCACGAACGTGTACCAATCCGTATCGCGAAAATTGGACCCGCCCGCGCTCAGGAACGTGCCGTACTCGCCGCACACGGTCTGTCCGCACTCGACGGCCCCAAAGACCGGCGGCGTCGAGTTGCACCCGCCGTTGAAGTTGTCCACGTAGCCGTTGGCGCACTCAGGCTCATTCTCGACGCGGCAGATTTCATCACAGACCAGCTCGGCTTCATACGTGGTTCCACAGGGAACGCCGGTAAACACGTCGGTTCCGACGAACCCACGATAAGTACCGGGTTCGAGCGTGAGCGAGACGCTCGCCGTCTCACCGGCCGGGGCGACCGCCGTGCCCAGGCTGGCGGCCGGGCAGTTGGAGTTCAGGACGAAGACGCGCGTCGTGGCGCCGCCCATGGCGCGCCAGGTGATCGCCGTGCGCTGCGTCAGGGAAAACGTGTACCAATCGGTGTCTCGGAAGTTCGAGCCGCCGGCGCTCACGAACGTCCCGTACTTTCCGCACACCCGGTCGCCGCACTGCACCGTGCCGAACACGGGCGGCGTCGAGTTGCATCCGCCGTTGAAATTGTCGACGTACCCGTTAGCGCAATCCGGCTCGCCCTCGACGCGGCAAATCTCCTCGCAGGTCAGCGTCGCCTGGTACGTGGTTCCGCACGGAACGCCGGTAAACACGTCCGTTCCGGCGAAGGCGTTGTACAGGCCCGGCTCGAGCGTCAGTGTCACGGTCGCGGGCATGCCGGCCGCAGCGACCGCCGTGCCGAGCGAAACGGCCGGGCAGGTGCCCTGGAGTATGAACGCGCGGGTCGTGGCGTTTCCGACGACGGTCCACGTGACCGTCGTACGACGCGAGAGGCCGAAGCGATACCAGTCTGTATCGCGGAAATTGGCCCCGCCGGCGCTGAGAAACGTGCCATACTCGCCGCAGATCGTGTCGCCGCACTGCACGCCGCCGAAGACGTTCGGCGTCGAGTTGCAGCCGCCGTTGAAGTTGTCGACGTAACCGTTGGCGCACACCGGCTCGTTTTCCACGCGGCAGATGGAGTCGCAGATCAGCGTGGCGCGGTAAAGGCTGCCGCACGGCACGCCGGTGAAGACGTCCGTGCCCACAAAGGCGATGTACGTCCCCGGCTCGAGCGTGACGTTGATCGTGGCCGTGCCGCACGGCGGCGCCGTCGCGGTTGCGATCGTGGCGGTCGGGCAGGCGTTGGTGAGGATGAAGATGCGTGTGGTGGCCTCGCCGACGGCGCTGAACGTCACGGCCGATCGCTCGGGAATTGAAAAGCGGTACCAGTCCGTGTCGCGGAAATTCGACCCGCCTCCGCTGACATACGTGCCGTACTGCCCGCACACCGTCTGACCGCACAGGATGTTGCCAAACACGTTCGGCGTTGAGTTGCAGCCGCCGTTGAAGTTGTCCACGTAGCCATTGGCGCACAGCGGTTCGTCCTCGATCCGGTCGCACGGCTGGCAGTTGACGCAACTACCCAGGAGGACGCCGCCGCCCGTGACGGCGTCGGCGCCGATGATGCGCGGATCGTCGCTGGCGGCGCCGGCCAGCAGGGCCGCCTCTTCGGCGGATGCGGCGGTGGTTTCGCGTGGGTCGGTGGGAACGGTCTGCGCCAGGCCGGCGCGGGCAGCCAGCAAGGTGGCGAGAGTCAGAACGCCTGTAAGAGTCGCGCCGACAAGGCGCGGGCAGCGCGCGCGGAAGCTATGCATGGGGGTCTCCGATCTGTGGGGGGTGCGACGTTGAGACACCAGATTTGTCCGTGAGCCCGGACGAAGACTCAGTCTAGCAAACTCGGCGGGCAAAGGTCAATCGACGGCTCGCGCGCTCGTGCTGGTGCAACGCCAGTGCATGGACCCCATGGCACCCACCGTCTAACTTGACCAGGATCCCACTCTCGGAAGGTCCGCACAGCGGACCCTACAGGCTACAGGCTACGGCTACGGGACCACGAGGACCGGGGCGCGCGAAGACCGGCCAGAGGCCGGTCCCCCAGAGGATCAGCGCGCCTCGTCCCTGACCGGAGGAAACTCCGTCGCGCCCGTGACGCGCTCCAGCTTTTTCCCCGACCGATAACGAAATCCCGCCCAGCGCAGCCGCTCGAAGTCGAACGTGCGCGCCGCCTGCGTGAGGCAGACCAGCAGATCCGGCTCGATCGTGCCTGCGAACTCGCGCTTGCCGGAAATCACGAGCTTCGCCGGTGCGGACCAGTCGATCATCCCGTCGCCGATCCAGATCGTCAGCTCGGTGATTTTCTTGCGGTGGACGGAGATCGTCTGGCCGTCGATACCGCCGCTCAGCTCGCCCAGCCGCGACCGGATTTCGCGGTGATAGGCCTCCTCGCCCGTTTCGCCCTCCCTGATTGTCACGTTGAACTGCTTGTTCTCCCAGTGCTCGCCCTTCCAGGCGTGGCCCTCCAGCCAGTACGCATTCGACTGATATGCCCAGCGGCAGGCCTGCACGACGTGCTTCGGATACGCCTCGCGGCGATTCTCGAAGAACGCCGTCAGAATCTCCGCCGGCGGAAGCACGTTGCCATGCCCGCGCTGCGGGTCTTCGTACGCCGTCAGCGGCAGTTTCAGCTTCTCGCAGTGCTCGCGCAGCTTGCGGCTGACTCCGGCGATGCCGCCGTGCGGGCTGGCGTCGCCGCCGTCGTCGAGTTCGTCGCGCGCGCCCCACACGTGCAGGATGTGCGCATTGCCGATGTTCGGCAGAAACGCGTCCCAGAGCTGATCGACGCCGATCAGGTGAAACGTGCCGGCGATCGGCATGGCGGCGGCGATCTGGTCGGCGTGCAGCACGGCCAGCGTCCAGCTCGCGTGCCCGCCGCGCGAATAGCCGGTGATGTACATGCGGTCGGCGTCGGTGTGAACGGCCTTGCGGATTGCGAGCCAGGCGCGCGGATGCTCGTCGGAGGGCGGGCCGTCGGTGGCGATCACAACCTGGTCGTATGCAGTGGGCGCGGCGATGACGAAATCATCGACGTGCGGGCCGAGCACGGCTTCGAGGTAGTGAATGATCGAGTCGCCGTCGGCGCCCGTGCCGTGCAGCGCGTAGATCAGCGGCCAGGGTTTTTTCTCGGAGTATTTCGCGGGCAGCCGCAGAACGACTTCGCGCGTGGCACCGCCGGCCAGTTCGACCTTCAGCGTGTCGCGACCGGGCTGGCGCTTGGGGAACAGCTCGGCCCGATGCAGCCACTGGCCGATTTTCTCGCGTTTGTACGCGGTGTCCGATTCGATCTGCCTTGCAAGCTGCTCGCGCCGAAGCGGGTCGGCAGTGTCGAAGAACGACTTGATATTGCCAGCGATCTCGCGCTCGCCGGCGAGAACCGTGCCGCACGCGAGCCCCAACACAACGACAATGGCGGACCGCAAGCCGCGTGCCGTGACGCCGCTGCCCCCCTCAGAGCGCGACGCGCCGGGTGCCACTGGCGGCTTGCCCGCCAGTGCAACACAGGCAGCGAGCTGCCCGTGGCGCCCGGCGCCCCGGCGGCACGCCGACGCTTCCCGAAATCCATAGTGCGACGCGCTACTCGTCATCTTCATGCTCGAACGGCCTTCGCGAAATCAGCATCGGCCGCCGCTGGGCCACATTCAGCAGCACGCCCAGCGCCAGGAAGTTCGCCCACAGGCTGCTGCCGCCGTAGCTGACAAAGGGCAGCGTCATTCCGGTAATGGGCGCGAGGCCGACAGTCATGCACATGTTCAGGATCGCCTGCATGACAATCATCACCACCACGCCGATCGCCAGCAATCTCCCGAACGGATCGTTCGTCGCGGTCGCCACCTCGATTCCAAAGAGCACCATCAGCCCGTACGCCAGCACGACCAGCCCGCAGCCGACCCAACCGAACTGGTGCCCCACCATTGCAAAGATGAAATCGTTGTGCTCCTCGGGCAGCAGGCCGCGCTCAATGAACGCCCCCTGCGCATAGCCCACGCCCCACAGCCCGCCCGTCCCCAGCGCGATCTTCGACTGCCGCAACTGATACCCCGGCCCGCGGTGCCACGCCTCGTCGGTCGTGCTCTGTCTGAGCACCATGTCGATTCGCTGCCGCTGATACTCCGCCATGCCGTAGGAATAAAACGCCGGCAGCGTCGCCCCGCCCAGGACCACGACGGTCAGCAGGTGCTTCAGCCGCGCCCCGGCGACGAAGAGCATGCTGAACAGCACCGGCAGCAGCATCAGCAGCGTGCCCAGGTCGGGCTGAAACTGGATCAGCAGCATCGGGACGAGCGTCAGCAGAAACGGCGGAATCAGCCCCCACCATTTCCGATAGCTGCTGCGATAGCGCAGATAGCGGGCCAGCGCCAGAATCAGGGCCGGCTTCATAAACTCCGACGGCTGAATCGCGAAGTCGCCCAGGCCAACCTGAATCCAGCGCCGCGTGTTTCGCTTCACCGGGATCAGCGGCAGATCGACGAAGCGGTCGATCACCAGCAGCGCCAGCAGCACGATCGCGACGGCGTAGATAATGAAGGAAAGCTGACCGAAGCGCTGATAGCTCGGCACGAGCGCCACCAGCATCAGCCCGACGCCGGTGATGAGAAACAGGACCTGGCGGGCCGTATTGACGCCGATCGCCGCCTGGATAGCCGCCAACGGGCCCTCGCTTCGCAGCTCGGCGTCGGCGCGCTGCTCGCGGATCAGGTCACGGTCGGTGGCGTGGATGGTGGCCAGCCCGACGCCGATCAGAAACAGCACCGGCAGCGCCAGTCCCCAGCTCAGCCGGGTCAGATTCAGCGGGGAACGCGACGCCATCGCGACGGATTATCGCCGACGGTGCTTGAATGTCGAACGCGGTCCGGACACGATTCGACATGATGCTGCATCGGAGGCCGCGCGCGCCGGTATGTGCAATCCGGAGTTCTGCCTCCCGCCAGACGAGGCTGTGAATGAGCAGGGCCGTCGCCCGCCGCCGATATCTGACCAACTTCGAGCACCACCGCCTGCCGCACCTGTTCAGCGACGTGCTTGTGATCGGCAGCGGTGCGGCCGGATTGCAGGCGGCGCTGACGGCGGCCGAGTCGGCCCACGTGCTGATCGTCACCAAGGACCGCGTCGATCTCTCGAGCAGCGCCTGGGCCCAGGGCGGCATCGCCGCCGCCGAGGCGGAGGGCGACAGCCCGGCGCGGCACGCCGAGGACACGATCGCCTGCGCCTGCGGCCTGGGGCATGAATCGATCATCCGCGAGGTCGTCGAGGCCGCGCCGCGCTGCATCGAGCGGTTGCGGGCAATGGGAGCGGCGTTTGACACCAGCGGCGACGCGCTGGCGCTGGGCCGCGAGGGCGGACACCAGGCAGCCCGCATCGTGCACGCCAGCGGCGATGCGACCGGGGCCGAAATCGTCCGGGCGCTCCTGGAGCAGGTGAAGAAGAACCCGCGCATCCGCGTCTTTGATCGCTGCTTCGTGATCGATATCCTGACCCACGAGGGACAGGCCGTCGGCGTCGTTGCGCATCATCCCAAGTACGGCCACCAGATGTTCTGGGCCACGACCACCCTGTTGGCCTCCGGCGGCGCGGGCCGCGTCTATCGCGAAACGACCAATCCACCGGTCGCGACCGGCGACGGCGTCGCGCTGGCGCTGCGGGCCGGGGCCGTGCTGCGCGACATGGAGATGGTCCAGTTTCACCCGACGACGCTGTACGTCGCCGGCGCGGCCCGCGCGCTCATCAGCGAGGCCGTCCGCGGCGAGGGCGGTCGGCTCCTGAACCGCGCCGGCAAGCGCTTCATGCCGGACTACGATCCGCGGGCCGAACTCGCGCCGCGCGACCTGGTGAGCCGGGCGATCACCGCCGAGATGAAACGCGACGGCGCTCCGTGCGTGTTCCTCGATGCGCGGCACTTCGCGTCCAGCCGGTTCGCCCAGCGGTTCCCGTCGCTCTACAAGCTCTGCCGCGATTTCGACATCGAGCCGCAGCGCGACCTGATCCCCGTGCGGCCCAGCGCCCACTACCTGGTCGGCGGTGTGGTCACGGACGCGTCGTGCCGCACCAGCCTGCCGGGCCTGCTGGCCTGCGGCGAAACCGCCAGCATCGGCCTGCACGGCGCCAACCGCCTGGCGAGCAATTCGCTGCTTGAGACGCTGGTCTTCGGCGAAAAAGCCGGGCGCGAGGCCGCCGAGCACGCGCGGCGGCTCGGCCCGCCGAAGAACGCGCCGCTCAGCCACCTGCTGCCGGCCTCGTCGCGCACCGAGCTGGACCTGACCGACGTGCTCAACAGCCTGCGCAGCGTGATGTCGCGCAACGTGGCGGTTGAGCGCAGCGGCGACCGCCTGCGCGAGACGATCGAGATCATCGAATTCTGGTCGCGCTACGTGATGGACAAGGTCTTCGACGAGCCGGCGGCGTGGGAGACGCAGAACATGCTCACCGTCGCGCTGTGCATCACGCTCGGCGCCGCCACCCGCAGCGAATCGCGCGGCGTGCACTACCGCACCGATTTCCCGCAGTTCGACGCCGCCTGGCAGCGGCACATCGACTTACGGCGAACGGAGGACGGCGTGCAGGCGTCGACCAGCGCGGTGGAGTCTTAGCAGTCACCGGAATTCCGGAGTGACACACCGGGGCGGCCGTGTCCGCACCGCCATCGCGAACACGCCTGCGAGGGCGGCTTGTCCGTGCCACGCGTCCGGCTACCATCCCCGTCTCGGCTTCGTTGGGCGTCGGCGGCGCAAAACGCAGAATTCGATATCGCGAGACGCATGCACGTTTGGATCTGGATCAGTTTCGTCGTCTTCGTCCTGCTGATGCTGGCGCTTGACCTGGGCGTCCTGAATCGCAAGGCGCACGTCATTCGCGCCCGCGAGGCGCTGCTGTGGACGCTGCTGTGCGTGGCGCTGGCGCTGGTTTTTAATGTGCTCGTCTATTTCATGTATGAGCACAACTGGCTGGGCATCGCCGAGAATTTCGGGGCGCGCGGCCCCTCCGACGCGACCGCGGCGGCGAAGATGTCGGACGGCTGGCGGGCGGCGCTGGAATTCTTCACCGGGTGGGTGATCGAGTACTCGCTGAGCCTCGATAACATCTTCGTCATCGCGATCATCTTCGGGTACTTCCGCGTCCCGCAGCAGTATCAGCACCGCGTGCTCTTCTGGGGCATTCTCGGGGCGCTGGTGATGCGCGGGGCGATGATCTGGGCCGGCACCGAGCTGATCACGCGCTTCTTCTGGATGAACTACGTCTTCGGGGCGATCCTGATCCTGACCGCGATCAAGATGCTTCGCTCCGGCGAGGAGGAGCCCGAACCCGACCGCAATCCGCTGGTGCGGCTGGCGCGGCGGTTCTATCCGGTGTCGCCGGCGTTTGAGGGGGAGCGGTTCTTCACGGTTGTTGACGGCCGCAAGGCGATGACGCCGATGTTCGTGGCGCTGCTGGTGGTCGAAAGCACTGACGTGCTCTTCGCGGTCGACTCGATTCCGGCGATTTTCGCGATCACGCGCGATCCATTCATCGTCTTCACGTCGAACGTGTTTGCGATTCTGGGCTTGCGCTCGCTCTACTTCGCACTGGCCAGCCTGCTGGACAAGTTCCACTACCTCAAGCTCAGCCTGGTGTTTCTGCTGGCGTTCGTCGGTGTGAAGATGCTCCTGACGCATCACTACCACCTGGCGGCGGAAGTGTCGCTGGCGATCATCGTCGCCATCCTCGCGGTCGGCATCGTTGCGTCAGTCCTTCGCGACCGCCGCCGCCCGCGTCCACCCGACGACGGCGGCGCGGGAGCCGCGGCCGACAGCGACGCCGGAATTTGACGGCGCGGGCCGGCGCGGCGCGACCGACGCGCAAGCCGAGCGGGCGCGTGCCGGTCCCAGCCGCGTCCTGTCCGTCGCTTTTTTTTGCTAGTGGGTAGGGCAGGTCGCGGTACTCCGCGACCTGCCATCCGACTGCTTGGTGCGAACAAAGGCGCTGCGCCCGAACGGACAGTCGCACCGCCGTGGCGTCCTTCCCGCGCTGCCTTTCCGGCGCTGACCCGAGTGGCGCGGCACGCGGGCCGGAGGCTCGCCGGGCGGCGGCGGCAGGTCACGGAGTACCGAGACCTGCCCTACTCGGCTGTTCCCGGCTGGCCAGGCCGCTGCGGGCGTGCGCGCGTGGCCCCCGCGATCTGGCGTAATTCCGAAAAAAAACGTTGCAAAAAACACACTACGGCGTCATCATCAGGCGAGTCGATCGAATCGGGCCATGTTCTGCAACCAAACGCGCATTACGCTGGAGTTGTCGATGCTGCGCGCCCTGCTTGTTGCGGCTTTGTCGTCGCTTGCCGGCGCCGCGCCAGGTTTGGCGGTGTTTGTTCCAGGGCGGCTCTACGTCGGGGGCCAGTGGTTTAAAGGCAGCCTGAACAACGACGCCATTGTCGAGTTCGACCCGCTTACCGGAAATTCGCGGCTCTTCTGGGAATCGCCCTATCGACGCGGGCTGATCGGACTGGAATTCACGCCCGACGGCTCACGGCTGCGGGCTTCGTTCTACGCCCAGTCGCGCGTGTTCGAGCTCGACGGCGACGGGAACGCCGCGCAGATTCTGGGGTTTTCCGACGGCGTCACGTTTGCCGACGGCATGGCCTACGCCCCCAACGGCGATTTCTACTTCGTCAATGCCGGTCCCGGGCAGATCATGCGGATTCCCGCCTCCGGCGGGCCGCCTAGCGTTTTTGCCGATGCGGCGGACGGCGTGGCCGTCGGAAGCGGCGGGATCATCGACTTCGGCCCGTCCGGCGACCTCTATTATGCCCGCCGTCTCTTCGGCGACGGGCGCATCTACCGCGTCAACCCGGCCGGCGTCGGCACGCTCTTTCACGATTTTCCCAGCGGCGTATCGACGGCGAGCATGACGATCGACTCGGCGGGGAACCTCTTCGCGATGACGGCCGCGGAGGAGCCGGCAGGCGGACTCTGGCGCTTCAGCAACGAGAATTCCGCCGCCGCCAGCCTTATTGCGCCGGGTTTCGGGTCGTCTCCGGCGCACCTGACGATTCGTATGTCAGTTGACGAATCGAGAGTGATCCTCGCGGGCAATAGCGCGGCATTTGTCGAGTCGGTACCGGTTGGCGGCGCGTCTGCCTGGCGTTTCGACGGCTATGTATTTGTCCCGGAATTCGATCTGGTGTACGGAAACGGCGCGGATGTCTATGTCCCGGAACCAGCGGCGCTTCCGTTTCTAATCCTCTCGGTTCTGGTTTTGTTCGCACGGAATGGAAGAAGGTAATTTCAATCGAAACGCCGGGGTTACGGTGCGTCGCGCGGTCCTTTCGCACGTCCTCTTCAGAAGGAACTCTGGGATGTCTCTCCTACCGACTTGCAGGCCGTCATTGGCTAGATATCCTCTGGCGTTTGCAATCGCCTGCGTCGTAACGCGAGTTTGCGCGCAGATTCCAACTACGTGTCCATCGGCCGGACAGTGGAGCATGCCGGTCATCCCGTGTACTTTCGTTACCGATCCGCCGACCAATCAGGAAGCGGGTGATTCGTTTGGCCCCCCCGAGACCTGGCCCTGCGTGCTCGTTGGGTCTACCGCGAAGTTCGCATGGGCCGGACATGTCATACATGCGACTGCGTTGCATGACAAGTCCATTGTGGTGTGGGGGCAGCACATCGAACCGACGCACTTACAAGCTCCCGACGTCGTCCGAATCGTTCCGCCCTTCGTCCCGGGTGCAGTCATTCCGCCCGACCCGCCCAGCGGGGCGGGGTGGCACTGTTCTTTCTCCAAGTGACCTCCACGTGTGCCACTGCTCTGCGAGCAGTGTCTTGGGCCGTCGGCCACGCATTCAATCACCGGCGTGGTCCATCGCGAGCAAGACATCTGCTCGTCCCACGCTTTCCGCGTTTTGCGGATCCCGCTCTCCACGTCGCTATGATACTGACCCCGTCGCCGAGCGCCGAAGACACTGCTCGCAGAGCAGTGGCACGCGAACCGTCGCTCAACTCCGACGCCGCTGTGACGGTGCCGCACCGCCGAGTTGAGTACGGTCGGCGCGCGGTCAGGCGGCGAACAATTCGCGAAGTTGCTCGGCTGTCGGCGGCGGATGCGGGGATTGCCATGCAGCGAGCAACGCGATCGCCTCACGCTGCGAGACGGCCCGCCTGCGGACCTTTCCGCGCAGCGGCCAGAGCTCCAGCGTGAGAATGACCGTCTTGCCCGTATGCACGTAGCGCAGCACGGCGCAGGCCGCGCTGCGAGTGAGCAGCTCCGGCCTGGCGGGGCGGCGCCAGCGGCGGGCGATGACGACGCCCCCCGGAACGAGCAACCAACGGCTCCCCAGGCGAGCAAGCGCCACGATTGCCGCGATCAGCGCCGCGGCGCATAGCAGCACCGGCCCGCCGCGAAGCCAGAGATTTCGGCCGGCGGGGAAGAAGAGGGCGACCAGGGCGGGGATGGCCAGCGCGGCCAGGGCGAGCGCGATGACGATCCAGACGACGAACATGACGCGCTCTTCGCGCGTCGGGGCGGGGCCGGCGAGCGTCGTGAGCTGCGGGTCATTAACGCCCAGTTCCACGGGTTCGAAGGGTTGTTCAAACGCCGGCGGCACGTCGAATTGCATGCCGCGGCCGAGCAGCACCAGGCCGGTGGGGGCGTCCTCGCGCAGCGTGCGCCGGGCGGCGTCACGGAACGAGCGGCGGGCCCAGCCGTCGATGAACCAACGACGCGAGAAAGCTGACTGGAGCCGGGCGAGCGTTTCGGGCGCGAGCGTGGCGGAGGTTAGGTGTGAGCGGCGTTCGACGCGGACGAAGTGGATGGGCGAAGGGGGCACGATCAGAGCAGCATAATCGGATGCGAACAGAACACAGAACGCGTTCCGGCGAACGGGGTGCGAGATGGGAATCTCGCACCAGCTCTGAGTATGCACCGGTTGGAAACCGGTGCCACAACAGTCCGGCGCTACAGCGCGGCGGCCTGCGCTACCGCCGGGCGGCCGCGGTCGAAGAGCAGCGTCGGCAGGCTCTTGAGCACGCCCACCGGGTTGTACAGGCTCTCGACCTCGCCGCGGCAGTTGTACCAGCAAGCCGTGCACTTTTCGGGCGTGTCGTCGCCGCGGAGCCGGCGGACGATTTCCCGGGCCGAGTGCTGGAACAGGTTCGCGACCGGGTGGCCGCGCTCCTCGACGCAGACGGCGATGTCGCCGGTGGAGTCGATGTTGAAGAACCCGCGGCCGGCCTTGCACCCGCCGACGCCGCCGTTCAGGGCGTCGTCAAAGCGCGACAGGAAGTACGGGTTCGACAGGAAATTCGAGTACTTGGCCCGCAGCCTCAGCAGGTGCGAGCTGACGCCCGCGTCCTTGTCGTGCAGGTACTTTGTGGAGCCGGTCTTGCGCACGCCGTAGGGCTGCACCATGAAATACGCGCCGTGCTTGGCCGCCATGCGGATCATGGGCTCGATCTGGTCGAGGTTGTCCTCCATCAGCACGCTCATCCAGTTGACGCGCTGGTGCTTGTGCGTGCGCGTCGCGGAGAGGTGCTCGATCGCCGCCAGGGCCTTGTCGTAGCAGCCGGGCATGCCGCGCTTGGCGTCGTGTTTCGCGGCGTCGGCGTAGTCGATGCTGACGGAGGCGCCCCACAGGCCGGCGTTCCAAAGCTCGCGGGCCAGCTCGCGCGTCATGAACCAGCCGTTGGTGGTGACGAAGGGAAAGTGCCAGCGGGCGAGGCGCGAGACAATGTCCGGAATGTCATGGCGAATGAACGGCTCGCCGCCGGCCAGGCTGATCATCAGCGAGCCGAGCGACGCCAGCTTCTCGGCGCCCAGGCTGAACTGCTCGGGCGTGGTTTCCGGCTGGTCGCCCATCGGATCGATCCAGTAGTGGCAGAACGAGCAGCGGAAATTGCAGCGGTAATTGACCTGCCACGCGCACCAGACCGGGCTGCCGGTGACGTATGCCCGCGCCAGGTGCAGCTTCTTTCCCAATGAGCTTCGGTCCACGCGAACACCTCGAAGATGGCGTCATCATGGCGGCGGCCGGCGCGAATCGCAAGCAAGGCCGGATGGCGTGCGCGAGACGAGCCCTTCTTGCCGCCGCGCTCGCTTGCGCTTCGCGTTCTGACCATGGCCCCGGCCATAGCCACGTCCCCGCGCCCTGCGCCCGGTGACCGCTTCCTCACGGGCGCGGCTCGGACTGAATCCACGGGCGAATCACGCGCGTCAACTCGCGCTGAAACTCGATCGATCCATCGCCGTGGACCCCCTCAGACACTCCAATCACCGTCGCATTGGCCGCCGGAGTGTCGTCGCCGCCCGCCATGCGCAGCCGCAGCACGCGCGTCGGCACACCGCCCGGCATGTCAGCCGCGGATCGGTAGTGCGCCGCGTACTTCAGACCGGCAGCCGAGTCGAACTGCCAGGCGACGATCCGATCGGAGAGATGCGCCGTCGCCCAGGGCGTCTGCTCGCGAATCTCGCGCGCGAGCTGCTTCATGAAGATGGTCATCGCCTCGGGCGGCAGGCCGTCGTGAATGCCCGCGTGATCGATTCGTCCGGTCGCGATCAGCAGCATCTCGCGCGGCGCCGTTCCCGGCCGCGGCCGAGTCCACAGGCCCAGCCGGGCCAGCCCGTTTCCAGCCCAGCGGGCGGTCTCCAGCGGCGGATAGCGGCTCGGCGCTTCCGATATGTCTCGAACCACGATCCCGCTCTCGTCCCAGCGATTCCAGTATTGAATCTCGTCTTCGATCGGCCCGCCCAGGAGCATGCGCAGCAGATGATCGCTCAGCCGCGGCGCGATGCACGGCCCGAACCGCCCGGCGGCGATCCAGGGCAGATCGCTGATGATGAGCTCGCCGCCGGCCGATCCCAGCGCGGCGCATAACACGTGCCCGCTGTACCTGGGCCAGGGCGTCTCGCTGGCCAGCAGCGTCGCAAACCCGCTTTCGTCGGCATACTGCTTCCAGCTTCGCGTGGCCCGCAGCGCCCGCGTGTGAAAGGCCCCGTCGTCACCGAGCGTGCCATAGGGCAGCACATCCTGAAGCGCCACGCCGCGCGTCGGCACGTCGGCGTAGAGCATGCGGGCCGACATCAGGCCGTGCGGCGAGCGATGCGCGAGCAGCGGGGCCTCGGCCAGTCCCGCTCCCAGCAGCAGCGCGCCGGCCATTTCCAGATCAACAACGACCCATGATTCGGCCGCCAGCCGCTGAAGCTCCGGCCAGCGAATATCCAGATCGGCGAGCCAGCCGGCATCCAACACACACGCCGAACGGCGAATTCGCTTCGCCAGCTCGGCGGTCGAGCGCGGGGATTTCAGAATATCAACGTGCGCGTGGGGCAGGCGCGGCGCGAGCGACTCGAGCGACGCCGGCAGGACGATCCGCTCCAGCGGAAACGGCGGCCTGTAGAAGCTCCAGCGCGGGACGTTGGCCAACGGATGGCATTTGGTGTCACGGTCGGCGACGGCGTGGAGCGAAACACTCTCGATCGGATCGCGGCGCGCGTCCCGAACGCACAACCGCACCTGGCGCGCGTCGGAGGGGGCCTGAAGCCATCCCGTCAGGGTCGCCGGGGCGTCGCCCCGCGCGCGGTGCGCCAGGATGCGCAGCGTCTCGAGGCCGTGCCGCGTCTCGAATCGGGCCGCGAGTTGAAGCCGGTCGCGCGGCTCCGGCCCGGCCAGTTGGACGCGCACCAGGTACCACTGATCGCGCTTGCAGCGAACCGGCTCGGACAAGCCGTCATCGCCGCTGTTCCAACGCCACGGGCGCATCGCCCGGGTGCTGGGAAACAGGCCGCCGGCTGGGCGTAGCGGAGCTGCCGCGCGGGGAGGACTCAGGCCTGCTCCTTGCCCGCGTAGTCGCGCGTCCGTGTGTCCACTCGGATTTTGTCGCCGACCTTGATGAACAGCGGTACGCGCACCTCCAGGGCGTTCTCGAGCGTCGCCTCCTTCATCACGCTGCCGGCCGCCCCGACAGCGTGCGACGGCGCGGCGGTGTTCGACACGCGCAGCGTTACGATTTCGGGCATCTCCAGCCGCAGGGGCTGTGGGCCGGCGAAAAGCACGCGGAACTCGTCGCCCTCCTTCAGAAACGGCTCGCAGCCATGAAGCTGCGACCCGCCCAGCTCGATCTCTTCAAACGTCTGGGCGTCCATGAAGATGAAGTGATCGCCGCGGTGAAAGAGGTATTGCATCGGCCGCATGGTCGCGTCGACCGCATCCACCGGCAGCAGCTCGTCGAGCGTGCGTT
The DNA here is from genome assembly GCA_007859745.1 of Phycisphaerae bacterium RAS1. Lineage (NCBI taxonomy): Bacteria > Pseudomonadati > Planctomycetota > Phycisphaerae > Phycisphaerae bacterium RAS1. The sequence continues at coordinate 1,388,590 of SMLU01000001.1, read as the reverse complement.
CGACGTGGCGGGCGTCGAGCGCATCGCGCAGGGCGACGTGCACGGTCGGCTTCTGCTTGCCGCTGTGCCGCTCCTGAATGTCGTCCACGAAGAAATAATGCCCCTGGTGATGCAGAAGCATGCCGCGCTTGACAGGAACGTTCATGAGTCGCTCCAGACGATCCTTCGGCGGGGCGGAGTATATCGCGCCGGATGGTCGCATCGGAAGCCGCCGCGCGGACCGCTCCCTTGCGCGGGTGTGGCCCGAGACGCTTTGCAAGCTCGGCCGGTGTATGTGTCCGAAACCGCCGCGCCAAGCGGGCGGGTCGCAATCCGAGCCCCAAGCGCAAGCGCGCGGGTGTTTGTTCAAGTGTTACCCAACCCGAAAATGCCCACGCGCTTGCGCTTGGGGCTCGGTTCCCAGTGGACCGCCGCCAAGACTGTCACGCTCCCCGGCCCGTCACGCCCGCATGTCGCCTGGTTCAGGCGGATGCGCGACCCGTTGCTGCGCGGCGACCGCCGGGCGAACATCTCCGTTGTGCCTGAGCAGCAACCGACTCCAGAGCCGCCGCCGGCCGCGCTTGGTCCCATGTGCGTCGACCGGGGCTCCTGTCGCGTCGCCTTCGTCTTCGACATCGGGCAGTCGATCGATCTGGATCACGCCGAGCGCCTCATCACGACGTTCACGCAGCGCGAGCTGATCCGCCACCGCCGCCGGGCGCCGCAGAGCTTCCAGTTCTCGCCCGCGCCGCTTCGCATGAGCCAGGAGCACGCGGCGCTGCGCGTCGGAGAATTCTGCACCGGCCCGGCGGTCGACAGCGTGCTCTACGACTTCGGCGCCGTGACCGTCATCTTCAGCATCGCGATCGATGGTTCCTTCGAACGGCTCCAGCAGCTCAGCAACGACCTGTACGACAATGCCGAGTTGACTGCGGCCGCGCGGGTCGTCGTCGAGCGGCTGGCGGCGTCCATCCGCCCGGCGGTCGCCAAGCCCGAGGTGGCCGCATTCAGTGAGGACTACGCGATTTACGAAATCTCGTCGTTGTCGCCGGCGTGCGACGTTCATGGGTTGATCGCCGCACGGCGGGTACAGATCGCCCAGATCCTGCGCTCGGAGACGCAGCCGCTCTCCGAGCAGGAAATCAGCGACGCGCTGGCCTGCCGGGCGTCCTACGGCAAGGGCGACGTGACGATCATCGACTGGAACGCGGCCATGATCTTCGACCGCGACACCGAGGACGTCCGCACCGTCCTCGAATTCGCCAATGTCGAATTGCTTGAAATGAGATTCCTCGATCGGCAGCTTGACGGGGCGCTGGACGAGTCCTACCGCGTCCTCTCGCGGCGGACGGGGCCGCGCTGGCTGCTGGGCGACTACCGCCGGACGCTGCAGCGCATCGGACGCATGCAGGTCGACGGCACCGTCTTGTTCGAAGGCGTGAATAACGCGCTGAAGCTGCTGGGCGATCAATACCTGGCGCGGGTCTACCGGCTCGCTTCCGAGCGGCTGCACGTACCCGACTGGGACGCGGGGATCCTGCGGAAACTATCAAGCCTGGAGAGCATCTACGGCAAGCTGTCGGATGATGCGTCGATCCGGCGGATGGAGCTGCTGGAGTGGATCATCATCGTGCTGATCGCGGTGTCGATCGCGTTGCCGTTCGTTACCCCGCACAAGTAGCGTTTGCGGCCGGCGTGGGCCGCGGCGCCGATCTGACGGAATCCGCCGCGCCAAGCGGCGAGGTGACGACCGCGGCCGGTCGGGCGCCGGTCGCCAACGCTCGTCAACCCGCCGCTGGGCGCGGCGGGTTCGGAAAGACGCCGCATCGTCTCGGGATGCGCCCAGAGGCTGCCGCCCGTGGAGCGCCGCCGCGCTGCGACCGCGCTGCCGGCGATCCTTCTTTCCGCCTCGGAAAGCACCGGGATCGGCGTGGAACAAAGACAGCGCGTCGCCGCGGCGGCGCTCATCGGGCGGCGGCGCGACCACGGTCGCGCCGCTCGCGTGAGCCGCGGGCCGACGGATCGCCACGGGACGTATCAACGGTCCGCGGCGCCGCGCTCACGACGAGCCGTTCGGCGAAAGACCGGCGACGAGCGTCACGAGGACGGAGGCTTTCACTCGTCGCTACCGGCCGATGGCGGGACAGTCCCGCAATCGACAAATCCTAGTACTGCAAGATCGCGAAAGGCAAGTGTTGTACTGATAACAGGTTCCGCTAATCCGCCGCGGCCGTCAGCTCAACCAGTTTTCGATCGCCCCTGGGGTTCAGAACCTGCAGGCGCACCTTCTCGCCGGCCTTCACCGGCTCAAGCGCCTTCTGCAATTCGCCGACCGTGCCCACCGGCTTTCCGTTGCAACCCACGACCAGCGGATAATTCTCGAAATCTTCGACATCCCGGGCCGCCAGCACCAACACGCCGCGCTCATTCACATCGAAGGCCGGCGTACCGGGGCGAAGCGTCCGGACCTGCAGGCCAAGCCGCGGGATGCCCCGCGTGCTGCGCGACGCATTCACGCGGTCAAAGGTACGGATGTCGTCGGGCTGGCGGTCCAGCAGCAGCGACACGTCGCGCCGCTGGCGGTCGCGCACGACCTCGATCTTCACCGTCTCGCCGGGGCTGATTTCCGCGATGAGCCCGCGAATCTGATCCACGCTGGCGACCTGCGTTCCGTTGACGGCAATCATGACGTCTTCGACGTCCAACCCGGCCTTGTCCGCCGGCGAGTTTTCGAACACCGACCGCACCAGCACGCCGCGGCCGCTGGGCACCTCGAAGACGCCGCGGTCCGCGTCGTCGAGCTCATCCATGGCGATTCCCATCCAGCCGCGGGCCACCGCGCCCGACTGGCGAAGCTGCCGGGCGATGTTCTGCGCCCGGTTGGACGGAATGGTGAACGCGACGCCGGCGTTGTAGCCGCTGCTGGTCGCGATGGCGCAGTTCACCCCGACAACCTCCCCGCGGAGATTGAGCAGCGGGCCGCCGGAGTTTCCAGGGTTGATCGCCGCGTCGGTCTGGATGAAGTCCTGATAGTCGATGTCAATCCCCGGCACGCGCGAACGGCCCACGGCGCTGACGATGCCGTGCGTCACGGAGTGCGTCAGGCCGAAGGGCGAGCCGACCGCCAGCACAAAATCGCCCACCTCGACCTTCGATGAGTCTGCAAACGGCAGCGGTTTCAGCCCGGAAGCCTCGATCCGAATCACCGCCAGGTCGGTCTTGGCGTCGCTGCCGACCAGCGTCGCCTCGAGCTCGCGCTTGTCCGGCAGGACGACGCGAATTTCCGCGCGGTTGTCAACCACGTGGTGGTTCGTCAGGATGAAGCCGGCGCTGTCAAAGATGATCCCGCTGCCCGACGCGGGCGGCATCTGCGACGCCAGCCGCTGCAGCATGTCCACCAGTTCCTCGACGTCCTCCTCGGTGAGTTGTTCTTCGCCGCCGGCGTTTTCGTTGGCGTTCTCGTTGGCGTTGTCGCCCAGGAACCCGCGCAGTTCAAGCAGCTTCTGTCGAAGTTCCTCTCGTGCGCGCACGTCCCGCCGCAGCCGGGCCTCATCGACTTTCATCCCCGCCACACGGATGTGGACCACGCTGTCCTTGGCCGATTGGCTGGCGCGGCCGAAGCTGCGCGAGAGCAGGGTCAGCGCGTCGGCGGCGTCGCGCGGCGCCCGATCCTGCGCGAATCCTGACGCTCCGCTGCCGAGGATTCCCGCGAGGAACAACAGAACGAGCGGTCGCTGAACCGGACTTCGGCGGGTCATCAACTCGTACTCCTATTATCGGTCATGCCGCTCGCCCAGCGCGTCGGGGTCCGACCGGCGGCTCGCACTTGGACTAAAGACGAACGTACGGACCTTATACCATCAAAACCGCAGGCCGTTTCAACCGAAGCAACTACGACGGCTGCGGCGCGGCTGCGGGCCAGCCCGGCCCGGCCGAGGCGGCCGGGCTACACGCTGAACGGGTTCGCTTGTACGATTCGCCATTTGGAGGACTTATGGAGCGCCGCACGAATCTCACCGAGCTTTCACCCGCCGACGCGATGGCGGTCTTGCGTTCGCGCATCCTGGTGGATGGTTTCGAGGTGATGGTCGACCTGCCGGGCAGTCACGACCACTACCTGAGGGACGCATCTACCGGAACCGAATACCTGGATTTCTATTCCTTCTTCGCCTCGCAGCCGGTCGGGTTCAACCATCCGAAGCTGCACGACCCGCAGTTCGAGGCGCGGCTGCTGGAGGCGGCCCGCACGCGCGTGGCCAACTCCGACGTTTATTCGCAATTCTATGCCGAGTTTGTCAAAACGCTCGACGAAGTCGCCGGCCTGCCGGGGATGAAGCACTTCTTTTTCATTGAGGGCGGGGCGCTGGCCATCGAGAACGGCCTCAAGACCGCTTTCGACTGGAAAGTGCGCAAGAACCTGGCCGCCGGCCGCGGCGAGATCGGCTACAAGGTGATTCACCTCCAGCAGGCGTTTCACGGCCGCACCGGCTACACGCTGAGCATGACCAATACGGCCGACGCGCGAAAAACGATGTACTTCCCGAAATTCGACTGGCCGCGCGTGACGAATCCGGCGATCAACTTCGACCTGCCCGAGCCGCAGAGGACGCAGGACGCAGCGAAGCGCGAGGCGCAGGCCGTCGCTGAAATCGAACAGTCGGTCGCGAAACACGGCCACGACATCGCCTGTCTGATCATCGAGACGATCCAGGGCGAGGGCGGTGACAACCACTTCCGCGGCGAGTTCCTCCGCAAACTCCGGGAGTTGGCCGACAGGCACGAATTCCTGCTGATCTCCGACGAAGTGCAATGCGGCGTCGGCATCACGGGCAAGATGTGGGCCGTGGAGCATTTCGGCTTTACGCCTGACATTCTCTGCTTCGGCAAGAAGATGCAGCAGTGCGGACTGATGGCGGGGCCGCGGATTGATGACGTGGAAAACGTCTTCAAGGTGCCGTCGCGGATCAACAGCACCTGGGGCGGGAACCTGGTTGAGATGGTGCGGGCGACGCAGCTTCTGCGGATCATCCGGGACGAGAAGCTCGTCGAGAACGCGGCCAAGGTGGGCGCCTATCTGCTGGAGGGACTGCAGGACATCGCCCGCCGGCACTCGATCGTCAGCAATGTCCGTGGCCGCGGTCTGATGTGCGCCCTCGATCTGCCGGACGTCAAAACGCGCGACGCCGTCCGCCACGGCTGCTTCCACAAGCACATGCTGGGGCTGGGTTGCGGCGTGACGTCGATTCGCTTTCGACCGGCGCTGGATATCACGCGCGAGAAGGTGGACAAGGGTCTGGCGATTCTCTCCGAAACGCTGCGCGAAGTGGAGAAGACGCAACCGGCGCGGGCCGCGGCGACGGTCTAGAGCGGTTCTGGTTCTTCTGTAGAGTCGGACCTCCGCGTCCGACGCTGAAATCGCCGTCGGACACAGAGGTCCGACGCTACAGGCTCGTTGAGGCTGAGCATGCCGGAGGGCGGCGAGTACCGGTCCGACGACCCAGTGCTCGCACGGCCTGTCGCTTTGTCGCCGGCGGCTGTCCCGCCGGCGCCCCTCCCGGCGCGGCCGGTCGATCCGCTCGACCTTTCCCACATCAATAGCCTGCCCGCGGCGGGCGGCGTGATTCTGACCCTGCTGACCGTGGCCCTCACGCTGTTTGGCGTTCCCATCGTCGCCGTCGCGCTTGCCGACACCCTCGGCTGGTTCTCGACGACCGACCCGCATTCCGGCGACGGGCTGCTGCTGGCGTCGAAGTGGGTGGAGGCGGGGCTGGCGATGCTGGTCGCGGCCGTCTGCCTCTGGCGCTTGCGCGTTCGGCCGGCGGGGCTGGGCCTTCATTTTCAACGCCCCAGCCGGCAGGCGGCCTGGGCGCTGGCCGCGCTGGCGTGCGTCTACGCCGCCATGATCGGCTTTGCGATTTTCGTCATTCCGTTGATCAACGCGTTTCCACAAATGCAGCGCGACCTGGCGCATCGGGTCGAGTTTGTGCAGATGGTCCCTGTGAGCAACGTGGGAATGGCGGCGCTGCTCATGGCAGCAGTCGCGATTCACGAGGAAGTGCTGTTCCGCGGCTTGCTGATACCGCTGCTTGCGCGCGTCCTGCGGAGCAAGACGGCCGCGGTCATGGCGTCGTCGGCCTTATTCGGCGCGCTGCACATCACGCAGGGCTTCATGGCGACGGTACAGATTGGGTTCGTCGGGGCCGCCCTCGGCATCTGCTTTGTCGCCTCGCGCAGCCTGCCCGCGGTGATTGTGGCACACTTCTTGTTCAACCTGCTGCAACTGCAACTCATGCGGTTGCTGCCGTCGGCGGAGGAGTTGCTGCGGGAATTACAGAAATGATGCAAAATGGGGAGTGCGGGCACCTGAGCTAGGTGTGCCCATTTTTCCGGGCGGGCGGTCATAATCTCCGGACCCGCCGCGCCAAGCGGCGGGTTCAGGCGCGCACGGCGAACGGCGTCAATGTACGACACGCCGCCGCGAACGCGCCCGGACGTCACCCCTCCGCTTGGCGCGGCGGGTAGGGACAAGCCGGCGGGCTTGCCCGGATTCTGGCACACCCCTCGACTACCCACCGGCAGGTACTGGTCAAGTTTGCGGGGAGCATCGGCGTCCCGCCGGTGCAATTCTGCACTCGCACCGGCGGGACGCCGATGCTCCCCGCGCCGGGAGTCAAACTTGATCAGTACCCACCGGCACTCCGCGATTGACAGCCGCGGAGCTACCCTGTTTAATACCATGTTCCTCGTCAGAATGCCGCTCTGCGAGGTTGTCGGGATTCTCTCCCGACACTCCCGTTCGCACGGGGCACGCGGGCGCCATCGGCGCTGCCGCAGCGGGCCGTCAGTTTCGCGGCTGACGGTTCGGGCTTCCGAACGGGTCTTTCCGCCGCGCATTCGTTCGTTTTTTCAGCGGCTGCAGGCGCCATCCGGTTTGGCTGGCGACCGCATTACCCGGTGGTGTAACGGTAACACTCCAGATTTTGGTTCTGGCTTTCCTGGTTCGAATCCAGGCCGGGTAGCGTTTGAGTGCAGAGTGTCGAATAGCGAATAGCGAATGAAAGGCAGAGGGCCGACCGCCAATGGCCTGATGCCGCGAATCGGCGAGCTGCCCGGTCCGGACTTCTGATTTCTGACTTCGCCCTATGCCCGATCAACGTCTCACTGCCGTGATTCTCGCCGCCGGTAAGGGCACGCGCCTCAAGAGCGACGTGCCCAAGGTGCTGCACGAAGTGTGCGGGCGGCCGATGCTGGCGTACGTCTTCGACGCCTGCCGGCAGGCGGGAATTCAGAAGATCATCGCGGTGATCGGGCATGGGAAAGACCAGGTTCGCGCGACGTTCGCGGGCGACCGCGACGTCACCTGGGTCGAGCAGAACGAGCAGAAGGGCACCGGACACGCCGTCATGGTCTGCCGCGAAGAACTGGCCGGCCGCTTCGACCACACGCTGATCCTCGGCGGCGACGGGCCGCTGATCCGCGCGAAGACCATTCGCGAGCTGATCGCCAGGCATCTGCAAGCCGGCTGCGCCGGGACGCTGGCCACCGCCATCATCGACGACCCCACCGGCTACGGCCGCATCGATCGCGACGCCGCCGGCACGCTGCGCGGCATCGTCGAGCACGGCGACTGCACACCCGGGCAGCGCGCCATCCGCGAAGTGAATCCGAGCTACTACTGCTTCCGCGTGCCGGAGCTTCTGGCGGTGCTGCAGCAGGTTCGCCCGAACAACAGCAAGGGCGAGTATTACGTCACTGACGTGGTCGGCCTCCTGCTCGCCGCGGGCCAGAAGGTCGAGGCCATTACGTCCGTTCCGCCCGGGGACATCTTCAGCATCAACAGCCGCCGCGAGCTGGCCATGGTCAGCGACGTCATGCGCCAGCGCATCCTGAACGAGCTGATGGACGGCGGCGTCACGGTGGTCGATCCGCGGACGACCTGGATCGACTCGCGCGCCGCCATTGGCGTCGACACCATCATCGAGCCGCACGTGGTCATTTCCGGTCCGGCCGCCATCGGACGCAACTGCCGCATCGGGCCGTTCGCCCATCTCAGCGGCGGCGTTCGCGTCGCAGATGGCGCGTGCGTCGCGGCCTTCTCGGGGGTGCGCGGATGACCCCGATTCGCATTTTCTCCGGCCGCAGCAACCCGGCGCTCTCGCAGCGCATCGCCGACTACCTCGGCATTCCGCTGGGCCGGGCGCAACTCGAGGATTTCCCCGACGGCGAAACGAGCCTGAAGCTGTATGACGACGTTCGCGGGCGCGACTGCTTCGTGATCCAGTCCACCTGCCATCCGGTCAATCAGAACCTGATGGAGCTGCTGATCAGCATCGACTGCCTGCGGCGGGCCTCGGCCCAGCGCATCACGGTCGTCGCTCCCTACTTTGGCTACGCCCGTCAGGACCGCAAGGATGAAGGCCGCGTGCCGATCACGGCCAAGCTGGTGGCGAACCTGCTGACCACCGCCGGCGCGCACCGCGTCCTGACGGTCGAGCTGCACGCGGCCCAGATTCAGGGCTTCTTCGACATCCCGGTCGACAATCTCTCGGCCGAACCCGTTTTTTCCGCCCATTTCGAGTCGCTGGAGCTGCACCCGCTGACGCTCGTCAGCCCGGACATCGGCAACGCCAAGCTGACGCGCGTCTACGCCGACCACATGGGCGGCGAATTGGCCATCATCGACAAGCGCCGCACCAGCGGCTCCACCGCGACGACCTATGCCATCATCGGCGACGTGAAGGACCGCAACGTGCTCATGATGGACGACATGATCGCCACCGGCGGCACGGTCGTGCAGGCGGTCGAAATGTGCAAGAAGCACGGCGCAAAGCGAGTTGTGGTCGCCGCGACGCACGGCGTGCTCTGCGGGCCGGCCGTCGAGCGGCTGAGCAAAGCCCCGATCGACCACCTGCTCATGGCCGACACGATCCCCATTCCGGACGAAAAACGGAAGCAGCTTGGGAGTCTAAAGGTTCTGACCGTCAGCCACCTGCTCGGCGAGGCGATCCGGCGGATTCACCGCAATGAGTCGGTCAGCAGCCTGTTCGTGAAGTGAGAAGAAGAAACCACAGAGGCACAGAGGCACAGAGAATGCGAGAGACGGAGACATGGAAACACGGGAACAAGAAACAAAGAAACAGGAGCCGGGGTCGAACGGCGATCCCTCGTTCACTTGTTTTTTTGTTTCCTTGTTCCCTCGATCCCTCGATCTCTTGATCCCTCGATCCCCTTAGCCCGAACGGAGCGATGCCATGCAGATTATCAGCGTAGCCGGTGAAAAACGAGCCAAGGGCGGGCGACACGCCAACGAGCGCGTCCGCCGCAAGGGATACGTGCCCGCGATCGTGTACGGCCACGGCGAAGCGCCCGAGTCCGTCTCGCTCTCGCTGCACGACCTCGAGATCGCGCTGGAGGCGATGACGCACGTCGTGAGCGTCCGGATGGACGGCGCCGAGAAACAGTACCTGGTCAAGGACATTCAGTTCGACCACCTGCAGCGGCGCCCGCTCCATGTCGACCTGATGCGCGTCGATCCGAACGAGCGCGTGCACATCCGCGTGCCGATCGAGCTGAAGGGCACGCCCAAGGGCGCCGCCGAGGGCGGGCAACTGATTCAGACGCTGTCCGATCTGCACATCGACTGCCTGCTGCTGCAGATTCCGGAAGCGATCCGTCACAGCGTCCTCGAGCTCGGCCTGAACCAGAGCGTGCACGTGCGCGACCTGCAATTGCCCGAAGGCATCAAGGTTCTCAGCAGCCCGGACGACCTGATCGCCATCGTCCGCCTGCCGCGCGCGGTCGAGGAAGCCCCGGCTGCGGCCGCAGCAGCGCCGGCCGAGGGAACGCCGACCGAGCCGGAACTGATCAAGAAGCCCAAGCCGGTGGAAGGCGAGGAAGAGAAGGAATGAAGACGGATTGAACCACAGAGTCACAGAGGCGCCGAGAATGCAAAGTGAAGGGATAAAGGGATATAGGGATAGAGGGCGCGCGGGCGGGTACAGCCTTGCGCGCCCTCCAGCTCGCTATCTCTCTATTCCCTTTTCTCTGTGCCTCTGTGCCTCTGTGGTTGTTTTCTTCTTGACCGGAGAAAGAGGTGGCCGGCGGTGAAGCTGATCGTCGGCCTGGGAAACCCCGGCCCGCGCTACGCGGATTCGCGGCACAACATCGGCTTCATGGTGGTCGATGCCCTGGCGGCAACGTGGAAAGTCGCCGCCGACGTGTACGAGAGAAACTACGAGGCGCTGCTCGGCAGCGCCCAACGCGGCGGCGAGAAGGTGCTGCTGCTGAAGCCGCAGACGTACATGAACCTGAGCGGGCGCAGCGTGGCCGCCGCGTGGCGGTTCTACAAGTTGACGCTTGAGGACGTGCTGGTGATTTACGACGACATGGACCTGCCGGTCGGCAAGCTGCGCGTGCGGGCGTCGGGATCGGCCGGCGGGCACAACGGCATGAGCGATGTCATCCGGCATCTGTCCAGCGACCGCATCGCCCGCATCCGCGTCGGCATCGGCCGGCAGGGCGGCGCCGACGCGGCCGACTACGTCACCAGCAGCTTTCGGCCCGGCGAGAAAGAGACGATTCGCGAATCGGTCACCGCGGCGGCCGGCGCCGCGGAGTGCTGGCTGACGCGCGGCGTGACGGCGGCCATGAACGAGTTCAACAAACAGAGCGACGAAAAGCGCGGCGATGGGTCGCGTGGCGACGGTTCGGATGGCGACGCTTCGCGTGGCGACGCTTCGCGTGGCGACAGTTCGTCGCCGTAGCGTCGGACCTCCGCGTCCGACGATGTAGCCCGGCCGCCCCCGGCCGGACCGTAGCGGCCGACCTCCGAGTCGGCCGGACGCTGGGCACAGCCCACCCTACGGCTTGATGGGCGATGCCCACCGTACGGTCTACGGTCTACGGACTGCGGTGCAACAAGCGTGAGTTTCCGGCGCAACGGCGCCGCAAGGAGTGACAGCGTGAAACGTTACGAAGGTCTGTTCCTGTTCGACAACGCCGCGACCCGCGACTGGGCCGGCATCGAGACCGAGGTCCGCCGCCTGTGCGAGCGCATCGGCGCCACTCTGCTGATTTGCCTGAAATTTGACGAGCGCAAGCTGCAGTTCGAAATCCGCAGCCGAAAGCGCGGCACCTACGTGCTGACCTACTTTGACGCCCCGCCGGACAAGATCACCGCCCTGGAGCACGACGCGCAGCTCAGCGAGCTGATCCTGCGCTGCATCGTGCTGCGAGCCGAGAACCTGACCGAGCAGAAGCTGGCGGAACTGAAGGCCCACCCGGCCGACGTGCCGCTCCAGCCGATGGCCGGCGACGGCCGTCGGCATGACGACGACGATCACCGCGATCACCGCGGCGACCGCGGCGACCGCGGCCCGCGCGACTACCGCGATCGCGGCGACCGCGGAGACCGCTTCCGCCGCCCCGAGGAAGAGGCCCCCGGCGGCGGCGAGGAAGCCGAAGTCCCGGCGCTGGCAGACGAGTAGCGGCCGGCCTGTGGCGCCGCCCTGTGGGCCGGTTTCCCTGTGGCACCGGTTTTCAACCGGTGTCTGTTTGCACGGGTTTCCAACCCGTGCACGTCAGCGGGTTGAATTCCTGCTGAAGCACCGCCGGTTGGAAAACCAACGACCCAATACCCGCCGCGCTGCTTGGTGCAGCGCGACATGTACGAAGCAACTGGCGACTCGTTCAGAGAGGATCTTCGCATGGCCAGTTTCAACCGCGTGATCCTGATGGGCAACATGACCCGCGATCCGGAGCTGAAGTACCTGCCCAGCAACATGGCGGTCTGTGAATTCGGACTCGCCGTCAACCACCGCTGGCGCGACAAGGACGGTAATCAGAAGGAAGATGTCTGCTTCGTCGACTGTGCCTGCTTCGGCCGCGGCGGCGAGGTTATCAACCAGTACATGGCGAAGGGCCGGGCCATCCTGATCGAAGGTCGGCTGAAGCTCGATTCGTGGACCGGCCAGGACGGACAGAAACGTTCGAAGCACTCGGTCGTCGTCGAGAACTTCCAGTTCGTCGGCGGGCGCGGCGAGGGCGGCGGCGGCGGCGCCCCGGCCAACCGCGGCCCGGCGGAGAACTCCGCCGGCGGCGGCTACGAACGCCGCCAACAAGCCGCGCCCGCGGCCCCAGCCCAAGACTACGGCGACAGCCCGGCGCCCGAGGAACCGAGCCGCGATTCGAGCATCCCGTTTTAGGCTTCAATGAACTGACGGCCCGAGCGGGCCAGGAGTGTTAAGCAATGGCATTTGGAAGACCCAATGCAGCGGCAGCCCGAAAGAAGAAGGCCCGTCGCGCGGCGGAAGCCAGCCGCCTTCGCGTGCCGAAAGTCCACGTCGACGAGATCGACTACAAGGACGTCGCCCTGCTTCAGCGGCTGACGAGCGCCCAGGGCAAGCTGTTCTCGCGCAAGCGCACCGGCCTGTCGGCCGAGGCGCAGCGCAAGGCGTCGCTGGCGCTGAAACGCGCCCGCTTCATGGCGCTGATGCCCTACGTGACCTGATCGCCCCCTGCGCCGCCGGGTTTGTGCAGCATCGGCGTCTTGCCGGTGCTCAACGATTCCGCGGCGTCTCGTGCAACCGCGCATCGCGCCGCCGGCGCACCGGCCAGACGCCGCTGCCGCCCGCGAATCTGTAGGAGACCGAAATATGAAACTCTTGCTTGTCAAAGACGTGCGCAAGCTCGGCTACGTGGGCGACATCGTCGACGTAAACAACGGCTACGCGCGAAACTACCTGCTTCCGCAACGCATGGCGACCGAGCCCACCGACGAGAACATCGCCGCCATTCAGGAGGACCGCAAGGCCGCCGCCGCGGCCCGCGCCGTCCGGCTGAGGGAATACTCGGAGCTGGTCGAACGCATGAAGGATGCGACGGTCACGATCGAGGCCGCCGCCAATCCCGAAGGCACGCTCTACGGCTCGGTCGGTCCCAAGGAGATCGCCGCCGCGCTGCACGCGCAGGGCTTCGCCGTCCTGCCCGAGCACGTGGTGCTGGACGTGCCGATCCGGACGCTGGACAATCGCGCCGTGAAGCTCGAGTTCAGCGACGAGCTGACCTCGAGCGTCAAGGTCTGGGTCGTGCGCGAGGGAGCGGTGGCCGATGTCCAGCAATCCGAACCCGAGCAACGGGAAGCCCGGCAGCCAGCAGCCGCAAAGTAACGCCAGGTCGGCCTTCGACCGCGTCCTGCCGCACGCGCCGGACGCGGAGCGGGCCCTCCTGGGCTCGATGCTGCTGTCGAAGGAGGCCGTCGGCGAAGCCATCACGGTGCTGCGCGACGCCGGCAAGGACGCCTTCTTCAACGAGCGGCACGCCAAGCTCTACGAAGTGGCCGTTTCGCTCTACGACCGCGACCAGCCCATGGACGCAGTCGTGATGCAGCAGGAACTGCTGAAGCGCGGCTTGTTCGAGAGCCTGGGCGGGTACGACTTTCTCGGGGGGCTGGTCGGGGCGGTGCCCTCCGCGCTGCGTGCGTCTCACTACGCCAAGATCGTTCTCGAAAAGCACCTCCTGCGGCAGCTCATCGGCGCCACATACAAGGTCATGGACGCCGCCTTCGACGACCGCATCCCCGCCGAGGAAATGTTCGATTTCGCCGAGCATGAAATCTTCAGCATCACCGAGCGGCGGGTCGACTCCGCGGCCCTTTCCCTCTCCCACCTGATCGAAGACGCCTTCCGCCAGATTCAGGATCGCGGCGAGGACGTGCTCACCGGCGAGCCGACCGGCTATCTCGAATTGGATGAATTGACCTGCGGCCTGCAGCCGGGCGAACTGATCATCGTCGCCGGGCGCCCGTCCATGGGGAAGACGGCGTTCGGGTTGAACATCGCCGAACACATGGCCATCGGCGAGCGCGAGCGGCCGCGGCCGGTGCTGTTCTTTTCGCTCGAGATGAGCCGTCAACAGGTGGCCCAGCGGATTCTGTGCAGCCGGGCGCGCGTCGATTCCCACGCGCTGCGCCGCGGGCGGCTGAGCGGGCGCGACCTGCGGCGCCTGCAGGAGACGGCCGACGACATCAGCCACGCCCCGTTTCTGGTGGATGACACGTCGCATCTGTCGATCGGCGAGCTCCGCGCGCGGGCCCGTATGGCCTTCCGCAAGCATCGGCTGCAGGCGATCTTTGTCGACTATCTCCAGCTTATGCACGCTCCCAAGTCCGAGAGCCGCCAGGCCGAAGTCGCCGCCATCTCGCGCGGCCTCAAGGCGCTGGCCAAGGAGCTGAATCTTCCGGTCATCGCCATGGCGCAGCTCAACCGCGCCACCGAGGACAAGTCGCGCCAGGGCAACCGCCCGCGCATGAGCGACCTGCGCGAGTCGGGCGCCATCGAGCAGGATGCCGACGTGATCATGCTGCTGCACCGCGAGTCCTACTACAAACGCGGCGAGGCCGGCGACGCGGACGAGGACAACACGGCCGAGGTCATTATCGCCAAGCAGCGCAACGGCCCGGTCGATACCATCAAGCTGCACTTCAACCGGCAATGGACGCGCTTCGACAACCACGATCCCAGCCCGCGCGTCGTCCCCGGTTACGTATCGGACCAGGCCCCCGAATCGCCGTTCTAGACGCGAGAATCCGACCGAAATCCTTCTGTTGCCGACTCGCCGCGCGCGGTAGAATGCTCTGCTTCGGGTTGCGTCCGTTTCCGGAGGGTCGTCGGTGGTCGGCGTTTGCAGGGCGGTCCATGTCTGCTACGGGGATCCCTCCCTGCAGGAGGTGGTGCAGTCCTGGCTCGCCGCGCACCAGATTGAGACGCTTTCGTTCGAGGACGCCTACGGCCTGACCGCACACCTCATTCTTCACAGCAGCCAGCTCGCCGACTTGGCGCTCATCGGTTCTGACTGGATTCCCGCCGACGAGAAAGCGGTCGCGGAATACGTGCTGGAGACCTGGCCCGGCGTCGTGCTCGTGGTGTACGGCCAGCGCTGCGAGCAGCTCGGCCCGCCGCAAGACCCGCGCGTCGTCCGCTTCGCCTCGCGCGAGATGCTGGAGCGTGTGACCGCGCAATCGCCGGCGGATTTCGTCGCCTCGGTCCGCGCTCGGGGGACGCCGGCCGCCCCCGCCTCGCCCGCGGTCGCGGTCCCCGGCGAGACTTCGCCGGCCGCCGCCGCCCCTTCCGCGACCTCCGCCGACGCGAGCGGCCGTCCGGTCCTGACACCCGAAGAACTATCGGCCCTGCTCGACGAGCCGGGGAACTAAGCGCCGAAAACCGCGTAGAATAGTAGTGTTGGGAGCGCCTTGAATGGCCGGCAGCGCACGCCTCTTGATCATCGGTCCCGGTTCGCTGCACGAGGCGGCCTCGCGCGCCCTGCCCGCCTGCAGCCTGCTCGCGGCCAGGCACGCGCTGGCCGGCCTGTGGCAGCTCGGGCAGGAGCCGGTCGACGGCATTCTCGTCGGGCTGAACTCCTCTGACCGCACGCTCCGCGCCATCCGCCAGATGCGCACCATCGCCCCCAAGGCCCGCATCGTCGTCGCCTGCCGTCCGGTGGACGAGCCACGCGCTCGCAACGCCATCGAGCAGGGCGCCGACGAATACATCCTTGAGCCGATTACGCGCGGCGAGCTCGAAGCCGCCTTCGCGCTGAACGGCGTGGACGCCGCCGACGCCGGCGACACGGCGATCCCGGCCGGCGAGCGAGCCTACATCGCCGCGTTCAGCGAGCTACTGAAGAACCTGCCCGAGGGGTCGGAATTCGTTGTGCAGCGCCTGGCGGCGCTGCTGCGCCAGACCTTCAGCGCCACCTTCGCCTCGCTCCAGGTCGACGATCTCTTCGCCGCCGCCGGCGAGCCGGAGGAGCCGGTGCTGATTGAAAACGTCCGGCGGCAGGGCGAAGTGGTTGGCTGCATCAAGCTGGGCCGCAGTGCGCAGGGCGCCTATTCGCCGACGGTCGCGGCCCGACTTGAAACGTACGCTCGCATGGTCGAACTGGCCATCGCTCTCGTGCGGCGGGTCGAGCGGCTGCAGAACGAGGCCTGGCGCGACGACCTGTCGGGACTGCGCAACCGCCGCTTCTTCGAAAAGGCCCTGGACGAAGCGGTCGAGGCGGCCCGGGAAAACCGTACGCAGATCACGGTCCTGCTCTTCGACATCGACGAATTCAAGGTCTACAACGACCGTCTCGGCCACGACGCGGGCGACACCGTCATTCGCGAAATCGGGCAGCTTCTGACGCGATGCGCCCGCGGCAACGACGTGGTTTCGCGCTACGGAGGCGACGAGTTCGCCGTCCTTTTTGCCGACGCGGAGCCGGCCCGCGTCCCCGGCTCGCGTCATCCGCGCGCCCCGATTGAGTTGGCCGAGCGCTTCCGCCGCACCATCGCTGCGCATCCTTTCACCTGCCTCGGCCCGCGCGCCCCGGGCCCGGTCACGATCAGCGGCGGACTGGCCTGCTTTCCATGGGACGGCAGCGACCGCGCCGGAATCCTGCGGGCGGCCGACGAGGCGCTGCTCTGCGCCAAGCGCACCGGCAAGAACCGCATCGAGCTGACAGGCCAGTCGTCCGTTGAAGCAAGTCCCCAGTAGCCGCACGTTAAACAGAGCTCGCGCGACCCGATCCGAGCCGCGGCCGTCAGGGAGCGTGTGGGTGCGGTTCGAATTTCCGAGCCGCGACCGTAAGGGAGCGGTTCTTTGAAGACCGCTTGCTTACGCGCGCGGCTCTGACGGAAAGTGACTCACTTCTCCGCCTTCGACCTGCCGCGTGAGCCGCGCCCGGGCCAGTTGCGACCACTCGCTCCCCTGGTCCAGCAGCAGGTAGCGGCGCCAGTGCGTGCGGGCCTCCCGCGGGTGACCGTTTCGTTCGAGGCACAGCGCCAGGTTGAAGTGCGCGTCGGCGAAATCAGGCGCGGCGCGCAGCGCGGATTGAAGACTCGCGATGGCGGCGTGCACGTCACCGGCCTCCTCCTGCAGGTCAGCCAGGTTGTACCAGCCTTCGGCCAGTTGCGGGTCGGCTTCGACCGTCCGCTCGAATGCCGCACGCGCCTCATCGCCGCGCCCCAACTCGCGCAGCACGTTGCCCAGGTTGAAGTGCGCCGCGGCCCGCGGCGCCCCTGCCCGCAGCGCCTGCTCATACGCGCCCAGCGCGTCTTCAAATCGCTCCGCCTCCTCAAACCTCCGCCCGCACTCAATCCACCCGCTCGCCGCGCCGGGCGATTCGCTGATGCGTACCGCGGCGGTCGGCGCTGCGCCGCCGATCCCGGCCCCGCCCGCCTCCGCATCGCCCGATGCCGCCTCGGCGGCCTCGAAATTCATCAGAAACTGCCCATCCGGCGCCAGGAGCCGCTCCCCGAGCTCCGCCACCAGCGAGCGAGCGCTCTGAGCGACGATCCGAAGCTGCGCCAGCGGTCGATCAACGTTCGGCAGGAAGGAGGACAACTCGTAAAGGCTGCGGCTGATGACGTCGGCCCGCACGCCGCGCTGCACCAGCTCGACAATGGTCCGCAGCGAGACCATGTCCTGAAAATCGAACTTGCCGCCCTGAGCGCGGACCAGCCCCAGCAGCTCCCAATGCTGCAGCTCACCAGGCGACACGCCGACCAGCCGGGCGATCTCGCCGGCCGCGTACGTCTTCTGAATTTCCGCCGGCGGCTGCCGGCGGCCCAGCAGTTCGAGGAATTCGAGTTCGGAGATGATCCGCGTGTGCTGTCCGCCCTGGTTGTTGCGCTGCGCCTGTCGCAGTTTTTCGCTCACCCCGCCGTCGGGCGCCAGCGGCCAGCCACCCATCCCGACCACCAGCACCGAGACGCGCCGCGAGACGTGCAGCACCGGCTCGCCTCCCGCCGCCCGCACGAGCCGCTCCGCCTCGGCGCGCGACAGCGCCGCGAGGCGGCCGGTGAAGGCCACGCGCAGCGAGTGCAGCGACGTCAGACGCGATTCGCTCATTTCGACGAGTCGCCGGCGATGCCCAGAAAGACCGGCGCCCGCAGTTTACCCGTCGGCGTCTTCTCGAAGTAGCGGACGCGGGCCTTCAGGCCCGTCTCGCGCCACACGGCTTCCTTGGGCCCGTCCGCGGGCGGATGGGCCAGCGCCGGAAGCGGCGCAAGATTTCGGTGCCACTCCGCCCGGCTGGTCTCGGTGAAGCCGCTGCCGACCTTGGCCTTGAACACCCAGCGGCGGCCGATCCGCTCGCCGACCACCAGCGCGCTGACGATTGGATCATCCTCACGCGGCACGAATCCGAGAACGTCGAATACACCCACGGTCGCGACCTTGATCTTCAACCAGTGAGCCGAGCGCTTGCCCGGCAGGTACGGGCTATCCAGCCGCTTGGCCATGATGCCTTCCAGCGCGTGCTTTTCCGCGGCCTGGAAATAGGCTCGGCCGGCGCCGACGACGTAATCGGCGGCGATGACGTGCGGGCTGCCCAGCCGCGCGACGACGTTTCGCAGCAGCTCGCGCCGCTCCACCAGCGGCCGGCCCGTGATGTCCTTGCCCGCCAGGAAGAGCAGGTCGAACGCAATCAGCGTGGCGGGAATGCGCTTGGCGGCCGCCGCGATGCGCTGCGGATCCTGACATTGTTCGCGCTTGGCGAGCTTGTGAAACGAGGGTTTCCCCTGGTCCAGAACGATCACCTCGCCATCCAGCACCGTGCCTGGCGGCAGACCGCAAAGACAGGCCAGCTCGGGATAGCGGTCGCGCATTTCGATGTCGCGGCGGTTCTGCAGCCGGACGCGCGCGCCGTCGAAGAACGCGACGCAGCGCGTGCCGTCCCACTTGATCTCGAAAAGGTGCTGCGGCGAATCGAACGGCTCATCGGCCGCCTGGGCGAGCATCGGGTCGATCCGCCGCGGCAGTTCGACCGGCAATGCGGATTTGCTCGTCGCGCGGGCCGCCAGCTTGCGTCTTGCCGTCGCCATGCCGAATCCGTCGGGCCTGATGGCGCCCTCTCAGTCAGCGCGCCGCGATCGCGACCACGCCGTGCTGCGTGCGGAAATACAGGCATCCTTCCGAAATCGCCGGCGTCGCCAGGCAGACGTCGTCCAGCAGGTCGTTGCCGAGGATTTCGAGCGATCGCCCGGCGCTCAGAATGAACACTTCTCCCTCCTCGCTGGTGACGAAGAGCTTTCCGTCACCGGCGACCATCGATGCCGTAAAACCGGTGCTGCCGCCGCCGAGCCGCTCCCGAAAGGCCTCTTCCCCAGTGCGCGCGTCGTAGGCCGTCAGCATGCCGTTGTCGTTGCAGAAATACGCCAGTCCGCGATA
Organism: Phycisphaerae bacterium RAS1; assembly: GCA_007859745.1. NCBI lineage: Bacteria > Pseudomonadati > Planctomycetota > Phycisphaerae > Phycisphaerae bacterium RAS1. The sequence continues at coordinate 1,369,403 of SMLU01000001.1, read as the reverse complement.
GACCAGCGGCGTCTGCATATAGTTGCCGCGGCCGGTCTTCATCCAGGCGACGTGGGCTTGCGGCGGCTGCGACGGCGCCGTCTCGGCCGATGTGGGTTGCGACGCGGCCGGTGTCGCGATCTCGCCTTTCAGCGGCGTCTTGAGCACAAAGATCGGCTTGGTCGGGTCGGCGTTGCGCAGCGGACGGTGATTGCTCGTGAGGTAAATCAGGCCGTCGTCGATCACCGGCGTCGGCACCGGGATTCCGCCGCCGCCCGACATGTGCCAGATATCCCGTCCGTCGCTCAGGTCATAGCCCGCCATGCGCTTGCAGCCGTTGGCGATGATCTGCGTGCTGCCGTCGATCGTGGCGGCCGCCGGCGTGCTCCAGCCGGGCACATCGTCGCGCGGCGTGCGCCACAGTTCGCGGCCGTCGGCGGCGTCGAAGGCCGCGATGTACGCGTTCTCTTTTATGTCGCACTGCACGACGACGCGGCCATCCGCAAGAATGGGTGAGGCGGCAAAGCCCCAGTGCAGCTCCTTCGCGTTGTGCGGGCCGACATCAAGCGGCCCCAGTTCGCGGGTCCATTTCTGCCTTCCGTCCATACCGTAGCAGGTCAGGCCGTTTGGCCCGAGCACGACGATGCACTTTCCGTCGGTCGCGGGCGTCGAATTCGCCTGCGTCGCTTTCGTGTGCCGCTTGAACTTCGGCTCGCCGCGGTACGCGACCTGCTCCCAGACGGTTTTGCCGGATTTCTTATTGAGGCAGATGAGCTTCCACTCGTGCTCGACCATGTCCTCGGCTGAATCGCCGGCGCCGTAGAGGCCGACCTTGAGCGACTGCTCGGTGCCGGCGGCGGTGGGAGCGGCGGTCCAGATGAACACGTGTTCACCCCAGACGATGGGCGAGGCGTGCGACAGCCCCGGCGCCGCAATCTTCCAGACGATGTTCTTGCCGCTCGCCACGTCGAACTCGGTCGGCAACGCGCGGCCGTCAGCGATGCCCAGCGCGCCCTCGCCGCGAAATTGCGGCCAGTTGCCGTCGGCTGCGGCGAGTCGCCCGGCGGCGAGGGTCAAGACGATGCCGAAGCTGAATTGCCAATACTTCGCGGTCGCTCGACGCGCAGGGTACATGCGGGTCTCCCTTCGTGAGGCGAATCGTACGCGATCGGGTGACGCCCGGCAGCGCGAGCGAACGGGGAGAGCGCGCGGAAACCACGGAATTGGTCCGCACAGCGGACCCAACCGTCGTAGGGTCCGCTGTGCGGACCGATTCCGCCGTTGTTACGCCGCGCCGCCGCGCTTCAGCACGACCACCGCCGCCGCGGCCAGCGCCGCCGCCAGCACGATGACCGAAGTTGTCGAGCTGGCCGGAATGTCGCAACCACCGTCCGGGCAGCCGATGGCGCGCTGCTGCGCCAGCAGGATCGGGTCGCTGGTCTGCACCAGCTCAAGCATGTCGAGCTCATCGCTGGGCAGCAGCCCCAGGGTGCCGGCGGCGCAGAAAACGTTGAACATCCCGCCGCCGGGAACGCTCGTCAGAATGCTGCCGGGCCCCACCATGAGCGCCGTGGGCGACTGATCGGAGAGCGAGAAGAGAACTTGGTCCTGGTTGGGGTTGAACACGCCGTCGCCGTTGTCGAAGACGATCATGCCGTCGATATCGTCGCCGTGCTGCAGGCCCAGCACCAGCGGCCCGGCGTAAAGCGTCTGCCCGCCCGGCCCGTCGGTCTCGGTATCCACGTAGATGTCGGCGCCGCTGCCCGTTCCGGGAAGCATCGCCAGAGACGGGCTGAACTTGTCGACCGAGAAGAAAATCCGCGGGATCACGCCGCGCGTGACGGGCGGCGTGTAAGCGCCGGACTTGACGTCGTCGGTCGCGCCGGCGTTGTTTGAGTCCGGCGACGTGTCGGGCTGAGCGCTGTAGTCCACGCCGCCGGCGTCGCCCTGATTCAAGTAGAGCGTGTTGTTCGGGGTCACGCGTCCAGGGTTCAGCGGTCCCAGGCGATTGAAGAGCGTCAGGCTGCCGAACGCGTCGCCGGCGGCCTGGTTGCGCATCGCCTGATGCTGAACGTTGTACGGGAACCCGGCCGCCACCAACGCCGGTTCTGGCGGCACAGCGCCCTCCGCGTTACGCGAGACGGAGAACAGGATAATGAACGTGGCGCCGATTCCGATGGACGTGTTCGGGCCGGATAGCGCGTCGAGCTCGTCGTTCGCACTCGTCAATCCCAGGTTCGGCCCGTTGATCTCCACCACCGGCCCCGGCGCGCTCAGCACGTCATTGGCCTGAATGCTCAGGCTGATGCTCGGCGACGTGCGGTCAAAGTTGAACAGCGGCGCCGGCAGCGGGTTCATCGCGGTCGGGCCGCTTGCATAGCTCGCGATTGCGGAAATCGAAGCAGAGACCAGGACGTGCGTGGTGCGGAAACGGAAAATCACGGCGGCTCCTCCGGCGGCGCGAACGCAGAGCGGGCCGGCGGCTTGCCGGTGATCGCGCTACTGTACTATAGACGATGCACCGGCCGAAACGGATGTCGTTTTGGTTGCCGCGCCCGCGGTTATCGGTACGACCGGTGACTCGGACGCCCGGACAGGCGGCATCTCGGGAGGCGTCACCACATTTGCCAAATTGCGTTGACGAAAGAGGCCCCGTTCGACTAGCGTTTAAGACGATCGCCGCCGCTGGGTAGTACGGCGACGAGCCCACCCGGCTTTGCGCTGAGGACGGTAATCATGCATCGATGTCGCGCACGAATTCTGCTTCTGGCTCTCGGTGCCGCTACCGCTCAGTGCGGCGGCACGATTCAGAGCCTGGGAGGGTTGGTAAACGGGGGAGATACCGGACCCAGTTACGCATTCGGAATCTCCGCGGATGGCCTGGTGGTTGTCGGCTGGTCGCAGGCGACGGCCGGGCCGGAGGGGTTCCGCTGGACCCCGGTGGCCGGCATGGTTGGGCTGGGAGATTTGCCCGGCGGCGGCGTCGCAAGTTACGCGAATGGAGTTTCCGCTGACGGTCAGACGGTTGTCGGACGAACGGAGAGCGCGAGCGGCACGGAGGCCTTCCGCTGGACCGTGACCGGCGGAATGGCCGGGCTCGGCGGCCTGTCAGACGCGCCCTACTACAGCGAGGCCTGGGGCACATCGGCGAACGGCTGGTCCGTCGCCGGGATTTCGACGACCGCCGCATCGCCGGAGATGTTCCGCTGGACGCCGGTCAACGGCCTCGTGGGTCTGGGTGGGCGCACGCCTGACGTTTTTCGGCCGATGCGAATATCCAACAACGGCAACACGATCGCCGCGACGCGCTTCTTTACACCCAGCACCGCGGTACGAGCGTTCGTGTGGACGTTCGAATCGGGCGCGTTCGATATGCCGGTTCCCGAGGAAGTCACCGACTCCGAAGTCGGCGGCCTATCGGTCGACGGCCGCTACGTGCTCGGCGGCCTCTACACGCTGAGCGGCGCGAGCGCGTGCTACTGGCGGATTGACGAGACCGTCGATCTTGTGCAGCTCGGAACCTTGTCCGGCGATGTGGTGGCCGTCGCCCAGGCCATCCGCGCCGACGGCCACCTCATCGTCGGCTACTCCGGCGATCGTGCGTTCATCTGGGATCCGGTCCGCGGCATGCGCACGCTCTGGTCGGCCCTGGTGAACGACTACGGCGTCAGCCTGAACGGCTGGCAGACGCTCGACATCGCGTCCGCCATGACGCCGGACGGCCGCTTCATCATCGGCCACGGGCGACGCAGCAACGGCCGCACGGAGGCGTATCGGATCGAGCTCTCGCTGGGTGGCGGCACGGGCGACATGAACTGCGACGGCGCGGTAAACGTGCTGGACATCAACCCGTTCGCGCAGGCGCTGCTGAATCCGAGCGCGTACTACCAGCTCTTCCCATCGTGCGACATTTTCAACGCCGACGCGAACCATGACGGCAGCGTCGACGTGCTGGACATCAATCCGTTCGTCGTCGTGCTGGAAAGTCAGTAGACGCGATCCCGTAACCGCCATCAAACCCCTTCGCCGCCAGGCAAGCGCGCAGCTTTGCATAGGCCGCGCGCTTGCGGGCGTTCACCGTGCTCGCCGCCAGGCCCAGCCGCTCGGCCGCCTGCCGCTCGCTGGCCCCCTCGGCCAGCACGTTCAGCAGCTCCCGCTCCTCCGCCGTCAGGCTGCCGGGCCCATCGGATTGTTCGCGGCAGCCGCGCAGCGCTTCCAGGAGCTCGACGAGGTGCAATTCATCCAGCCGATTCGGCTGGTGCTGGAGCGCTTCCAGCACGGGGTCGTCGGCCGTGGCGGCGCCCGTCGATTCCCGATTCGCCCGGCAGTGCTGCATCCACAGCTTGTACGCGATCGCGTATAGGAAAGTGGAGAACGCTGCCCGGTCGGGATCGTAGCGCCGTTCGCGCAGCGCCCGCCACATCTCGACCCATGCCCGCTGCGCCAGCTCATCCGCCAGATCGCGCCGCTTGCCCGTTCGCTTGAGCAGAAAACGCTCCAGGCCCGCCCGCAGTCGATCGTGCAGCCGCTCGAACGCGGCCTCGTCTCCCGCCGCCGCGGCTCGCGCCAGCGATTCAAGCGTCTCCGGCCCACTGGGCTTCACATGCGCCTCATCGCGATCTGGTAAATGGCGCGGCCCTCACGCAGGTACTTGATCTCGAAATTCGTCCCGAGCTGCGCGGCCGAGACGCCGAACTCCGGATCATCAAACGCAACCTCGACCAGCTTCGGCTGCGCCCGCAGCAGGCCGGCGATCTGTTCGTAGTATTCGGCGTGATCGGTCTGGACCGCCCAGCGAGCGCCCGGGATCAGGCACTCCACCGCGGCGTCGACGAAGGGCTTCTGAAACAGCCTCCGCTTCTGATGGCGCTTCTTGGGCCAGGGATCGGGGTGATAAACATGCAGGGCGCGGAGCGAGCCGCGCGGGCAGATGCCGCGGATGAAATGCGCCGCGTCTGTCCGCAGGATTCGCACATTCGTCAGGTTCCATCTCTGCATGCGATCGACCGCGTACTTGTAGAACTCGTTGGCCCATTCAATGCCCAGGAAGTTTACGTCCGGCAGCAGCCGTGCGCGGCGCAGCAGGAATCCCGCCTTGCCGACGCCGATTTCCAGTTCCACCGGGCGATCCGTGCCGAAAATGCGCGTCCAGTCGAACGCGTCGAGTTCCGCGAAGTCAACGGCGACGGGGCGTGCGCTGGATTGCATGGTTCCTATCGGACGTCGTGAACGTTGCGGCGGCGCCTGAATTCGCCCGTTCGGTTGCGTCGATGATTTCAGGCAGCGCCCGCCTTTCGTGGGCCGGCAGGGGCTCTCGAAGCACGTCTAGTGCCGGCGGACAGGTCTGCCGGACGCGCCCTTACGTGAGGCAAGATACGCCATGCAATCGACGCCGCACAACTCGCCTCCGCCCGCTCTCAAGGTCGCCGAACGCCGCCGCGACAAGCGGACGCCGGCCGCATTCGGGTTCTGGTACCAGGCCGGAGCCGACGCGGAGCGGCGCAGCGCGTGGATGCTGAACACGTCCGTCGGCGGGGCGGCGTTTCTGACCGCCGCGGAAACCGCGCCGGCGGTGGAAGACCTGCTTCTGTTGACCGAAATGCACACGAATGACGATCTCGTCCGCGAACATGCGGGCGGCCTGCCGCGCGCCGCGCGCGTCCTTCGCATCGAGGCCGGCGAGGGCCTGACGCGGAGAATCGCGGTACGATTTGAGACCGCGGCCGAGGCGGGCCTGACTTCCACACAGACGCGAATCGAGCCGCGAACGCTCCCGCAGTCGCTCGTGCCGCCGATTCCGCCTGCGTTTGCAGCGACGGGTCGGATCTGGACCGCTCGGAACGCCTGACAGGTCGCTAAGAAAGTGTAGCGTCGGCCCTCTGTGGCCGACGGGGTACGTAGCGTCGGACCTCGGTGTCCGACGGCGATTTCGGCGTCGAACGCGGAAGTTCGACGCCACAGAAAAAGCGCTACCGCTTTAATCGCGTTTCACCGTCGCCCGATTCCAGATCCACTCCTCCGATCGTCCGTTGGCGTCGCCCTCGATTCGGACTTGCAGCTCGCCGCCGCGACGGGTGTAAGAAATTCGCTTGGGGAAGTCGTGCTGCGGATTCTCGAAGACGACCCGGTCGGGGCCCGTCTCGCCGGTGACCAGCTTGAAAGCGGTGGGCGGGCGGCCGAGCGGCTGGGCCACGTAGTAAATGCCGTCGGGGCGGCTTTCGATCCGCAGGAACTCGAAAAACACGGTCCGGCCCGACTGCGTTGTGCGCCCCAGCCCGAGCATCGTGCCGCCGGTGGCGTGCGTCCAGTGCTCTTCCGTGCGGCGGCCCTGACCACCGTCGCTCCACGCCCCGGCCAGCCAGGACAGACCGGCCAGGGCGGGGTCGGCGCTCTCCAGCAGCACTGCCCCGGCCGTGGAGTCACGCGCGGACGTGCAGCCGTCCGCGGAAAGCGTCAGCAGCGGTAGCAGTAGTGCACTGGACCAGAACGCAGCTCTCATGTCAGTTCCTCAGCGGTGGTCACGTCAGAAAACGGCGGGGAACTGTCCGCCTCCATCGTAACCGTAAGTGCCGCGGCAGCGCACAGCCGAATGCCCGCGCCGCACGACGACATCCACTCTCCCGCTATAATGCCCAACTCGCCGCGTGACGGAGAATGGCGGCGGTCGGTCGTCCCTGCAAGCACTGGCGGAAGCGCGTGGATCAGAAGCTCATCCGAAATTTCTCGATCGTGGCCCACATCGACCACGGCAAGAGCACGCTGGCCGACCGGCTGCTGCAGACCTCCGGCGCCGTCGCGCAGCGCGACATGCAGGAACAGCTTCTCGACACGATGGACCTGGAGCGCGAACGGGGCATCACCATCAAGGCCTCGGCCGTCACGCTGGACGTCGTGGTCGACGGCCAGACGTACATGTTCAACCTGATCGACACGCCCGGGCACGTCGATTTTCACTACGAGGTGAGCCGGGCGCTGGCGGCTTGCGAAGGGGCGCTGCTCGTCGTCGACGCGACACAGGGGGTGCAGGCGCAGACCGTCGCCAACGCGTACGCCGCGGTCAACGCCGGGCTGGAGATCATTCCCGTCGTCAACAAAATCGACCTGGCGGGGGCCTTGCCGGAGGACACGGCGCTGGAGGTCGAAAACGTCCTGGGCATCGACGCCAAGAACGTGCAGTTCGTCTCCGCCAAGAGCGGCATCGGCATCGAGGAGCTGATTCGCAGCATCGCGCACCTGCTGCCGCCGCCGGCCGGCGACGCGGCCGCCCCGCTGCAGGCGTCGGTCTTCGACAACGAGTACGACGAGTATCGCGGCGTGATCTGCTACGTGCGCGTCTTCAACGGCACGCTCCGCAAGGGGCAGAAAGTGCTGCTGATGGGCCGCGCCCGGCACTACGTCATCACCGACCTGGGCAAGCTCCGCCCGCAGATGGTCCCGGTCGAGCAGCTCGCCGCCGGCGAAGTCGGCTACATGGTCGCGAACATCAAGACGCTGCAGGACGTGACCGTCGGCGACACGATCACCGACGCCGTCAACCCGGCCGCCGAGGCGCTGCCCGGCTACCAGCCGCCGCAGCAGATGGTCTTCTGCGACTTCTACCCCGCCAGCGGCGAGGCGTACGACGAGCTGCGCGACGCGCTGAACAAGCTGAGCCTGAACGACGCCTCGTTCACGTTCATTCCGGAGCACAGCGACGCTCTGGGCTTCGGCTTCCGCTGCGGGTTCCTGGGCCTGTTGCACATGGACATCATCCAGGAGCGGCTGGAGCGCGAGTGCGGCGTGGACGTGGTGCAGACGGCGCCGAGCGTGACGTACGAAGTGCTGCTGCGCGACGGCAAGACGCAGCGTTTCGACGCGGCCAGCGACATGCCCAGCGTGGACAAGATCGAGGAGCTGCGCGAGCCGATCGTCGAGGTGCAGATGATCGTGCCGGCCGATTGCGTCGGGTCGATCATGGCCCTGGGCGAGCAGCGCCGCGGCGAATACAAACGGACCGAGTATCTCTCGCAGACGCGCGTGATGCTGACCTATCACTTTCCCTTCGGCGAAATTCTCTACGATTTCTACGACAAGCTGAAAAGCGCCACGCGCGGCTACGGCACGATGGACTACCACGTGACGGGCTACAAGGCGTCGGACCTGGTGAAGCTCGATATCCTGGTGAACAGCGTGCCGGTCGACGCGCTCTCGGTCATCTGCCACCACAGCATGGCCCAGCGCCGCGGGCGCAAGGTGATCGAGCGCCTGCGGCAAGAGATCGACCGGCACCAGTTCGAAATCCCGCTCCAGGCGGCGATCGGGGCGAAGGTGATCGCGCGCGAGACGATCAAGGCCTTCCGCAAAAACGTGACCGCCAAGTGCTACGGCGGCGACGTCAGCCGCAAGCGCAAGCTGCTGGAGAAGCAGAAAGAGGGGAAAAAGCGGATGAAGACGGTGGGGCGGGTGGATATCCCGCAGAAGGCGTTCATGGTGGTGCTGGAGCCGGGGGAATAGTGCGCGAATTCGGCCATGGATGACCTGCTCAGGATCAAACGGCTGGTCGTTCGTCGCCAGGTCCGCTTCACGTCGAAGGCCCGTGATGAGATGAAGCTCGACGGGCTGACTGCTGACGACGTACTCGAGTCGATTGTTAACGCGCGTCGGATTGATAAGATCATGAGGTCGCGCAGCGTCGGACGCTCCCGGCCCGGCGAGAAACTGTATGTCATCAAGAGTCGCAACTACTCCGGCACGCTCATCTACATGAAAGGCCGCTTCGGCGAGGTCGAAGAGGCGGAGGTCTTCTACGTCCTCATCTCCGCGACGCACGCGACCGCCCTCTGAGCCGTTCCGGCTGACGCGCTGTCCAATGTGCGGCGCGCGGCGGATCGAAATCCGGCCGGTTTGCGTTCCTGTTCGGGGAGGCAAATCCGCCGAAGTGATGGCGGAAGTGTGTGCTGTGTGCGGCGAGACGTTCTTTTCGTTGGAGAACATGCGAGAACTGGAACGCTCCGCGATTGTGAACGGGAGACCAGGCGGAACGGGCGACAAACCGCGCCGGTAGCGTACCCCCGTCCCCGCAACCGCCACGCGGGTTGCATCGAGCCGATCAAGCACAACACGCGCTATTGCGGAAACCGGGCGAGGCTCTTCGGCAGCAGCAGCAAGTCATGAAGACCAACGGCAAGGATGAGACGGCGCTTCAAGAGTTTCTTGCCAGCGACTTGGTTTTCCTCAAGGAAAGATACGACGCAGAATTCACGGCGCGCTGCGGCGTCGCGAATGCAAACGTATTGGACTATTCGACTGATGATCTGGATCGACAGATCCAGGATTGGGCGGCACCCCGCGCTCTCAACAATCTGGTGCCGCATGTCATTCGCTCCCAACCGACCCAAAACGCGGAGACGGTGTTTCGTCGATTGACGGAAAAAGCGAACGAGCTTGATTCGATCACCGGGCAGAAGCTGCTGTCAGATTCGACACGGGGACGCGACAACGATTGGCTTGCGGCCTGGTTTGCGATTTGTGAGCTGACACAACCTCTGACGAAAATGCGCTGGAGCCTTCGTTGGATTTTTGAGTCGATTCGCGGCTCGTTCACGCTGGACTTGGCGGGCCAGTGGCTCCACACGCTGTTTCCAGACGCTTTCTTTCCCATCTCGCGCGAGCTCACGTTTCGTGTGGATCGATTTCGAAGATACTGTGAGCGCCTCGGGGTGGAGGTGGAATGGCCCGACGCGACGCGGCCGGGGGCCGATGCATATTGGCAGGTTGAGGAGGCCTTACTCGACTGGGCGGCCGATCGCAAACTAGAGCCTTGGCAGACTTGGGCCATTTTCAATCACTTCGCGCCGCGGCATTGGCCGGACGGACAAGTCGCACGATCAGGACCAGGAGGAGTCTGGCTGGCGACGTCGAGCAAAGATAGTTTCGACGGATTGGACGATCCGAACGAGAATGCGCTCGGTTGGACGATCAACAAGGACGCCCGGCGGGGGGACATCGTGCTCATGTATTGCATGACTCCGCGAAAGTCCATCACCCATCGGTTCGTCGCTGCATGCGACGCCTATGTGGATCCCTTTGACGACGCGTGGACCGCGGACCGTGTCTGCATCGAGCTCGCTGACCGTGAGTCACTGCCATGGGTCTCCCTTGACGAGATGCGCGACGATCCGATTCTTGGGAAATGGGGCGTCGTTCGATCCAACTTTCAAGGCGCCAGGGCAGCTCCCGTTCCAGACAAGTGCTGGAAAAGGCTGACCGAGATCTTCGATGCGAAGCGCCGCGGCGGACAAACCGTCGCTCCGGCTGAGTCTGAACGAAGTCGGTATCGGCCAGCGGTGGGCAGTGCGCCGTCCGCGCGAATCGACGAGGGCGCACGGCGGGCACTCGAACGCGAATTCGAAGATCAGGTCGTTTGCCCGCTCCTAATCCGGCTGGGATGGGATCTCGGCAGGCGAGTCGAACGGCAGCGGTCGATCTACATGTTCGTTGGGTCTCGCCGTGTGACGAATCGGGCCGACTTCGTGCTCTTTGGGGACGACGAGCGGACACAAGCGATGGCCGTCCTCGAATGCAAACGGCAGATTGCAGATGACGCCGAACTCGCGGCCGCTCGGCAACAGGCCGAGTCCTACGCTGGGTATCTTCGCCTGCCGAAATTCGGCGTAGTCGCGCCCGAGGGAATCTGGCTGTATGAACTGAAGTTCCCGGGACAATCCACCGAAATTGGCAAATCTGCCCTGTCGGTCCGCGAAACAGATGAGCCGGGATGGGCCCGGCTCGCAGAATTGCTCGGCACATGACGATGCAAAAAGTCGGAAAACTGGTTTGCTTCCGCGCGATCGCGCGATGTCTCGGTCAGTCGCCACGGCACACCCGCGTTATAATCCCGACATGATCGCCGAACTGAAAACGCCCGAAATCGCCGACCTCTGCCGCCGATGGCGCATCCGCGAGTTGGCGCTGTTCGGCTCGGCCCTGCGCGGCGATTCTCGACCTGACAGCGACATCGACCTGCTCGTGACGTTTGAACCCGGCGCGGACTGGAGCCTGCTGGAGCACATCCAGTTGCAGACCGAACTGAGCGCGATGCTCGGTCGGCCGGTGGACATGGTCACGCGCCGCACGATCGAGCGCAGCGCCAATCCGATCCGCCGAAACGAAATCCTCTCTTCCGCCCGGACGGTCTATGCCGCGTGACGACGCCGTTGTGCTGGACATCGAACACGCGGCGCGCCTAGCGCAGCAATTCGTCGCCGGACTCGATCGAGACGGGTTCCTGGCGGATGTCAAGTCGCAGTCAGCAGTGCTGCACCAACTGCCTATTATTGGTGAGGCGGTCAAACGCCTGTCGTCGCAATACCGTGACGCCCATCCGCTGGTCCCGTGGGGACTGATCGCGGGAATGCGCGACAAGCTCATCCACGCGTACGATGCCGTCGACCTCGAAGAGGTCTGGCGCACGGTGCAGCGGGACTTACCGAACCTACTTACAGAGTTGGCGCCCGATTCGCCCGGGGCTGCGTGATGCCCGCGCCGACCGACCCGCCCGCCCTCTTCGCCAACCTCGACTACGCCCGCCACGGCACTAACCGCCGCCGGCAAGGGCTGTTCCTCCCGAAGTACCTCGCCGAAGCCGCTCGCGACGCGCGCCTGCGCGACGACGCCCAGGCCCACGCCCACGACACGCTCACCAGGTGGGCCGAGCTCGATTCCAGCGGCAAGCTCGAAAAGAAAAAGGAAACCACGCTCCACGCCGAGTTCCTCACCGACCTCTTCGGCGCCGCCCTGCACTACACGCTCTTCTCCGCAGGCCTCCCACAGTGGAACCTCCAGCCCGAATTCAGTCTCCCCGGCGGCGCGGCGGACGGCGCGATCGGCGTCTTTTCGACCGACTCCACGCCCCGCCCGCGCGTGCTGATCGAGCTCAAAGGCCCGACCGTCAATCTCGACCGCGACCGCTTCAACGGCCGCACCGCCGTCCAACAGCTCTGGGACTATTTCGCCGCCGTCCCGGAATGCCCCTGGGGCATCCTCAGCAACTACGTCAGCTTCCGGCTCTACCACCGGAGCAAGACGCCCTACGCCTACGAATCGTTCACGCTTCAGGAGTTGTGCAACGCCGAACCGTTCCAGCGGTTTTACGCGGTGTTTGAGCGCGGCGGGCTTCTGCCGACGATCGCCGGCCAGCTTGCCCGGGCCGATCAACTGCTCGAAAGGACCGACGCGCGGCAGCGCGAGGTCGGCTCGGAGCTTTACCGCGCCTACCACGAGAACCGCCTGGGCCTGATCGATCACCTGCGCAAGCCCGCGCACGGCAAATCGCTGGACGAAGCGATCCATATCACCCAGAAGCTGCTCGACCGCATCATCTTCGTCGCCTTCTGCAAGGACCGAGGCCTGCTGCCGTCGAACGCGATCAAGCGCGCGTGGGATTTCGTTCCCCCCTTCTCCCACGTCGTCAACCCGCGCTGGCAGAACTTCCGCAACCTCTTCCGCAGCATCGACGCCGGCAACGAGCGCGACGGCATCCACGCCTACAACGGCGGCCTGTTCGCGACGGATCCGCCCGTCGACGGCCTGGAGCTGCACGACGACTGGACGAAGTTCTTTCACGAAGTCGGCACCTACGACTTTCAGGACGAAGTCAACGTCGACGTCCTCGGCCACCTCTTCGAGCAATCCGTCACCGACCTCGAAGCCCTGCGAACCAGCGGCGAGCCGGGCGAAGCCGAGCTCCGCCCCGCCGCCGGACGCCGCAAGCGCGAAGGCATCTACTACACGCCGCCCTTCGTGACGCGCTGCATCGTCGAGCAGACCGTCGGCCGCAGCATCGCCGAGCGCTTCGCCGCGCTGGCCGATGAATTCGCCGTCGACCTCGCCGCCGAGCCGACCAAGGGAACGCTGGCGACGTGGATCAAGTTTCAGCAGGCGCGCCTCGACGCGCTCCGCGGCCTGCGCGTCTGTGACCCGGCGTGCGGCAGCGGCGCGTTCCTGATCCAGGCGTATGACGAGCTGGAGAACGCCTACGAAGAGGTCATTACCGCGCTCTCTCTTCACCAGGGAAACGAAGAGCAGCTTCGGGACGCGATCAGCGACACCATCCTGCGAGAAAACCTCTTCGGCGTCGATCTGTCCGCCGAGGCGGTCGAGATCACGCGCCTGGCGCTCTGGCTCCGCACCGCTCGGCGCGGCCGAACGCTGGCCGACCTGTCGCACAACATCCTGCACGGCAACAGCATCGTCGAGGAGGCCGAGGTCGATCCGCGCGCGTTCGACTGGCGCGGCCGGTTCGCGCGCGTCTTCGCCGACGGCGGATTCGATTGCGTCATCGGCAACCCGCCTTACGTCAAGTTGCAAAACTTCCGCAAGCGCGAGCCGCGCATTGCGGCGCATCTGGTGCAGCGCTACCGCTCGGCGAAGACCGGCAACTTCGACATGTACCTGCCCTTCATCGAGCGCGGGCTGGATCTGCTGCGCTCCGGCGGGCGGATGGGTTTCATCGCCCCCAGCGTGTGGCTGTTCAATGAGTATGGCGCCGGGCTGCGCGAGCTGATCGCCGAGCGCCGCGCGCTGGAGCGCTTCGTCGATTTCAAGAGCTTCCAGGTTTTCGCGGACGCGACGACCTACACGGCGTTGCAGTTCTTCTCCCCCGGGCAGCATGAGCCTTCGGATCCGACCCGCGACTCCGATCCGAGCCGCGCGACTGATCCGAGCCGCGCGACTGATCCGAGCCGCGACCGTAAGGGAGCGGTTCCTTGGACGCCCAGCGACCCGAGCTGCACGCGGAAGCACGCGGTTTCTGAAGAACCGCTCCCTCACGGTCGCGGCTCGGAAGAGACGCGCGGCTCGGAAAAGGCGGCGCGGCGTGAGACGGTGCAGGTGGCCGACGCCGGCGACGGAAACGTGAAAAGTCTGGCGTTCTACGACGTTCCCTACGAGCGGCTGGGCGCAGGCGCGTGGGCGCTTCTGCCCGACCGGCAGCAGGCGATCATCGACGCCATGCGAAAAAGGAGCGTGACGCTTGAAGAGGCGGCCGGTGGGATCATCGTCGGCATTCAGACCAGCGCCGACGCGATCTATCACCTCATCAAGCTCGGCCCGAACCGCTACTACTCGCATTCGCTGGAGCGCGAAGTCGAAATTGAAGACGAGATCATGAAGCCGCTCGTTTCGGGCGAGGACGCTGTGCCGTTCGCCACGCCCGACACAGACAAGCATCTGCTCTTTCCGTATCACGTAGACGATGAGGGCTACCGGCTCCTTACGCAGTCCGAGGTCAAGCGATCGAAACGGGCGTGGAAGTATCTCTGCGGACACGAGCAGGTGCTTCGAAACCGCGAAGCTGGCGCATTCAACGATGAACAGTGGTGGCGGTTCGGCCGGCCGCAGAATATCGACAAGCAGCACTTGTCTAAGATCGGCGTCCCTCAAACGGTCAATCGCCTGTCCGCGTTCATCGATCCCAATGGCGAGCGGTATTTCAACAATGTCCGCGTTAACGGAATTCTTGAACGACCGGACAAGCGCTACTCGCTTTGGTTTCTGCTCGGGATGCTCAACTCGCGCGCGCTGGATTACGTGTTCAAGCGTACGGCCAAACCGAAGGATCGCGATTACTTCGAAGCCAACAAGCAATTCATCGCCCCGCTGCCGATCCCCAGGGCCGACGCCAAGGCCCAGAAGCCCGTCGCCGAGCTGGCCCGCAAGCTGGCCGACCTGCACGGCAAGCGGCTGAAGCTATTTGCCGACGTGCATCGCCGCTTTGTAACCGACCTGCCGCCGGCGGAGGTGCTGCGGGCCTCTCCGCTGCCGCCGGCGATGCCCGAGAAGCTGCGCAGCTTCGACGCCCTGCCGCTGGGTGAACAGATCGACCAACTGGAGAAGTTCGCCAAGCGCGAATTCAAGCCGCGCGAGCGGAAGGACTGGGACGAATACCTTACGCAACAGCGCAACGCCGCCGCCCGGCTGGCGCAGTCCATCCGCGACAGCGAGTCCGATTTGAACGAGCGAATCGACGCCATGTTCGGCCTGTCGGCAGAGCACATCGCGACGATTGCTGAATCCGTTTGCCGCGCATGATCCGATCCGAGCCGCGACCGTGAGGGAGCGGTTCTTGCGAAGCCCTCCAGTCCGACGCGCACGCCCGATCCGAGCCGCGCGCGTAAGCAAGCGGCTTCTGAAGAACCGCTCCCTCACGGTCGCGGCTCGGACCGGAGACACGGCTCGGAAAATGTCAATCAACACTACCGCGGACCCGGCCCAGCGGCCGGCCGGCCCGTCTCCTGCCGAATATCCGCGATCTCCTCGCGCAGGTCGCGCACGTCCGCATCGTCGTCTCCCAGTTTCTCGCGCAGCACCGCCAGGGCCGCCGACAGCTCGGCCAGCGCGTCGTCGGCCCGGCCCAGCCGCAGCAGCGTCACGCCCAGGTTGGCCCGGATCCGCGCCAGCTCGGGGTGATCCGCCGGCATGGCGCGGCCGGCCGTCTGGATGCTCTCGCGCAACAGTTCCTCCGAGTCGTCGAATCGCCCCTGCTGCGCCAGCATGTCGGCCAACTTCGCGCCAGCGTCCGCGGTGTTGCCGAATAGCCGGCTGTCCCGCAGACAGCTCAGCGTTTCGCGCATCAGCGATTCGCCCTGCTCCAGGGCGCCCTGCTCGCTCAGGCATTGGGCCAGAACCACGGCGCACGTGAGCGTCTCGGGATGGGTCTCGCCCAGCCGGGCCCGCCGCCGCGCCAGCGTCGCGCGAAAGATCGCCTCGGCTTCCGCCAGCTTTCCCTGCTTCGCCACGATCTCGCCCAGGTTGCAGTAGCTGCGCAGCGTGCGCTGGTCTCCGGCGCCGAAGCGCCTCAGGCGCGCCGTATAAATCTCGCGCATGGCGTCCTCGGCGGCCCGCAGGTCGCCGCGGGCGAATTGAATCGCGGCCAGGACGCCGCGGGCGCCGAGGACGCTGTCGTGGTCCGGGCCCAGCGTTGCCGTGAAAATCTCAATCGCGCGACGCTCGACCTCCAGCGCTTCGTCCAGACGCTCCAGCGAATAGAGCGCCGCTCCAAGATTGTGCGCGGCTTTTGCGATGTTGATGTCGCCTGGCGGCAGCACGCGCTCGCAGAAGGCCAGCGTCTCGCGCGCCGCCGTCTCCGCCTTGGTGAAGCGCTGCTGCACGCGGTAAAGATCGGCCAGGTTGATCATGACCCCCGCCAGTTCGGGATGATGATCGCCATGAATGCGCCGCAGCGCTACGAGCGCCTTCTCGTACATCCCCTCGGCCTCGCTCAGGCGCCCGCGGCGCTCGTACACCAGCGCCAGGTTGACCATGCGAGTGGCGTAGGCCGGGTGCGTCTCGCCCAGCACGCGCCGCGTCTGGTCAATCAGCGGCTCGAAGAGCGCCTGAGCCTCCTCGAGCCGCCCGCGCTGCCACAGCATGTAAGCGAGGTTGTTGATCATGGCCAGCCGCTCGGGATAGTCGTCGCCCAGCCGCAGGCAGCTCCGCTCGATCGCGTCGCGCCACAGCCGCTCCGCCTCGGCGAACGCGCCGAGGTCCATGAGCGTCGCGCCCAGCTCGTTCATCATCCCCAGCGTCGCTTCGTGGTCCGGCCCCAGCATCGTGACCGTCAACCCCAGCGCACCCCGCGCCAGCGGCTCACCCTCCGCCGGCCGGCTGATTCGCCGCTGCAGCGCCAGCCAATCGACCATCGCCCGCAGCGCCTCCTCGCTGCCGGCGCCGCGCGCCTCCTCGAAACGGTCCACGGCGATGCCGGCCTGCGCATACCCGAGCTCATTCAATCCCAGCGACGCGTAGGCCTTTCCCAGCACGCGCCGCACGCGCGCCTCCAGCTCCGGCTGCCCCGCCAGCGCCCCGCCGTCGAGACGCCGCGCCGCCGTGTCAAGCGTGTCCGCCACGCGCACGTCATGCGAACCGCCTTTGTACGGATCGACCGACGTGAACATCTCGGTCAGAAAGTCCGCCACGGCACGCGCCGCCGCCGACTCCAGCGCCGCATGCTCCGCATTTTGCCGCGCCCGGACCTCGTTCTGCGAGGCGAGCGTCCCCTTCGCCACCGCGTCCGCGCGGGCCGCCTCCGCCTGCCGCCAGAACGAGAGCGACAGCGCGAGACCGCCGGCGGTCGCGATCAGTACGGCGGCGGACGCGTACGCCGCCAGGCGATAGCGGGCCAGTTTCTTTCCCAGGACGTAGGTGAGCGAGTCCCTGCGAGCCTCGATCGGCTCGCCCGCCAGGAATCGCTCCAGGTCGCGACCGACCTCACGCGCGGATTGGTAGCGACGCTCCGGCGCCTTTTGCAGGCATTTCAGCACGATCGTCTCAAGATCGATCGGGATTGCCGGATTGCTCGTGCGCGGCGCCGCCGCTTCGGCGCTGATGATCTGCGAAAGCACTTCGTTCACCGGCCCGCGAACCGTGTACGGGAATGTCCCGGTCAGCATCTGGTAGAGCAGCACGCCCAGCGAATAGACGTCGGTGCGAACGTCGATCGCTTCCAGCTTTCCGGCGGCCTGCTCCGGGGCGGCCCACGGCATTGAGCCGATGAATTGCCCATCCTGCGTCATCTGCAACCCGGCCGGATGTAGCCCGGCCGCCCCCGGCCGGGCCGAATCCTTGACGTCCACGTCGACTCGGCCGAGGGCGGCCGAGCTACCTTCTCGGCCGGGGGCGGCCGAGCTACTTTCTCTGCCGGGGGCGGCCGGGGTGCAAAGCTTCGACAGCCCGAAGTCGAGCACGAACGGCTCGCCCTCCGGATCGACGCGGATATTCCCCGGCTTCAGATCACGATGGATGATGCCGCGCAGATGGGCGCTGTTGATCGCGTCGCAGATCTTCACGAACAGCCGCACGATCTCGGGCAGCGACCTCGACGCCGAGCCGACGTAGGCATCGAGCGGCAAACCCGGGATGTAGTCCATCACGTAATAGAAGCGACGATCCGCCGCGAGGCTGTCGTAGATGCGGACGATGTTGGCATGCCGCAGGCTGCCGAGCACGCGCACTTCCTGTTGAAAGCGCTGAATGTCGCTCTCGGCCAGAAACACGCGGTCGCGCAGCAGCTTGATCGCCACCACGCGCTGCGTGGACTCCTGCAGCGCCTTGTACACCACGCCCTGGCCGCCGCGCTCGATTTCCTCCAGCACGCGGTAGCCGGGGAACTCGTCCGCGTCGCCGGCCGCCGGCGCCGCGGTCCGATTCGGATCCACGGAGGAGGAGCGCAGCGGCCCGCGAAGGCCCTCGACCTGCTTCCAGGCCGCGGCGATCAGGGGCGCATGCCCGCTCGATGGAACCGTGCTGTCCGAGTTGTCCATGGGCATCCTGCGGGGCAGGCGACAAACGTGTCGGTCGATTCACGCGCGGCTGAAAATTCCGCCCGCCGCGCTCAGCAGTGTTCGCAGGTGGTCGTGTGCCCGGGCGCGCATCATGTGCACCGCCCCCGGCGAGCGGTTCATCTCGCGCGCCACGTCGGCAATGTCCCGGCCGGCCAGGTCGTAGAGCCGAACGCAGGCGGCGTAATCGGGCGGCATCTGTTCCAGCGCCGCCAGCACCGCCCGCCGCACCTCGCCGGCCGCGGCGTTGCGGCTGGGCGTCGCCGAATCAACTGCCAGAACGTCGACCAGCGCGACGCAGGATTCATCGCTATTGGGCATCTGCACCCGCCCGGCAGGCGGCGGGCGTTTCTTTCGCTCCAGCTCCTTGATCGCGTCGCGCAGGTTGTTTTTCGCGATCTGCCGCAGCCAGCCGACAAACGCGGCCTCGTCACGGGCAGCCAGCGACCTGATTTGCAGAAACGCCTCAACATATGTGACTTGCATGACGTCGTCGGCGTCGATGGACCCCTGCCAGACGCTGCCGATCTGGCTGCGGATTTCGCCGCCGATCTGCGGCCCGTAGCGGGCCAGAAGCTCGCTGAGCGCGGCGGGGTCGCCGGCGACGGCCTTGTCGAGGTCGCTCATGTCGCCATCCGAACCGGGGAGCATCGGCGTCTCGCCGTTGCGCCTTGGCGACTCGCCGAGGCGCCCCCGTCGGCGATCGCGGGCCAAACACCGTTGGCGGCGAGTCTACCGCGCCACGGAAATCGGCGGTACGCAATTCTGCGTGAATCCCACGGGGCGGTCTGTCGCCTGAACCGTGCCCGACGTGGGCGCGAAGTCGCCGTCGCCTGACCCTGCCCGGCCCGTGTGCTTGGCGGGGCGGCGACCCGACCCGCCCCGCGGATGCGTGAGACCGCTCCATGATTTTCGAACGACGTTGCTCCCGACCGCTTCGCGTCGCCCCGCGCGGCCGCCGCACGCCGCTGGCGCCTGTCCTCGAATCGACCACTCCGGCGCCGGGCGCCAGTGACAAGCAGTCCTGGTTCCGCATCCGCGTGGTAGACAACGAAACCGGCGAGCCCATTCCCGGAATCGAGCTGAAGATCACGCAGCCCAACGGCCAGACGGTGGATTGCACCACGCGGCCCGACGGCGTGGCACAGGTTGACTTCATCGATCACGGGACGTGCGAGGTGCTCTGCGACCTGACGGCGGCGCGACTGGAGGAAACCTACGCATTCATCGGCTTCGGGCGCGAGCCGCTCGCGTACGTCGAGGGCGACCAGGCCGCGGACGAAGCGCCCAAACCCCTGACTCCCAATCCGGACCTGACACGCAGCGTCACGCACGGCCCACGCAAGGGACGTTTCATCGCCAATATCGAAGCCTACAAGGTGCAGACCGGCGACACGCTCAAGAGCCTGGCGGAAGGCGTCGGCCTCACGTGGCAGCAGCTCGCGATCTTCAACTGGGGCACCGCCGTCCCGGATGAGATCAACCTCCGGCTTTGCGACGAGGTCGGCTGCACGCACAAGCGCGACGGCGTCAACTACAGCTTCGACGCCAGCGACGACCCGGGCATCGTCTACCTGCCGACGCAGACGTGGGCCTCCGGCAGCGCCATCGAAACGGACACGGAGCACGTCGTCCGCGTCAGCCTCCACCGCCCGCTCGCCTGGTTCGACATCGAGACCGTAGACGAATTCGGCGTCGCCGTACCGGGCACGTCGCTGGTCCTCAAGCGTCGCGGCGGCGGGGAAGTGCGGTTGACGACCAACGAAACCGGGTATTTCCGCCAGATCGATATTCCGGCCGGCACGTACGATGTGTTCCTCGAAGACGGCAGCCGCGCCAAGTACTCCCGGAAAACGGCCGACGAGCTCCGCAAGGAGAGATCCGGCCAGCCCGAGGGCGAGTTGGTTGACGCCGTTCTCGATACCCGCTTCGCGCGGCACTCGATCACGAGCGTCGTGGTCCGGATGGGATCTGCGACTGCTCGCGAGGCGCGCCGCCAGATTCACCAGCTCTACGTTCGCGACGCGATTCGTCTCGACGTCGCCGCAGACGCCCCCCCGCCGCCGATGGAGGACAAAAAGCCGGTCCGGATCGTCCCGACATACTTCGCCATCGACAACCTCGCCCTGGCGGCGACTGATTGGGACGACGGCGGATTTTCCGTGCAGCGCCTGCTGAAGCACCTGAACGACTGGCTGGCGCTGCATCACCCCACCACGCGCAGCGAGAACCGCGGCTTCTACCTGACGCTGATCGATCGCGGCGGAGCGGGCGGCGGACGCCGGCTGCGCATCTTCTCATCCGCCGGCCAGCAGAAGTTCGAGGCCGCGCTGAACACCGATTTCGCTTCGCCCATCGGTGCGTATACGACGCTCCAAACGCAGTTCGGCGTCGTCTACGCGGATGCGCTCCGCCGCGCCGGCTTCCTGGAACGCGACAAGGCGGTGCAGGCCGACGAAGTCGCCAGGATGGCGGACATGATGGACGCGGACGCCGGCGCCGAATACCGCCGCGTCAAGGCCTCGCTCGGGCGCAAGGCGAACATTCTCTATCTCACGACGTCCCCGGAGCAGCTCCGTTTCGTCGCGCGCAAGGGCGGCTCCGGCCTGCTCGAGCACTACACCGGAAACGCAGCCGACGACGCCCTGATTCACGCCCGCAACATGTCGGTGTGCGAGGCGGCGGGCGGCGCCTGGCGCGCGTACATCAAACACTACATCGAGCGGGTTGAGGCGACCGAAACCGAGAAAGAACTGTGGAAGCTCGGCCCGCCCGAGAAGCTCTATGACTTTCCGACGCCGGCGAATGCCACGCAGGCGCAGCGCGACGACTACACCGACTGGCGCATCCGAACCAAGCGCTGGTACAACCTCGAACCGTGGGAGAGAATCTCAGAAAAACGGGCCGAATTCGCCGGCCGCGAGCCAGCCGGCGCCAAGTTCTCCGCGACGTTCTCCCCCGCCGTCGGCGCCGGCGGGGCGACGATCTCCACCAACATTCACCCCACGTCGGACGGTTTCGAACTCGGCGATTCGTACGAGATCAGCGTCGAGATTCCGGACCAGATCGGCCGCCACAAGCTGCCCGTGGGCGGAGGCTTTTCACGCGAAGTCGACGCCCAGACCGGCGAAACGACTGACACGGTCGAAATTGACTTCGGCCGCTTCGGACTCTCCGCATCCTCCGACGGCACCTTCGGCTACAGCGCCGGACCGCTGGGGTTCGAAGTGAATCCGGAGAAGCGCGAATTCAAGATCGGCGCCTCGATCCCGACGCCCTGGGGCGATATCGAGCTGGCCTTTTCAGTCAAGGGAAACACCACCGACGAGGTCTGGGTGGCGATGTCGGCGAACATTCCCGGATTCTTCGACATGCGCCTCCCGGAAGATCTCCTCTCCGAAACGCAGTGGAACGACCTCGACTGGCGTGAGCAGACCTCGCTGGAGAAGCTCGGCTGGACGATGGACGCCTGGGATCGGCGCCTGACGTCGCTGGATGAATACCCGCAATCGACCCGCACGAACCCGAAGAACCTGTCCGCGGAGCAGATGGAGGCGATTCTGATGCTGGGCTTCCGCTTCGATTCCTGGGAGGCAAGTTGGAAGAAACTGGCCGCCCGCAAGCCCAAGAAGTGAGCAGCGGCAAGCGCGAGAGAGACAAGCGTGCGACGTTAAGAGCGCCTGACAGAACCCGCCACGGAAGTGGCGGGCTGGCGTACCCCGCACTCCCGTGCGGGGTTCTGATAGCAGCTCCAAGCCAAGTCTGTCCGCCGACCGCGCCGCAATCAGCGCCGGACGGCCGCATTTCTGTCCGAACCCGCCGCGCCAAGCGGCGGGTCGACGTCCCTGGTCCAACGGCACCGCGCGCCAACGATCGTCAACCCGCCGCTTGGCGCGGCGGGTTCGGAAAAGGGGCCCGGCCGATCCGGGTCGGGCCGATCGTGCGTCATCCGGCAGGATGGAACGCCGGGCACATGGCGGAGCGTCACCGGGCAGACCGAGCCATCCCTTCTCGGATGGGCGTCGGCGCGTTTCAACGAGGTCGCGCCGATCACCGTGCTGCTCTACGAGACAGCCCCGAGCGCGGCGCCATGCGAATTCCAGACGACAATCTCCCTGCGGCCGGCCGCGCAAACGGCTACGCCGTCGTCGCGTCAAAGCGCCGCACGCGCGCATCCGTCACCAGGAACTGCACCCGCATATCGTGCTCATCCGCCGGAACGACCGTCACAACCTGCTCCTCGAACGCCAGCCCGCACGTGATGGCCCGGAACTCGCGATGGGCCAGGAAGCGGTCGTAGAAGCCGCGGCCGCGGCCGACGCGGTTGCCGGTTTCGTCGAAGCCCAGCCCGGGAACGACGACCAGGTCGATCTCGCTGATCGGAACGACCGCGCCCTCGACCGGCTGGCGGATGCCCATTTCGACGGTCTCCAGCCCGGACGTCAGCGAGTGAATCTCGATCGGCGCCATGCGGCGCTGTTCCCACGAGACGCTCGGCGCCAGCACGCGCTTGCCCAGTTGCCAGGCCAGGAGCGCCAAAGGCGACGTGTCCACCTCCGTCGGCAATGACAGGAACAGCATCACCGTCTCGCTGCGGACGAACTCCGCCTGAACGCCCAGCAGCCGGCAGGCGGCGGCGCTGCGCGCGGCGCGGTCGGCCTCGGGAATCGCCGCGAGGCGCTCGCGAAGCTGCTGCCGCAGTTCCTTCTTGGTCATGCTGACTCTGCTTGCTCCTTTGCCGACGACACCACGTTCGTTTGGGGGAGCATCGGCGTCTCGCCGGTGCGCACCGGCGAGACGCCGATGCTCCCCACAAGACAACCAGCGTGTGGCGGCTTGACCCGCTGGTTGCAGCGAAACACTAGGGCGCTTGGGGCGGTGGATTCGACCGCCGCCGGCGCAGAACTTCTCCCAGCCGTGCCTCGTCTCCAATCTCGCTGGGATTGTAATAAGACCGCTTCTCGCCCAGGTAATCCTGCTCCACGAAGCCGCCGGGCGCATCATGCGGATACCGGTAGCCGTCGCCGCGGCCCAGCCGCTCCGCCCCGCCGTAGCTCCTGTCGCGCAGGTGGTTGGGCACATTCAGAAGCGGCTTTTCGCGCACGTCGGCCCGCGCCGCCCAGATGGCCTCCGCGCAGCGATTGGATTTCGCGGCGCACGCCACATAGATCGCGGCCTGCGCCAGCGCATACTCGCACTCGGGCAGGCCGACCAGCTCGGTCGTCTGCGCCGCCGCCGCCGCGACCAGCAGCGCCTGCGGGTCGGCGTTTCCGACGTCCTCGGACGCGCAGATCGCGATGCGCCGGGCGATGAAGCGCGGGTCCTCGCCGCCTTCCAGCATGCGCGCCAGCCAGTAGACGGCGGCGTCCGGGTCGCTGCCGCGCATGCTCTTGATGAACGCCGAGGCGATGTCGTAGTGCGTATCGCCGGCCTTGTCGTAGGCGACGGTTTTCACCTGCATCGAGTCGGCCGCGACGTCGAGCGTGACGTGCGGCGGGCGGGGCGGACGGCTGCGCGAGGCGGCCGCCTGCTCCGAAAGCACGGCCACTTCCAACGCGCCCAGCGCCCGCCGCGCGTCGCCGTCGCTGCGCTGCGCGATGAAACGCAGCGCGGCGTCATCCACGGCGACGCCGGCGGCGCTGAGCCCGCGCGGCGGACCGGCCAGCGCTCGGCGAAGCAGCGTGGAGATTTCCTCTTCGCCCAGCGGCTTGAATTCGAACACCTGGCTGCGCGAGATGAGCGGCCCCGTGACCGAGTGAAACGGATTCTCCGTCGTCGCACCGATCAGCGTCAGCAGGCCGCTCTCCACGTCCTTCAGCAGCGCATCCTGCTGCGCGCGGCTGAAGCGGTGAATCTCGTCGAGGAAGAGGACCGTTCGACGGCCCTCGGCGAGCAGCCGGTGCTGGGCGTCGTCGATCACTCGGCGAACGTCCTTGACGCCCGCTTCCGCCGCGTGCAGCGTCTCGAACGCGGCCCGCGTGTGGCCGGCGACCAGTTGCGCCAGCGTGGTTTTTCCGCAGCCCGGCGGGCCGTAGAAGAGGGCCGAGCTCAGCCGGTCCGATTCCAGCAGCCGGCGCAGCAGCTTGCCCTCGCCGATGAAGTGCTGCTGGCCGACGAACTCGTCGAGCGTCTGCGGACGCATGCGAACCGCCAGCGGCTCGACCATGCGCTGCGCCTGGCGGCGCTGCTCGGCGAAGAGATCAGGCGGGTTCATCCCACGTGAGTATAGACTCGACCGGCGGAGGTGTTCATGACGTCTTTGCCGGCAGGATTCTCCCGGTCACTTCGCCGAAGCCGACGCGATAGCCCTCGTCCTGGCAATACGCGGACATCGTGACGCGGTCGCCATCGGCGATGAAGCGGCGCTGCTCGCCGTTGGGAAAGGTGATCGGCTTCTCGCCGCGCCAGGTGAGTTCGAGCATGCTGCCGTAGGAGTCGGGCGTCGGGCCGCTGATCGTGCCCGAGGCGAGCAGGTCGCCGGGCCGGAGATTGCAGCCGTTGCAACTGTGATGAGCGAGCTGCTGGGCCATGCTCCAGTACAGATGCCGGAAATTCGATCGGCAAATGGTGTGCGCTGCGGGCATCTTCTCGCCTTGCAGTCGCACGTCGAGCGCGATGTCGAACGCCGGGCGGGCGCCGCCCACCGCTCCCGAGGCAGCCTGGGCGTCGCCCGTCATCCGCAGGTATTTCAGCGGCGGCGGATCCTGCAACGGACCGGCGCAGCGGAATGGCTCCAGCGCGTCCAGCGTGACAACCCACGGCGAGATGGACGTGCCGAAGTTTTTCGCCAGGAACGGACCGAGCGGCACGTATTCCCACTTCTGCACATCGCGGGCGGACCAGTCGTTGACGATCACCATGCCGAAAATGTGCTCTTCCGCCCGTCCGATCGGAATGGGCCGGCCCAGGTCATTGCCCGGCCCGATGAAAAAGCCCATTTCCAGCTCGAAATCCACCAGCCGGCTGGGTCCGAAAGCCGGCGCGGCGGCGCCGTCCGCCATCGTCTGGCCATGCGGACGGTGCAGGTCGGTTCCGCTGACAACGATCGAGCTGGCGCGCCCGTGATATCCGACCGGCAGCCACAGCCAATTGGGTTGGAGGGCGTTGTCCTTGCCGCGCATCATGGTGCCGACGTTGGTGGCGTGCTCGCGCGAGGAGTAGAAGTCGGTGTAGTCGCCGATCTCGGCCGGCAGGTGCATCGTGACGCGCTCGATGGGAATGAGCGCCTCGTCGCGCAGGGCGCGGTCATCGCGCAGCGTCGGGTTGTCCGCCCGCAGGAGGTCGGTCAGTATCGCACGTGCCGCCCGCCACGCCGGACGGCCCTTGCCCATGAACTTGTTCAGCGACCACTTGCAGAGCACGTGCTCATCGCCGAAGACGCTCTTGAAAAAGCCGCGATGTTCGAGCACCCGCAAATCGAGCACAAAGTCGCCGATCCGAACGCCGCAGCGCGGCTTCTCCTGGTCGGGCGTGGAGAAGACGCCGTAGGGGAGATTCTGGAGGGAGAAGTCCGAGTCAGTTCGATAATCGACGAAGGCGCGCGGCGGTTTCACAATCGGGAGTCCTCTCTTCGGCCGCCGTCGCGGAAATCAGCGCTGGGTACGAGCGGCGCCGCGCGCCTGAGCGTACCGCAACTCCAGCTCGATTTCACTGGCGAGCGGTGAAATCTGCTTGGGTGCCACTGGCGGCTTGTCCGCCAGTGCGATCGTGCACAACGTCTCCGATCGTGAATCGGGCTGATCACGAAACCCCGCCCCCGGCAATAGGACCACATAATGGGCGAGCCGAATCGCTGCCGACCCCATCGCAAGTCGGTCCGCCACTTCGACGAGGCCGGCGAGGCTCACGAACTCACATTCTCGTGCTACAACCGCCGGCCGCTGCTGGTGCGGGATGCGTGGCGGGAGATGTTGTCGCGATGCATCGACGCCGCGGCGGAGCGTCATGCGTTTGAATTGCTGGCGTTCGTATTCATGCCCGAGCATGTCCATCTTCTCGTGCTTCCGCGGGCGGCACGCGGACGAGCCGCCCGTGGCACCCAGCGCCACCGGCACGGGCGCCATCGGCGAGGGTGCCACTGGCGGCTTGCCCGCCAGTGCGAACGTCAAGCTGCCCCCCAACGCAAGCCGGATTTCAGCCTTGCTCTACGCGATCAAGCGTCCGTTCTCGTACCGCGTCAGGCGGGCGCTGCTGGCTGTACGCGATCCACTGCTCTCATCGCTGACGACCCGCGAGCGGCCCGGCAAGGAGGTCTTTCGCTTCTGGCAGGAAGGCCCGGGATACGACCGCAACATCTACAGTTGGCAAGCCGTGCAGGCGACGATCGACTACATTCACCTGAACCCGTGCCGGCGCGGGTTGTGCGAACGACCCGAGGAGTGGCGATGGTCCAGTTTCAGAGAGTATGAACAGCCGGTCCGGCCGTTCGACGCCGCCTTGCCGAGGATCACGCCGCTGGAGTTCTGAGGATCAACCGACGATCGCACTGGCGGGCAAGCCGCCAGTGGCACCCGGCGAGATTCCCATCTCGCACCAGGTTGGTCGGAGTGGTTGTTGCCGCCTCAGCTACCGCCTGCGGATATCCAGCGTCGCCAGTGCATGATCCTCGCGAAACGCGATCGTCGCCGAGATCCGATCGATCGAATCCACGAATCGGAAGAAGGACGAATCGCGGTCGATCACCTGCGGCTGGCGCGAGTCCTGCCGGTTGCCGTGGACGCTGCACGTCACCTGGTCGCGGGCCTGGTCGTATTCGTACCGGCCGCCCTCGGGGCAGAAGAATGTGACGCCATACTTCGACTGCGAGAGCCGATCGATCTGATCCAGCGGAGCGCCGTAGAGAGCCGCCAGGTGTCGCACGGGCGTGATGTTCGCGTGGCACGCCAGGCGCGATTTCTCGGCCCAGTAAAGTCGCAGGCTTTCCTTGAACGCGCTCATCGCTGCGAGCGAAATATCTGCCCGAATGTGAGCCGCCTCGCCGCCCGGCGGCGCCGCCTGTCCCGCCGTCTCGCGCGCCGCCACCGCGTCGATGACGTCGCGCAGCGCCTTCGGGGTCGTGGCGGCGACCAGTCGATCACCGGTGAGCGCGACATGCAGGCGCAGCTTCAGGGCATAGAACTGGTAGCTGACGACGTAGTTGGCGAAACCCTGGTAATCGGGCAGGCGATAGGCGTCGAAGCGCGTCTCAAATCCGTAAACGGACTTGTGCTCCAGGAAGAGGCGCGACGAGAGCAACTCAAGGAATCGCTGCGCCTTGTCAGCGTCGGCCAACTCGATGGTCGCGTAGGCCGGCAGGCTCGTGGCCAGCACGACGCCCGCCGCCAACGACTGATCGAAGACGTCGATTTCGCGAAAGAAACTCAGCGTTCGCAGACAGGTCGGATCGACTTCCACAATGGTGTCGTTGTCGCACAGATGAACCGACACGTTGTCGCCGATCCAATTCAGATCCGTGAGCGTCGGGTCGGCCGCCAGCACGTCGGCGATGCCGGGCAGGTCTCGCAGCAGCGCCCCGATGCGCGGCCGCCCGGGCGCCGCCGTCAGCGTCAGGAGCGTCGTGGACGCGGCCGGCGGCGGGGCCGCGTGCGCGATCCGCGTATCGGTCGCGCTGCGAAACGCTTCGTACAGGCTCTCCGGCCCCATCGGCAGGACGCAGAACTCCAGCCGGACGCTCGGCTGCGTTCGGATTCGCACGGCGACCGGATTGAACGCGTCGCCCCAGGCCGCCTGGCAGCGGTCGCGGTAGCGCTCGTATTCCTCGCGCTCGACGGCCGACACCTTGAGCACGCTCAGCTCGGCGTTCGGCGTGAGCAGAGGCAGGCGGTTGTGCAGCGAGCACGCCGCCGTGTCGGCGTCGGCGTCAAAGGCGTAGCTACCGCCATGCGGGCACGTCAGCCGCTCCGCGTCGATGAAGCGCCCCGCGCCCAGCTCGCTCAGCGACGCCGGTGAGCGGCCGTTTTCCATGCGAAAGAGCAGCGAGGCGTTGTTGAGCATCACCAGGTTGTTAAAGCACTGCCGCCGCCGTTTCTCCGAGATTTTCGATTGGGGACTGATCGACCGGCGGAGAAAAGCCTCGGACGCGTAGAAATACGCGACCTCGCCGGGCGGCAGGAGCCCGGCCACGTAGGCGTAGTCCGGCTCGTCATAGAGCGCCCCCGCCGACCCGAGCAGCGTGTTCACAACGCGGCGGATCGTGACATGCGAGTTAGAGAAGACCGCCAGGTCATCGTGGCGGACGACGAAGGAGCTGATCCGGCGATCGGGCGTGTAGCGCGCCGCAATCTGCTTGCCCCGGTAGTTGAACTCGCGCAGCTCGATGCGCGGATCGGCGGCGCGGGCGGCTTCCAGCCATGTCGCGCTCGCCGCGTCAAACAGGTCGGGGCGTTTGACGCGAAAGACGATCGTCAGGTCGCTGCCGTCGCGCAGTGCGGTGTCGGACCCGCTCAGCGCCATTTCGCTCACGGCGTTTTCGGCGAAAAGCTGCGATACGCCGCTGCGCGGGGCGATCAGTTGCGTTTCAAATCGGTCCTGCAAGCGGTCGTCGCGGGCGGTCACCGACATCAACCGCAACAGGCTGCCGCCCCAGTCGTCGCCGAGATCAAACAGCTCGCGCGCCGCGTCAAAGGAGCGAACGTGCAGCATGTACTGGTCGCCGGGGATCGCCCGCGCCAGCTCGATCCGCTCCGGCGGCGGGCCGCCGGCGGCTTTGCGTTTCTCCAGCAGGGCCGCGTAATCGGTTGTCCGCACGACCGGCGACGTCAGGCTGCTGATGTGCGTTTCCTGCGGCGCGTCGCCGCGGGCGCCGAACGACTGCCGCTGCAGCGATTCCTGGATCGCCAGGCTGCCGGAGAAGAAGCTGTAGAGACTCGATTCGACCTGCTTCGATTCCGACGCCGGCGAGGGCAGCGGCGGCGGCGTTACGCCGTAGCGCTGCTTCGATTGCAGCAGCGCGTATTGAAGAAAGGAGTCGTTGGGATAGGCCTCCAGCAGGTGGCAGAAGTGCAGGTTCTGCTGGCGGGCCCACTCGGTGAAAATGGCGGCCGGGCCGCCGGGTTCGGCCGGAATAGAGATTTCCAGGTCGCCGTGCTGCTCGCTGACGCGCCGCGAGCCGTCCGGGTTCTCGGTCACGTTCTCATACGTGACGCGCACGCGGGCGACGCCCTCGCCGCGCATGCGGCCGTAGAACGTGGCGTGTTTCTGCTCGAAGCGGGTTTCCTTCGGGTAGGTGAGATAGGCCCGCGGGTCCAGCGGCGTCAGGCGCAGGAAGTTGCTCTTTTCGAACTCCTCGGCCAGAAAGGGCTGATCGAGCATGACGGCAAAGACAATCTCGCCGACTTCCTTGCTGCGGTAGGTCTCGATCTTGACGCCGAAGGGCAGCGTCGTCGCCGACTGTGCCGCCGCGGTCCAGGCTGCGGCCGCCCAGGCGGCGATCAGCAGCGCGTTTCGTGTATTAGTGAGGAAACACTTATTCATTTTACACGCGTCCTTTCCGGCCGCCGTGCGGCCCGGTTACGTGCGCGGCGCTTCGCGCCGCGCCTTCTTACGCGGGGGAGTGCGTCGCTCGGGTTGCGGATCCGACCCCAGAAGTCGCTCCAGCGCAGCCAGCACGTCGGTCGTCAGGCGCGTCGCCGGGCCGCGCAGCCGGCCGTAGATAATGCCCACCACCGGCTGCAGCACCGCGCCCATGAAAAGCTGGCAGGCCAGGTCGGCGTCCATCCGCCGCAGGCGCCCCTGCCGCAGGGCCGCGTCCACCCGGCCGCGCAGCCAGTCGTGCACGCTCCGCCCGCGCGGAAGCTGCGGCCCGAGGTCGTGCTGACTCAGCAGGAGGAACTTCAATTCCACCGGGCTGGCCGCGGCAAAGGCCAGAAACGCCCGCACCGCGGCGAGAAGCTGCCGCCAGGCGTCCGGCTCCCCCGCGACGGAGTTCGACAACTGCTCCAGCAGGGCCGCGTGGTGCCGGCGGTACACGTCCGCCGCCAGCGCGTCGCGCGTTTTCCAGTAACGATAGAGCAGGCCGGCGGAGACGCCCGAGGCCCGGGCGATGTCCTGAATGGTGACGGCGTGCAGGCCGCGCTCCGCCACCACGGCGACCACGCCGCGCTCGATGAACGCCCGTTTCTCGATCGGCCGGGCCATGGCTGCCTCATGAATGAACGCTTATTCAACAATACCCGCGCCGCGACGGCCCGGCCAGACGATCCTGTCGATAATCGTCAGGAGGCCACGGGCATGGGTGCCACTGGCGGCTTGCCCGCCAGCGCGAATTGAAAGTGTGCGGCGGCAGCCAAATCAGTTCTTCGACGCCGTCTTGCCGACGATCACGCCGCTGGAATACTGAGGATCATCCGACGACGGCACGGGCGGGCGAGCCGCCAGTGGCACCCGGCGCTCAATCGCCGCGGCGGCCCGGCTACGCGATCCTGTCGATAATCGTCGGCTGCGCCCCGCCCTCGGCCGACCGCCGCAGCTCGACCGCCCCGCCCGCCAGCGGCACTTCCACCAGCCGCCGCTCGCGCAAGAATGCCAGCACCGCCCGCGCCACCGGACGACCCAGGAGCGCCGCAGCCGCCTGTGCGTAGAGCCGGACTTGCATGGAGTAGGCTGCCACCCGCTCCGCCAGTTGCCGCTCGTCCCGAACCCGGTCGGTCTTGTAGTCGACCAGGAGCAGCCCGTGCGGCGTTTCCGCAATGCAGTCGATCACGCCGCGGACGACCGTATGTTCGTCGGACGCAGAGGCGGACGGCGGCGCGCTCCGCGCCCGCGAGAGTGGCTCCGAACCCCCCACCCCCGGCGGCGGCGTGACGTTCCAAAGCGGCAGATCGGGATGCGCCATCGAACTCACTTCGCCGCCGGGCGCGGCGGGTTCGGAGACGCTCGGGCGCATCGCGTACACAAACGGCAGCTCGCGCCACAGCGGCAACGTGGCCAGCAATTGTCCCACCTCACCCGTCGCCAGCCAGACGATGTCCCCCGCGTCGATCTGCCGGACGGCATCGGCCGTCAGCCGCCCCTGGTCCGCGAGTCGCGCCAACTCGGCCGCGACGCCCGCCGGAGTGCCCAGCCGCGACATGTCGGCAAGTTGCAGAAATCGATGCGTCGCGTCGCCCAAAGCGCGGCCGTCCTCCGGCTCGCCCGCGAAAGTCGGCCGGGACAGAGCCGCCGCCGGCTCGCGCAGCGTCGCCGGCCGGTCCGCCGCCGGGTCGCGCCGCGCCAGCTCCTTGACCGCTGAAACCGACAGCACCGCCGGAAAGCGCGACCAGCCGATGTCGCGCGGCGTCAGCAGCTCGGCCGCCGCCTGATCCGCCCAGGCGGCGTCTTCGGGCGCCGGCGGCAGTGCGGCGTCGCCGGCAGGGGAGCTGTCCGGCGCGCGGCGCGCACGCACGATCGGCGCCTCCTCGGCAACTCGGAACGGTGACCTGCATTGGCTCGGCGCGGCGGCGAGTCCCATGAGCACCCACTCCAGCAGGCTTCCCGCGTCCCGCCGGACGAGCAGCGGCGGACCACTTCGCTGGCTCCATCGATCGAGTTGTTTCTGCCATGCGTCCGCCGCGGCGTGCCCGATGATGAACAGCCGCTCGCGCGCGCGGGTCGCCGCGACGTACAGCAGACGCAGTTCCTCTTCGACCAGCCGCTGCGAGAGGGCTCGGTCGCCCAGGAAGTGCTCCGCCGCGCGGATGATGCGGCGCTGCACGCGGTCGGCGAATCTCAGCCCGATGCCCGCCTTGGCATCCAGCGTCATCGACGCGGGGCGATGCCCGTAGTTGAACCGCGCGCCGCTATTGAGCAGAAACACGACCGGGTATTCCAGCCCCTTGGCCGCGTGAATCGTCATGATGGGCACGGCGCTGCGCCCCGCCGGCACCGTCACCGTCGGCGGCGAATCCGAGACCGCGACGCGATCCAGAAAC
This sequence comes from Phycisphaerae bacterium RAS1, assembly GCA_007859745.1. Lineage (NCBI taxonomy): Bacteria > Pseudomonadati > Planctomycetota > Phycisphaerae > Phycisphaerae bacterium RAS1. The sequence continues at coordinate 1,337,200 of SMLU01000001.1, read as the reverse complement.
GCGACGAACTCCGCGACACCGCTGCGCTGCCCCTGCGAGAAATCGCCGGCCAGCGCCTGCATCGCCCGCAAGCGCGCCACGCGATGCTCGCCCAGTTTCAGCCCGCGCGCGAAGTGCGGTAGCTCCGCGTCACTCATGATCCGTCGAATCAGCTCGGGCAGTGCCGCGATCCGCGCGACGCTCCGCCACGCGTCGAGCTGATCCATCGCCGCCGTGACGCGCTGCCGCAGCGGCGCATCGTCGCAGCGCCGCCGGGCAGCTTCGACCGCGTCGAGAAAGGCCCCGCGGCCGGACCAGCAGCCGCGGATCGCCAGCAGCTCCGGCTCGGACAGCCCCACCAGCGGCCCGCGCAGGTACGCCGCCAGCGGCACATCCTGCCGGCGATTGACCAGCAGCCGCAGGACATTCTGAACGTCGACCACCTCGGGCGCGTCGAGAATCGTCTCGCGCCCGCAGACGGACGAGGGAATGCCCTGGTCGCGCAGAATGCCGGCCACGCGTCCGGCATTCACCTTCGCCGAGCGCAGCAGAATCGCGATATCTTCGTAGCCGATCGGCCGCAGCGCTGGAGCGTCGTTCTCGTCCCTGGTCAGCTTCATCGCGCCGTCGTGAATAAGCCGGTGAATCTCGCGCGCCGCGACCTGCGCCTCGCGCTCTACATTCTCAAGGTCCGTTTCGTCGTCTTCTTCCGTCATCTCGTCATCGTCATGGCCGCCGCGGCGCTGAGATTCGAGCACGTGCACGCTCAATCGCGGCTCGCCGGCCAGCGACGGGTTGTCGAGCTCGCCGCGGCCAGCGACCAGCCGCTCTTCCGGGCCGTATGCAGCCCCGCCGAACTGTCGATCAAAGAGCCGCTCGAACAGCGCGTTCAGCGGCTCCAGGAGAAGGTCGTGCGTGCGGAAATTGTGCGACAGATATCTCAGCTCTCCTGCGCGCGTTTGTGAGCTCAGGTCGGCCGCCAGCGCCGAAAAAAGCCGCGGTTCCGCCCCCCGGAAGCCGTAGATGCTCTGCTTCACGTCGCCGACCATGAAGCAATTCGTCCGCCCCGGCTCGTCGCGCGAAACGAGCCGCAGCAATGCCACCTGCACCGGGCTGGTGTCCTGGAACTCGTCGATCAGCACGTGCTCGTAACGCCGTTGCAGCGATCGCGCCAGCGGCGTCGGCGAGAAGTTGCCGCGGCTGTCCGGCGTGCCCAGCAGCCGCAGTGCGGCGGCGGCGACGTCGGCATGTTCGTAGGCGCCGGCGGCGGACTTCGCGACTCGCAGCCGTTCCTGATAGCGGGCCTCGATGTCGAGCAGCGTCCGCGTGCAGCGGCCCGCATCGGCGGCGTCGACGATGAAGCGTTCGATGCGCTCACGCTCCCAGTGCTTCTGAAGGCGTTTCTCGAACCAGCGCTTGCGGATGTCGTCGCACAGATCCGAGTCGGTGCCCCGTTTCGCTCGTGGAAACGCCCAGTTTTCGATCGCCGCCAGTACATCCGGCAAGCATCGGGCATCGGCCAGTCGCTCGGCCCAGCCGCGGAGCATGCGCGCGTACTCCAACAGAGCCGGCGGGGCGGACGCGAGGCTGCTCACCTGCTCAGCCTGAAACCCAAGCTCGCACCGCAGTTCCTCCGCCAGCCGGCTCCGCGCCGCCTCGGACATGGCCTCGTCGGACAGCTCGCAGCCTTCGTGCACCCGCCGCAGCCACGCATCGGGGTCGGGCAGTCCCTCGCGAAATCGGCTCAGTCCGCGCACCGCGTTTCTGAGAAACGCATCACTGGCCTGCGTGTGACGGCGGATCCAGGCGCGCGCCTGCTCCGCCGTCGCGCTCGACTCGACGTACAGTTCCTCGAATACGCGCTCCAGCTCGCGCTCGCGAAGCTCCTCCGCCTCGAGCTCATCCAGGATTCGAAACGCCGGATCCATCCCCGCGGCGTCGAAGTTCTCGCGCACCAGCCGGCCGCACCAGGCGTCGATCGTGCCGATCTCCGCCAGGTCGAGCAGGGCCGCCTGCCGCCGCAGATGGCCGCGCCTTTCGCCCGGCGTGTCCGAGGCCTCGGCCCGCTCGCGCAGCAGCCGCGCCAGCCGCACGCGCAGCTCGGCGGCGGCGGCACGGGTAAAGGTGACAACCAGCATTTGCGTGACGCCGCAGGGCCGCGCCGCGTCGGCCAGCAGGTCGACATACCGGCTCGTCAGCACCTCCGTCTTTCCCGATCCGGCCGAAGCCGCCAGCAACAGGTCCGACCCGCGATGCGTGATCGCCGCGAGCTGTGCGTCGGTCCAGCGCGGGTTCATTCCTGGTCCTCCCCTGCGTCCGCTGCCGCGGCGTCGCCCACGCGCGGGAGCGTCGACTCGGCCGGCCGCGGCCGGTTGTAGACGCGCTCGAAGCGGCACACGGCGGCGTACTCGCAGTGCCGGCAGGCCAGCACACGGCGATGCACCAGCGGCGCGATCGCGACGTCGCCCGTCTCAACGCCCGTCGCCGCCAGGTCCAGCGTCTGCCGCGCGGCTTCCAGGTACGCGGCGAACTGCGACTCGTCGACCGTGTCCGAGTATTTGTCCGGCTCGCCGTCCTTCTTCAACTTCACGAAAACCACCGGCGAACGCGTTGTGGACACCTGCCGGTCAATCCCCCCCAGCGCGCTGAGCAGGAATCGGCCGCGCGGCCGCAGGGCGATCATCCGCTGCTCTTCCAGCGAGGCGCCGTGTTCGCGGGGGGCTTCCGCCGCCTTCAGATCAGAAAACAGCGGCGCGAGCAGTACGCCGATTACCTGCGCCGGTCCGGACTCGGACAGGGCCGGCGCCGCGATCGCATACGCGAAGATCTGCAACCATGGCTGAACCAGAAACGCGCCCGGCGTCGGCGCCTTGAGCGACGACTTGTAGTCGTAGATCAGCAGTCGCGTCCGCCCACGCTGCTGCCGCGCGTCGATGCGATCAATGCTTCCGCGGAGCCGGATAAACCGCGCGCCCAGCGGTATGAGCGGATCGAGCGGCTGCTCGGTCGCCATCGGGACGAACTCGCCCCGCCGCAGCCGCGCCGCGTGAGCCAGCAGCACATCCTCCGCCAGCGCGGGCAGCAGCTCACGCAGGAATGCATCATGCGGGCGGCGCTGGCGGAATGACTCGCTCAATTCCGCCCGATGCGCCTCGATCGCCGGCGCGAGCGCCTGGAGCCATTCCGCGTCCGCCAGCTCGCGAACATCGCCAAGCTGAAGGGCGCGGCGCATCGCGTCTGCCAGAATCCGATGCACGTCGCTTCCGATGTCCCACGTGACGTGTCGCGGCCCGCGCTGCGCTTCGAGCCTGAGGCCATACTTCGCGAAATGTTGAAATGGACATTGCAGGTACGTTTCAATCTCGGATGCCGACGTCTCCCACACCGGGCCGTGCGGCGTCGTCTCCGGCCGTCGGAATGGGCCGACCGCCGCCGTCTCGTTCCGATATGTCGCCCCGCGCAGCAGCCGCGCAAACCGCTCGCTGGCGCCAGGCGCGCGTTCGATGCGCGTTCGAACGGCCTCGAGCCGTTGCTTGCTCAGGTCCGACGTCTCCGGCGCTTCGAGGATCGCCCACGCCAGCTCGCGTAGCGTCGCCGGTGGTTCGGGTGGGGCGGGCGTCTCGCCCGCCTTCGGCAGGGGCAAGACCTGCGCGCCGCCGCTTTGCACGTAGCGAAGACCGGGAAGGGCGCGCTTGATCTCCGCCAGCAGCGGCGACGGCTGGAGCGCCCCGCCGTCCTCACCGACGGCCCCGTGGCTGATCGTCAGCGACTCCGACGGGCGCGTGCAGGCAATGTAGGCCAGCAGCCGCTCGCCGAGCACATCCTCCTCGCGGCGGCGCAGGCCGACCCCCGCCGCCGATAGTCGTTCGCGCTGCTCGCGCGAGAGCAAACCGCCTTCCGCCGCCGGCGCCGGGAACAGCCCCTCATTCATCCCGATCAGCCACGCGTGGCGAATGTCGGGATGCCGGCTGCGGTCGATTGAGCTGACCAGCACCTGGTCGAGCGTCGGCGGCGCCAGGGCCAGCGTCTGCTCCTGGAGGGCGCCGCCCAAGACAGCGGCGACATCGCGCGTGCTGAGCGCCGTCTCGCCAAGGACGTCGTGCACGTCGTCGAGCGCATCGCAGACGGCCTCCCATGCCAGGCGATGAATCTCCGCCTCTTCCCAGCTCTGCCGCTCCTGCGCCTGACGAATCCAGTTGCTGAGCGTGCGCGGCACATGCAGCGCTTCGAGCAATTGCAGCAGCGATTCAGCCCACCATCGGCCGCCCGGGCGCTCGTGCATCGCGCGGCCCAGCATGACCTGAAGCGCCGCAACGACTTGAAAGCGGGCCGCATCGAGCTCGGCTGAGGCGGAATCGGCCGGCGCGGCGCCAGAGGCGCGCGACTCGGCCTCGAAGTTCCACGGCTGCGACCATAGCTTGCCGCCGTGCACCGCGAACGCCGTCATCTGGTTTTCGAGCCGCTCGGTCTGGTCAATCGTCAACGGGAGCAAGCCCGTCCGCAGGAGGCGGGTCATGGAATCGAGCGACAGGTCGTCGTCGATGGCGCAAAGCAGCGCGTCGATCAGCCGCACGAGCGGATGCCCGGCGAGCGGCCGGCGGGCGTCGATGAAATACGGGATTTCGTATTCGTCGAGAACCTCCGCGGCGAGGTCGGCCAGCGGCGCGAGATGCCGGGCGATGATGGCAAAGTCGCGATAGTGCGCCCGGCCCTCCTTCACACGGCGGTGAATGAAGCGGGCGGCCTCGCGCAGCTCGTCGCGATGGGACGCGCAGGCGATGACCCGCACACTCGCCCCGACCTCGCGCTGCACTGCACGCGGCGCCGGCCCTTCGGCCGAGGCCAGCCCGGCTTCCAGCGCCGCCAGCGCCGCCGCGCTTGAAAAACGCGGCGGAATCGGGCCCGTCACGTCCAGCGGCGGCTCAACGCGCACCCCTTCCTGCATCAGCCGGCGGCAAAGCCGTTGATACGTCTGCTCGGTCTTGTAGAAGAGGCTCAGCGGATCCAGTGCCACACCGGGGTCTTGCACGGCGCCGGACGCCGGGTCGAGCAGCAACGTGATCCGCATCGCCGCCGCCCGCTTCGCCAACTCAACCAGCGTGGCCGTCTCCTGCCCGCTGAAGTCGGCAAAGCCATCCACCCAGATTTCGGCGCCATCGATCCAGGAGACCTTCGGCAGCAGGTCGCGCAGCAGGCGCTGCTGGGCCGCCGGGTCAATCCGGTCGCGCCCCAGCCATGCGAGATAGGCCTCAAGCACATGACCCACCAGGCGCCCCCGCGCCAGCGTATCCGCGTCATCCGACTGCTCCGCCGCGGCCCGCAGCGCCTCCGGCGACACGTCCTCACGCAGCAATTCCGCCAGCAACCGGTCCAGCTCGGCGAAGAACCCAGCCGACTCCGCCGCCGCCTGCCACGGCCCGAGCTGATCGCCCAGCCTTTGGACCACACAGCGCAGCGCCATCTGCCGCGCGTGCGGCGCGAGGGTCCTCGCGGCGGTTCCGGTTTCGTTGAACACGCGCTGCGCCAGGCGGGTGAAGCTGAGCACTTCGGCGCGGGTGTAGGCCCCGCCCGGCGCGCGCCGCGCGAGCGCATGTTCCATCTGAAAGCTGGCCTGTTCCGGCACGAGCAGGATGAGGCGCGGGCCGATGACGCTGGCTTCAGGCCGGGTGCGCTCAGTGCACAGCCCCGCGATCACGCCGTCGAGACAGTATCTCGTCTTGCCGGTCCCCGCTCGCCCCAGCACAAACTGCACCGCCATGCGCGGCCTCCGCCCGGCATGATCCGCGCCCCGCGGCGGAAGTGCAAGGTTCGGCCCTGGTCTAGCAGCTCCCTGGTTTCTCGTGGGGAGCATCGGCGTCCCGCCGGTGCGCACCGGCGAGACGCCGATGCTCCCCGAAACGGAGTGCGCGTCGAGGCGCTAATCATCCTCGTAACGTTTCAGTCGTTTCTTGTAGTCGTCGCGTTCACGCTTGTACTCCTGGCTCTTCCGCTCCAGCCGGGAATTCTCGCCCTCGAGATACTGGATGTTCTGATACGCCTTCTCCAGCTCGTAGCGACACTCATCATGCGTCGCCGTCGCCGGAAGTCGACTGCTGTCCACCGGCGGGGGCGGCTCGCGGCCGACGTCAATCCGTTCCGGCGCCTTCACCGACACGCACCCGCTCATGACCCCCAGCGCCAGCGCAGCGGTCAGGAGACTCACGCGAGATAGCACGCCCAGCCACGACCTCATGACTCTCTCCTTCGAACTTGGATCATCCGCCGCCGGGCGCCGCCCGTCAAAGCCCCTGCTCCGGAAAGCGAACGCATCCATGTCGGAAGGAAGACACGCCCGGCCGCCGCACGTTGGTCGCGCATGTCACGCCGCTTGCTTAGAGCGCCTAACAGAACCCGCCACGGAAGTGGCGGGCGAGAAGGCCCCGCACTTCCGTGCGGGGTTCTGAGTTCTTAGCGAACCACGGCCGCCGCGACCGCGAGCGTAAACGCCGCCAGGAACGCCACAAGCACGACCGTCGCCGTCACAATCCACGCCCGCGTGAGTCTCAGGTACAGACTCAGCCCGCCGCCCACGGACAGGATCGAGTATCCCAGTACCCAGGCCACGCCCAGCAGCAGCAGGCGCTGATCGATGGTCGCGCGCAGACCCGCGAGCGACATCCACAGCAACATCAGGAGCAGCGCGAGGAACAACGGCGAAATCGTCCATGAGACAGCCATCGCGGAATATGCACACACGCGCAGTAGTTGAACGCGCCGCACGCGGCAGCGTCCCAGCGTCTGCCACAGTCCGCACAGCAACGCCAGCACGCCGCACGCGTACAACCCGGCCGCCAGCATCATCAGCCCATATGCGGCCGCCGGAGCGGTGAACGCCGCCGCCGCCAGATCCCACGCGTAATCGCTGAGCACGGCGACCGTGGATCGCCCGTATCTCCCGTAGGGCGAATAGAACACCCATGATCCCGGGAAGCCCGGCCACTCGCCAAACGCGAGCCGCGCGACCAACGCCAGAACGCCGGCGACCACGGCTGCCAGCGCGTGAAACAGCACAAACGGCGTCACCATCGAGGTGAGAAACACAAACCACAGCGGTCCGCTCTCAACCTTCTCGTACAGCGCCACCTGGCGCCAGAAACTCCGCGGCCGCAGCGCCCGCCACAGCGTGCCGAAGTACGAGCGAACCGGACGATCGCGCCAGTGGTGCTCAAAGAGAAACCGGCTCCGCCCCGCCTCCTGATCGAGCATCCTGCGCCACTCAAACGTCAGGCCGCACTCCGGGCAGCGCGGCGTCGTGAGCAGCATCAGGTTGTAGTCGCAGCGCGGACAGCGCACCTCGAACGAAACCGCCTCCCAGTTCGGCTCGCCGTCCAGGAGCAGCGCATCGAGTTCCGCCGTCATGCCGCCGATCCGCGTCTGCGTGTTCATGAGGCTATCCTAGAACCCTGTCTTCGATCCGAGCCGCGCGCGTAAGCAAGCGGTTCTTAAGGCTCCGCTCCCTCACGGTCGCGGCTCGGAAGGAGAGTTGGGATAGCCTCATGTCATTCTCCCCCCGAGCCGCGAAGCGCTTCCAGCGCCGTGCGGGCCGGCTCAAAATCGGGACGGATCCTCAACGTGGCCTCGAGCTCGGCGACCGCTTCCTCGCGCCGCCCCAGCCGCAGCAGCAGGTCGGCCAGGTTCATTCGCGGCTCAACGCGTCGCGCATCGGTCCGAATAGCGTCACGATAAACGTCGATGGCCTCACTCGTCCGGCCCAGCCGGTCAAGCGTGAAACCGCAGTTCACGCGCGCTTCGACCAACTGCGGGTTGAAAGCCTGCGCCGCACGATACGCACCCAGCGCCTCCTCCAGCCGGCCGGCCGCCGCCAGCGCGTTCCCGAGGTTGTACGGTCCGTCGGCGCTTCCCGGCGAAACCTGCGTCGCGCGCGTCGCCGCCGCGACCGCCTCCTCCGCCCGCCCCAGGCGCAGTAATGTCGCGCACAGGTTCAGCCATGTGGCGCTTTGACGCGGATCGAGCTCTCCGGCGCGGCGGAACAAAATCACCGCTTCCTCCAGCTTCTCCCGCATCATCAACGCGTTGGCCAGGTACTGCACCGGTTCCCACTCTCCCGGCCGCAGTTCGACGGCCCGCCGCCAGGCCGCTTCGGCCGGTTCCCAGCGCCCGCTCTCGCTCAGCGATTTGGCCAGCCCGACCGCGGCCCCGCGATGATTCGGGGCGATCTCCAGCGCCCTCTGAAAGCTGCCCAGCGCTTCGCCATGCCGCCCGAGGCGCGCGAGCGACACTCCAAGAAACTGGTGCGCCGTGGGCGAGTCCGGCTGGCAGCGCACCGCGTGCCGCCAGAGCGTTTCGCCGTCACGCCACACCTGCGTTTGGCGCCAGGTGAGCGCGCTGCAAGCGGACAGCACAACGCCCGCAGCCACCCACGTCGCGGGTCTCTCGAGTGCGGACCTGGCCCCGGCCCGGAGCGCCGACGTGGCCAGAATCGAAAGGGATATCGCCGGCAGGTAGCTGTACCGATCGGCCACCTCCTGTTTGCCGCTCTGCGCCAACCCCAGCACCGGCCCCAGCAGCACCGCGTAGACCAGCGCGGCGACCGCAATCGCCGGTCGGCGACGCCCCAGCCACGCAATGCCGGCGCCGGCCGCGACCACAAAGAGAGCGGCGGCGATGTGGTGCGCGGGCAGTTGTCCGGGCACGCGCACCAGCTCGTAAAGCGGCGAAAGCCCGACCGGCCAGATCGTCGCCCACAGGTAGAAGAACAAGCCGTAGCACGCCTGAAGCACGCGCGACGGGACCGAATGCGACTCCATCGAAACCGCCGCCCCGGTCTGCGCCTGGGCGATCGGTGCAATAATGGCGGCTGCGATTGCGGGCAGAAGAAACGGCAGCTTCTCCAGGTACACGCGCCGCGCGGCAGGCGACGCAAACCCCGCCGCGCCGCCGATCCGTCGAAGCGGATGCCAATCGAGCAGCAGCAGAATCGCCGGAAGCGTCATTCCCATCGCGCGCGAGAGCAGCGACAGCGTGTACAGCACCAACGCGGTCGCCATAAGCAGGCCGGTGCGCGTCTGCCGCGGCTCGACCGCACGCAGGTAAACCAGCAGGGTCGCGAGCAGAAAGAACGAACTGAGCACGTCGCGCCGCTCGGTGATCCACGTCACGGATTCCACCCGCAGCGGATGCAGTGCGAACAGAAGCGCCGCAAGCCCGGCCGCCGAAACGCGCCGCCAGTCCGGCGGGCCCGCCCTCCATCCCCGTGATACCGGCTTCAAATCCTGTGGTATCGGCTTCCAGCCGGTGGGATGTTTCAACCGGCTTCCAGCCGGCTCACTCGGCGCCAGCAGCCGCAGCGCCAGCCAGAACACCAGTACGGCGTTGGCCGAGTGCAGCAGCAGATTGGTAGCGTGATAGCCGCGCGGGTTCATCCCCCACATCTGATAGTCCAGAGCCAGCGTCACCCATGAGAGCGGCTGGTAGTGCCCCATGTGAAACGTCGTGAACATCCACTGCAAGTTCGACAAGCGCAACCCGCGGTAGGCCGGGTTGCGCTCCAGGTTCTCGTCGTCGTCGAAATTAAACCCGTTGCTCAGACTGGGAAAGAAGGCGAGGAGCACGACCACCGCAATTGCGATCGACAAGCAGACCAGGCTCGCGCCTCCGAACGGGTGGCGCGGCGCCGAATCGGTGCTGTCGAGTGCGATGCGCGCGCGTGTCCCGGGCTGCTTATTAGAGGACCTGGGCACAAGTGGATTCCCGAGGCGAATCGGGCGAAGCGAAATTGAGCGATCTGCCAAGATTGTACTGGACAAGGGGCCGGGGGTGTGCGGAAAATAGGACACGAAATCTTCGTCTGCGCTCTCGTGGTACTAGTTCTTGGCCAGCGGTGAGAATCCGCTGCCTGGGAGTAACCTGCTCATGCTTGCCCGATCTCGTCTGCTTTTTGCCTGCGTGCTACTTGCTGTCGCCGGCTGCCCCAACTTCCCCGCCAACAATACCAACGACAATAACGCCAACGACAACGGCACGCCGGCCGTGGATCAGACCAAGGACGCGGCCGCCAAGAGCTGGATCCTCACGTGGAACCGGACGGCGGTGGACACGTCCGGCCTGGATCACACTGCGTTGCAACCCGGCGAGAACCGCGAATTCGGCCATCAGCTCGGCCCGGTGCGCGCCAGCCGGTCCATGGCGATCGTCCATATCGCCATGTTCGAGGTGGTCAATGCCATCGCCGGCGGCTACGAGAGTTACATCGGCCTGCCGCCCGCGTCGAAGGACACGTCCATGCCCGCGGCTATCGCCCAGGCGGCGCATGACACGCTCGTTTCGCAGTTCCCGTCGCACGCTCCTCGCCTGGATCAGGAGTTGGAGCAGTTCCTGGCCGGCATCCCGAGCGGCGACGCCAAGACCGATGGAATCGCGCTCGGAAAGGCCGCCTCAGTCGCCATTCTCGCCATGCGCGAAAACGACGGCTCGGACATTCCGGACGTCTATGATTTCAGCGATGACCCCGGCCATTGGCGTGTCGACCCCATGAACCCGGGCCAGCGGCCGCTCGGCCCCGATTGGAAGCACGTCCGCCCGTTCATGATGGGCACGCAGGCGCAGTTCCGCTGCCCGGCGCCACCCGCGATGGACAGCGCCGAGTACGCCGCGGCGTACGACGAGGTCCAGCGCCTCGGCGGCGACGGCGTCACTACGCCCACCGAGAGAACTGCAGAGCAAACCGAGATCGGCATTTACTGGGCCTATGACGGCACGCCGAGCCTCTGCGCCCCGCCGCGGCTGTACAACCAGATCGCGACGCAGATCGCCGAGAAGCAGGGATCAGACGTCGTCGAGATCGCGCGGCTGCTGGCGCTGATCAACGTCGCCATGGCGGACGCGGGCATCGCGATTTGGGAATCCAAGTACTACTACGAATTCTGGCGGCCGGTCACCGGCATTCGCGAATCCGACGCGGGCACCGGCCCCACCGGTCTTGGTGACGGCAACGACGCCACCGTCGGCGACCCGACCTTTACGCCGCTCGGCGCGCCGGCCAGCAACCTGTCGGCCAACAACTTCACGCCCCCCTTCCCGGCCTACCCGTCCGGCCACGCCGGCTTCGGCGGGGCGCTGTTCGAGACGTTGCGCGAGTTCTACGGGACCGACGACATTGCGTTTACGTTCGTCTCAGACGAGTTCAACGGCGTAACCGAGGACAACGAAGGAAACGCACGCCCGCTCAAGCCGCGCAGCTTCGCGTCGTTCTCGCAGGCCGAAGAGGAAAACGGCCAGAGCCGAATCTACCTGGGAATCCACTGGTCCTTCGACAAGACCGAAGGCATCGCCATGGGCAACCACGTAGGGGCGTACGTGTTCGAGAACATGTTCCAGCCGGTGAAGTAGCCCGGGCGCGGCGCGAGAGACGTGACAGGTGACAGGGGCAAGGTGACACAGCCACGCCGGTTGCGTGTCACCTTTCACGTTTCACCTGTCACTTTTCACTTGCCACACTTCAAACCCACACGCCGACAATCTGCAGCGCCAGCCCGATCGTCTGGCTCACGAGATCGCACGTTCCCTGAAACAGACACCCACCGGCGACCGCGGTAGTGAGCACGATTCGCTTCCAGGCCTGGCTTCGCATGTCGAACTCCTGAAGGTCTGCGGAGATTGTAGAGGCTTTCCCAGAACCCGCCTGCAATCCGAGCCGCGCGCGTGAGCAAGCGGAATGCCGCCCGGCGCCGTTTCGAACTGACCCCTTCGTGACGACAATGCCGCGATGCCGACCATCGACTCCGAGATCGCGCTCGAAAACAGACGCCGGAGAACGCGCCGTCGTATGGCGTTGGCGTTTCTCGCGGGCATCGCAGGCCTGGCGCTGGTGCGCGCCTGGTGGGGCTGGGAGGCCGGCCGCCGGCTGACCGCCGAGCTGGCGCGGCTGCGGACCGCCGGCGAACCGATCGACCTTGACGATTTCAATCGCAAGGTCCGTTTACCGGACGACCAGAACGCCGCCGCCCAATACCAGGCGGCGATTCGCAGTCTGTCGCTCCTCACGAACGTGTCGCCGCGGACGGAAGAACTGCTCGACGACGCCCAGCTCGCTCGTGAGCACGGCGATGCGGTGGCGGCGCTGCTGAACGCGAACGCCGCCGTCCTGCGAAGTGCACGGGCGGCGCGAGCGCTCCCGGATTCTGATTGGGGCGTCCGCTTCCGCCGCCCGGCGATGAACATGCTCTTACCGCAATTGTCGCAGGCGCGGCGGTTGGCCAAGTTCCTGCGCATCGCGGCGATACACCAGTTCGACTCCGGCGTTCACGCCGAGGCGATCGAGACCTGCCGCGATCTTGGGGCGCTGGCCGAGCGCGTCGGCGATCCGCCGGCGACGACGCTGATCAACCGGCTCGTGTCGATTGCGATTCAGGAGTTGGAGATTAGCGCCATCGAGCTCATCACGCCGGCGCTGCGCCTGCGGGACCCGGCCGACGGAGCCGCCGGCGGACCGGCGTCCGACGGCGCCGCTTCGCGCGAGCAGATTGACGCCCTGGTTGCGGAGCTGCTCGATGAACGCGCCGTCCGCGACGCATGGGCCTCGGGCAATGGCCGGTCGGGGCGCTCGGGTTGTCTGGTTTCCGGAGAATCCGGCGTCATCGGATTCGCTTCCACGCCGCGATGATACCGCTCCACCCAGTGCAACGGCGTGATTTCTCCGGGGCGGTGAACGCGTGTGGTCCCTTTCTTTTTTGGGGACCCACCGAACGCGGCCTTTTTCCGAACCCGCCGCGCCAAGCGGCGGGTTGACGTCCCCGGCTCGTGTGACCGCGATCGCCAACGATTGTCAACCCGCCGCTTGGCGCGGCGGGTTCGGACAGACACACCCCCCGGGTTCGGACAGACACGCCCGCGGGTTCGGATAGTCACGCGTCAGTCGGCCCTTTTCAACGCACTACGAGCTCTATTCGGTTCCCCCGGCGCCCACCCGCGCCTTCATCTCGCGGATGCGCCGCCAATGCGTCCCCTCCCAGAAAACCCGTCCGCAGCGGCGACAGCGAAAGTACTCCGCAATCCAGATAAGCGTCCGCGCCGGCACCACGTCCGCCACGTCACTCCGCGTAGCGGCGTCGAGCTGCCCGTTGCAGGCGCTGCATCGCGGCGCTCCCGGCCGCAGCCTGAGCCGGCCAAAGACGAACTCGACCTGATCCGGCAGGCGCAGGCCGACGGGGAGCAGCAGCCCGCGCAGGGCGCCGCCGCGCAGCACGCGCCGCTCAAACAGCCGTGTATCCGACGAAACGAGGACCCGCCCGTCGGCCAGCGCGCCGGCCACGCAATCGTCGTCGGTGATCCCGGCGGTGAAGCTGGCGTCGATGCCCAGGATCCGCAGCCAGCGCGCCAGCCCGCCGCACATGGCGTCACAGGCGACGCGGGTCGGCGGCGTTTCCGGCGGCTGAGCCATGGCCAAATAAGCAACCCGGCCTCGGCGTCCGGATGGACGACGAAGCCGGGTGTTTCAATCAGAACGGGCTCGTGATCAAACTCACCGCCGGAGCGGCGGGGCGAAGGCCGAAGCCATCGCCCGCCGACCGGAGGATTGTTCAATTACGGGCACATGGTCGAGTTGGTGCAGCCGCCGCTGCTGACCGCCGCGACGAACGAGTTGATGTCAAGAATGTTGACAACACCGTCGCCGTTCGTGTCATTCGAGCAGCAGTAGGAGCACGTCGGCGAACCGCCGTGCAGCGCCGTCCAGGCCGCCTGGCCCTGGACCGCCGCGACGAAGAAGTTGATGTCGAGAATGTTCACGACACCGTCGCAGTTCGAGTCACCGCACACGCACGGCGGAGCGCACGTGCCGTTGACTTCGAGCGAGTACTCGCCTTCGTCCGAACCGCACGGAACCGCGGCGTATTCACCTTCGCCCGCGGTGTTGAACGGATTCACCACGATGATGATCCACTGCTCACCCGGACCGGCCGGAGTGATCGTGATGCAATCCGGATCGCACGGGTCGAACAGGAACGACACGCCGAAGGCGCCGTCCGGAATCGGGCAGGCGGCCGGGGCGCGGATCAGCGTGACGATCTTGGAAGAAGTCGCGCTGAAGCACACGTCGAACGGAGCCGAACCCGGGTTGGTGTAGCTGTACCAGTCGGTGTCACGCAGCGTCGTGTCAATGGCGGTCGTGCCGCAGATCTTCTGATCGCAGCCGATCGTCGTGAACAGCGCGGGCGTGATGTTGCAGCCACCGTTGGTGGTGTCGCTGCCGCCGCCGCCGCCGGCGCCGCCGCAGTTGGCCTCGCCCTCAAGCGTGCCACCCGTGCAGTCGTTCGGAAGCGGGCAGCACAGCAGCTCGCCGCGGTAGGTGTTCTGGCACGGAACTCCCGGAGGAGCCGTGAGCGGAACACCGGCGAACGCGACGTAGTTGCCCGGCGGGAGCGTGATTTCGATCTCGACCGAAACAAACGCACCGCTGCTGATCTCAGCGATCAGGTTGCCGACGACCGGGCAGGCGCCGCCCGCGCTCATCGACAGGATGTTGGCCTGCATCGCCGACGTGCCGACCACGCGCCACTTGACGCGCGAGGTCTGCGTCAGGTCAAAGCGATACCAGTCGGTGTCGCGCGGACCGGCGCCCGAGGGGTTGGCCGAACCGGCGCAGATCGTCTGGCCGCAGGTGATGGCGGAGAAGATGTTCGGCGTGCTGTTGCAACCGCCGTTGAAGTTGTCCGTGCCGGGCGTGCAAACCGTCTCGACGATGCTCGTCGCAGCGCAGTTGTTCACGTCCACGCAGGTGCTGCCGTTGCCCTGGAAGAAGCCGCCAGCGGCTTGGCAGTTCTGCTGGCTGGTGACCGTGCAGGCCGCCGGGCAGGCGCAGCAAGCGCCGTTGCAGAAGATGAACGCATCGCCGCAGCGGGTGCCCTGGCCGTTGAACACGCCATTGGCAGCCGTGCAAGCCGGCTCATTCAGGTTGGAGCAGCTTCCGTCAGCCAGGCAGCAGGCGCCCACGCAGTCGACGTTCGCGCACAGCGCGCCGTCGCCCTGGTAGATACCGCCGGCAGCGGCGCAACCGGCCGCGTCCAGGCCATCCTGGCAGGTCGACGTCAGGCAGCAGGCGCCGATCGGGCACACGTCGCAGAGCAACTCTGCGTTGTAGCGACCGACACAAGGCACGCCCGAGAAGCTCGGGTTGCCGGCCCACAACCAGGTGATGCCAGGACCGACGCAAGCGGAGATCGTCACCGGGGTGCCCGCAGGCTGGGCATCCGAGACCAGGATCGCATTGCCCGTGCAGGGATCAAGGGGGTCCGGTCCGGGTGCGATGATGAACCCCAGCATTCCGTGGGTGCCGAGCAGCGTCCAGGTGAGGTACGTCGCCGGATCAGACAGGTTGACTTCATACCAGTCGGTATCGCGCAGCGCACCGTTGGCGAAGTAATCGCCGCAAATGCGATCGCCGCAGTTGATCGGCGAGAAGGCCAGCAGCGAGAGGTCGTTGCAACCGGAGTTGGTCACGTCCGGATCGCTGCAGAAGGGCTCGCCTTCCGGAATCTTGGTCGGGTCGCAGAACACGGGGCAGGTCACCGACGCGCACGTCGTGCCGGCGCCCTGGAAGATGTTGCCGGCCTGAGCGCAAGCGACGCCGGTAACACCGTCGGCGCAGCTCGACCCATCGATCGCGCAGCACGCGCCCTGCAGGAACAGCGCGCACGGGCACTCCACTCTGATCGTGTAGATGCCGGCGTCCGAAATCTGCCAGGCGCTCATGTTGATGAAGTACGTCTGGCCCGGGACCAGCCCGGCGACGCACACTTCCGACATGTAGCCATCGCCCGTGCCGCAGCTGTCGTCGCTGCAGCCGACGTTCGTCAGCGCGGCGCAGGTGCCTGACCAGATCGAGATGGCGGTGTCGGCCGGAAGGCCAACGTGGTCGCAGTTATAGATGCGAACGGTAGTAGTGCCGGCTGGCGGAACAAACGACCACCACGCCGTGTTGGTGCCGCCGCCCGCGCCGCCATTGTGGCAGGGGTGGCCGGTGTCACCAGTCTGGTTGAAGGTGCGCAGATCGACCGTGGACGAACCGCCGCACGCGATCGGCACGGCCGAGGTGCACAGCTCGCCGGCGCCGCCGGCGATTCCGCCATCTTCGTCCTGGATCATGCCGTCCTGCGTGACATCACGGTCAGCGGGAGCGGCTTTCTTGACTTCACTGCCTGTGTTGGGGTTGGAAGACCTCGGGGGTGTGGTCTGCGGAGCGTCTGCGAATACAGCGCTACACAGGCACAGCAATCCCGTCATACCGACGATTGCTCTCTGCATGGTGATTCCTCTCCTACAAAAAAACGGTAACGTTACGTAGAACCCAAACTCGTTGCACACATGACGACGCGAAGATCTCTGGGTACGTGACCTCCTCGCTCATTCCGGGCGAGACCGGAGGAGCCGACTCAGCGTTGCCGCGGAGTCGAGCCTTAGGTGAGCGGCCCAAACCTCGCCTTCAGACACGAAATGACCGAACGAAAGGGACGCTATGCCTCCGGTAACGGACGTCCCATCCGCAACGCCAATATCGCACAAATTGTCTAGAACGGCGTTACTCTCCTGCCTCCACCAAATACGAATATCGCGCCGAGCCCCCCTTTGTCAAGACAAATGGCGTTCAATTTCAAGTTCCTGTAACGACTCGCGTTCCGTGCGCCCGCTCCGACCTGCCGAATACGCTGCCGCCGGCCCGCGCCGGCAGCACCGATAATTCCTGCACGCCGCTCGCGCAGCTTTAAGCTCGCGTGAACCAGGCTTTAGCGGTCGTCGCGCCGACCGCCGCCATCGCCGGCGCTCCAGTCTCGACCGGCTTCAGCGGCGTACGCCGCGTGCGGGCCGCCCCCAGAAGCGTCACCGAGCCTACAATTACGCCCGCCGCCACGGCAACCCGCCCGGAAAGCGGTTCGTTCGCCAGCAGCCAACCCAGCACCAGGGCCACCAGCGGGTTCACGTAGGCATACGTCCCGGCTGCGGTCGGTGAAACGACCCGCAGAAGCCAGACGTAAGCCGTGAATCCAATCAGCGAGCCGAACGCCATGAGATACGCAAATGCAATCGCCGAGCGTAGCGTCAGCCGCTCAAGCGCGACTTTTTCTACGTCTCCCGCCACAACTCCGACGATCAGCAGCAGCCCGCCGCCGCACACCATCTGAATCCCCGTCGCCAGAATGGGTGACGACGGAGAGGACGCGGCCCTTGAGTAGAGCGACCCCGCGGCCCAGGAGATCGACGCGCCCATCAGCACCAACGCCGCAGTCGGATCCACGACGCCCCCGAACTTCCCCGGCCCAGCCAGCAATCCGACGCCGACCAGCCCGCCCGTCAGTCCGGCGACCATCAACAGGTTGGGACGCACGCCGCCCGGCCGCAGCCAGTCAAACAGCGCCATCCACACCGGCGTCGACGCCACCAGCAGCGCCGTCAGGCCCGAAGGCACGCGCGGCGCCGACGCCCCCGCGGGCGGTGTGCACGCCCAGACAACGCCCCCGTTTCCACCCACCAGCAGCAACGCGCCGATGATGACCGCCGAACGCCACTGGCGAGCCGTCGGCGGCGGCGCTCCACGCCAGCAGGCCCACAGCGCCATCAATCCGCCCGCGAGAACGAAGCGTGTGCCGGCCATGAGGAACGGCGGCAGCGACTCGATCGCAACGCGGATCGCGAGGTACGTCGATCCCCAGATGACGTAAAGAGCGGCAAACGCAACGATGATCTTCCAGCGCGGCGCGTGACGCTCGAGCGGCTGCACATGGGCCATTGATCCGTCCTTCGCTCGTTCGTGAAAACTGCCGGCCGGCCGCGAATCCTATCCCTGCCGTACGCTGGACGCGGACGCTTGTTCGAATACTATGTTGGCGGCCGGCGACCTGGCGATCGCAAGCCAGGAATCTGCCACGCCGTTTTCGCGCGCAAAGCCGGAGCTTTGCACTCCCCCCAGGCGCCGAGTGAGCGCCGCGATTGTTTGACCATCTATGGCAAAGACCAAGTCGCTTCAGTTCGTCGTCATCACGCCCGAGCAGCAAGTGCTCGAGGAGTCCACCGAGTCCCTCGTCATCCCCGCGCACGACGGCGAGATCGGCATCCTGGCCGACCACGCCCCGCTGATGTGCGAACTGGGCGCCGGCGAGCTGCGCTACAAATCCGGCGGACGCACGAATCGGCTGATTATCGACGGCGGCTTCGCCCAGGTCCAACGAAACCAGGTCACGGTTCTGACCAGCAGCGCCGTCGCCCCCGAGAGTGTTACGTCCGCAATGATCGCCGCGGCTGAGAAGAAGTGCGACGAGCTGCGCGGCGGCGGCCCGGACGCCGCCGCGGCGCGCGGCCGCGCGCGTCGCCGAAGCGCTCTGTTGCGAGCCGCGCGGCGCACACACTAACAGCCCGTTGAAAAAATCGCCGGTAGCGTCGGCCCTCTGTGGGCGACGGTGTTGTTCGGCGGAGTTTTCATACGTCGTCGGCCACAGAGGGCCGACGCGACGGTTCTTTCAACGGGCCGCTGAGGCAGCGGCCGGCCCCCGTGGCAGGTAAAGCGCTTGCCGATCGTCGTCCAGAAATTTGGCGGAACCAGCGTCGCTGACGCCAACCGCATTCACCTCGCCGCCCGCCGCGCCATTCGCGCCAAGCTCGACGGCCGCCAGGTCGTATTGGTCGTCTCCGCCATGGGCCACACGACCGATCACCTGGTCGATCTCGCCTATCAAGTCAGCCGCAAGCCGTCCAAACGCGAGATGGACATGCTGCTCTCCACCGGCGAGCAGGTCAGCATCGCCCTGATGGCCATGGCCATCCACGAAGGCGGCTACGAAGCCATCAGCCTAACCGGTGCGCAGGCCGGCATGCTGACCGACAGCGCCTTCTCGCAAGCCCGCATCAAGTCGATCGACACCCCGCGCATCCGCAACCTGCTCGAACACGGCCGCGTCGTCATCGTCGCCGGCTTCCAGGGCGCGGACAGCGATTTCAATATCACCACGCTCGGCCGCGGCGGCAGCGACACCACCGCCGTCGCCCTCGCCGCCGCCCTGCAGGCCGAGATGTGCGAGATTTACACCGACGTGGACGGCATCTACACCACCGACCCGCGCATCGCCCCGGAAGCCCGCAAGCTCGACACCATCAGCTACGACGAGATGCTGGAGATGGCCAGCCTGGGCGCCGGCGTCATGCACGGCCGCTCGATCGAACTGGGCAAAAAGTACAGCGTGCCCATCCACGTCCGCAGCAGCTTCACCGACAACCCTGGGACGATCATCATGGCCAATCCGCCCGGAATGGAAGACATCGCCGTCCGCGGCGCCACGCTCAAACGCGAGGTGACGCGCCTGACGCTCTCGGGCCTGCCCAACCAGCCGGGCGTGGCGGCGGCGATATTTCAGGAGGTCGCCGGCCGCGGCGTCATGGTGGATGACATCATCCAGAACATCGAGGCCGACGGCTCGAGCGTCACGCTCGGGTTCACGGTCGAGGGCCGCGACGCGGGCGAGATGCAGACGGTCGGCGATCTGCTCGCGGGGCGCTTCGGCGCGTCGCGCGTCAACGTGAACAACGACCTGGCGCGCGTCAGCATCATCGGCGTCGGCATGCGCTCCCACCGCGGCGTCGCCGCCCGCATGTTCGAGGCGCTCTCGGCCGAGAAAATCAACATCGAGAACATCTCGACCAGCGAGATCGTCATCAGCGTGCTGGTGCGGCGGGCGGAGGCGGAGCGGGCGCTGCACGCGGTGCACCAGGCGTTCGAGCTGCAGCGCCCGGCCTAGCGGCAGGCGGGTGTGACCAGCCGTTTTGGCAGACGCCTCCGCCGGGCCGTTTTTCCGAACCCGCCGCGCCAAGCGGCGGGGTGACGGTCGTTGGCGATTGGCGCCCCACCGCCCACGGACGTCAACCCGCCGCGTGGCGCGGCGGGTGCGGACAGATAAGCCAATGTGGTAAACTCGGATTGAGCCACAATGCTGCACGACACCAAGGACATCGTCATTTCGGTGCGCGACCTGGCCGTCCGCTTTGACAAGCCGGGCGGCGGCGCCGTCACGGTTCTGGACGGGATCTCCTTCGACGTCTATCGCGGCGAAACGCTGGTCATCATGGGCGGATCGGGCGGCGGCAAGAGCACGCTGCTCAACGCCATGATCGGCGAGGTGCAGGCGGACGAAGGCCAGATCACCTATCACCTGCCCGAAATCGGCCGGGTTGATTTCGCCTCCGCCAGCGACGCCACGCGCGACCGCGTGCGCAAGCGCTTCGGCATCCTGTTTCAATCCGGGGCGCTGTTCAGCTCGATGACCGTGGCGCAGAACATCGCTTTGCCCCTCACGGAGCATTCGCATGTCGACCGGGCCATCATCGACATCGTCGTGGCGATGAAGCTGCAGCAGGTGCACATGCTGCCGCACCGCGACAAGATGCCTTCGCAGCTCTCGGGCGGCCAGAAGAAGCGCGTCGGGCTGGCGCGGGCGCTCGCGCTCGATCCGACAATCCTCTACTACGACGAGCCGTCCGCCGGGCTGGACCCGGTCACATCGACGGCGATCGACGAGCTGATCATGGATCTGTCGCGCAAGCTCAAGGTGACCAGCGTGGTCGTCACGCACGAGATGGACTCCGCCTTCCGTGTGGCCGACCGCATGCTGATGCTCTCGGCCGGGCGCGTGCTGCGGCTGGGGCCGGTGGTCGATTTCGAGCGCATCCGCCGGGCCGACCCGAAGTGGATGACCAGCGACGACGACCGTCTGCTGCATCAGTTCCTCAACGGAGCGGCGACAGGGCCGCTGACCGACGCGGAGGGGACGAGCGAATACGAGAAGGTTTTGCTGGAGTCGACCGTGAGGAGCCGAGGATAGAAGTCAGAAGTCAGAAGTCAGAAGTAAGAAGTCAGAAGTGAAGAACCTTCGCGCCGCGCATCTTCACTCTGACTTCTGACTTCTGACTTCTTACTTCGCCAGCCATTCCGCCATCGGCCGGGCGTGTCGGGCGAAGGACTGCGCCGGCAGGTTGTACGTCTCCCACTTCGGGCTGCGGACGCGGGCCTCGGTGCGATACTCGTCCAGCGGCACGCCGACGAACACGTAATTCTGCTCGCGAAAGGCGTGCACGATTTCTCTGGGCGCCGCCGGCAGCGACTTATCAATCCAGTAGGCGAAAACCAGCAGCCCGCGAAAGCCGCTGCCGAACACGCCCTGCCACTGCTCCAGACCCTCCAGGTCGGCCAGCGTGACCCAGTTCTCCCAGGCGGGTTTTCCCGCGCCGCGGCGCGTCGCCCAACGCCGCCCCTTGATGTCCACCAGCCAGTTGAACGGCCCCTCCGAATACACGATGAAGTCGAAGCTCTTCAGCCGCGCATCGCGAAAAATCGACTTCTTCGCCTCATCGACCGCAACGTAGGCCACCTGCCGCATCCGCAGGAAGTCCTCGAAAGCGGATTCGTAGTGGTTGTGGGACTTCATCCAAGCTCAAAGAGCCAGAGTTCGAGCTCTTTCCGAGCCGCGACCGTGAGGGAGCGGAGGCTTGAAAACCGCTTGCTGACGCGCGCGGCTCGGATCGAAACGGCTGCTACTTCTCCTCCATCCACTCAAACCACATCCGGCAGCGGGCGAAGTCCACCGTGAAGCGGCGCATGTCACGAAACACCGGCATGCCCACCAGCGCATCGCTCTGCACGCCGATGAACGGTCCCAGCACGTTGTCCAGCACGTCCAGCCCCAGGCCGCTGATCTTGCGATAAGTTCGTCCGCCGATCACAAGGTCGAACCCCGGCATCATCGAGATCTCCGGCCCGGCCTCGCTGCCGACGCCCGCCGCCAGCGCGCTGAATGTCTTCGGATCCTTGTCCGGAAAGAGCGCCCTGAGCTTTGACGTCGAAAGCGCCACCACGTCCGCCCCGCTGTCCAGAATCGCCACCGCCGGCTGCCCATGCACTGTCACCGGCGTGACCATCTTGGCGTCGCTGATAAGCCGCAGCTCGACCGGCGTCCCCGGCCCGGACTCCTGCGATGAGGCCGAGACCGTAAGCTTCCCATGCTCGAAGTCCATCGTCATTCGGCCGTCGAGAAAGATGCCCGTGCCGATGATCCCGTCGGCGGCGAAGGCCGTGGACTTCCGCACATCGAAAACGCGCGTCATGACGCGCTTGCAGGTGATCGAGCCGATTCGAACTTCCTCGACCAGCGCGTGGCCGGCCTCATCTTTGCCGGAAACGCCGCGGACTGAGGTTTTCGCGAGCGTCTTCACGCCCGCCTCCTGCGCCGCTTCGGCATCCAGCGACAGCGCAATGCTGCCGCCGGTGTCCAGCACCATGCGGTACGGGCCGTGGCCGTTGATCATGACGTCCACGCCCGGCAGGTTGATCAGGCCGATCACCGGCATGTCGCACGAGCCATGCGACGAAATCTGATTCAGCCGCTCCGGACCGGCCGCCTCCAGAAACTCCGGAAATCCCTCGAACTCCTCGCCGGCGATGGTCTCGGGGTACCCGTTCTTCGGATCACAGAGCTTCTGCACCCGCCGCACCAGCCCGGCCAGCGACTTCGTCTCGTTCGCAGTCAGCTTCGCAGCCAGAACGAAAAACCACTCCCCGGCGGCCTTCGGGTTGAGCTGCTCCAGGCGCCGCGCCGCCCGCAAGGCCGGGCCGGTTTCCATGCGCGCCAGCCGGAGCGTGATGAGCGCGCTCAGCACCACCGGATCGCTCGATTCGTCGCTGAGCCGCGCCGCGTGCGCCTCGGCCTCGGCCAATCGACCGGCGCGCCACAGCGACCGCACGACGCAGCCGTCCAGTCGACGGTCATCCGGACGCAACTGCCGTGCGGCCTGCGCCAGCTTCAGGCCCGCCCCCCAGTCATCGGCCCGCCAGGCGATGTCGAACGCCTCGAGAAACGCCTCAGTGGTGTGTTCCTTTTCCGCGCGCACAACGGCCGGCGCGACCTTTGTCGCCCAGGCCGAGTCGGCGGCGGCGACGTCCGGCAAGAGCAATAGCGCAAGCGCGCCGGGAAAGTACATGCTGCGGGCCTCCTGACCTCGATGGCGGAATGATGATACCGGCAGAATGGCCGCCGGGCCCCGTCAAACACCGGCTACTTGTGCAGGATGTGCGTCCACAGCCGGAATTCCGTGTAGAACGCCGGCATCAATTCGCGCGGGAAGATGTCCTGCGGCGGGCGGCTGAGCAGGCTGGGCGGCTGAACGTGCGGATACCAGTAGCTGCCCCACTGATCGTCCGGGCCGACGTTGAGCGACTCACCGGCGTGCCAGACGAAGTACTTGGTCGTATCCACCGGCTGCTGCGGCTCATCGGTCTGGAAGCGGACGCGCGTGACGTGACCATCCTGCATCAGCAAGTTGGCGCTGGTATTCACGTGCCGCCAGGCGATCGTGTTGTCATACTGCGTCGGGTTGTTCCACGTACCGTTCAGCAGCGCGTCGCCGTTCAGGTTATAGATGCAGCTCCAGGTCGCGTCGGCGGCGAGAATGCGGCGCGATACGTCGCGCTCGGCGCCCTCGAACCGTCGCGGCCGCTCGTCCGGCCCGTAGCCCGGCTGCCACGCCCAGCCGCCGGCCGAAAGCGGCACACCAATGCCGTAGGAATAGTCCATTCCATACCGGCTGTGATCGCGCGGGTAGACGACGCGGTAATACTCGCCGCGCGCCTCGGAAATCGGGTCCGGCCGCGCGTCCAGCGGGCAGTAGCCGCCGGTGGAGGCCCGGAAATACCCGCGCTGCATGAGAATGTCGATCCAGGTGTAGCGCACCGGCCGGCCGTTGTCATCCCAGGCGGGGTAGAACTTGAATTCGCTGTTGATCGCTTCCAGCGCGATGCCGAACTGCTGCATGGTGGCGCCGCAGTGCGTCTGCATCGCCTGCCGCCGCGCGAGCTGCAAGGGGGGAAGGAGGATTGCGATCAGTAGGGAAATCACGCCGATGACCACCAGCAGTTCGGCCAGCGAGAATGCCGAACGGCGGCGCACAGCAAACCGAGCGCGGGTGCTCAGGCGCATTCCGTCGATCCTGATGTCATCGCTCATCGCGCGAACTGAAGCCGGCGGCTGCGAACCGCCAGGGGCCGATGCCGGCCTCGCGCTTTGACAGCTATCCCAGTCATGCGGGCGACGCACATCCCTCCGAGCCGCTCTCGGGGCGGAGGTGATCGCCCAACCCTGCACCTCATACCATACGACGCGGCCGGGCCGAACGCAAGCCCACGCCGCCAGCCCGTTTCCCGGAACCGGCTGCCCGGGGTGCTCTCGCCGGCCGCCACAAACCGATATCATCGAGCACATGGGCGATCACCTTGTATATTTTATGGGCCTTCTCGCCGCCGCGGCGTCTTTTGCGCTTTTCGAGATTCAGGTGGAAGGTCCCGCCGGCTGGGCGGCCAATCTGCCGACGTGGCGCGTCAAAAATCGCTGGTGGGAGCGGTTCTTCCCCGGCCGGCCGCTCACGGGCTACCACTTCTGGACGCTGGCGTTCATCGCGGTCGTGGCGCATCTGCCGTTCGCATTCAACCTGCCGTGGACGTGGCGCGGCGAGCTGCGCTCGGTGGCGTTCATCCTCTTCTTCTGGGTGGTCGAGGATTTCCTCTGGTTCGTCTTGAACCCGCACTATGGCCTGCGTCGCTTTCGGCCCGAGCTGATCGCCTGGCATCAGAAAACCTGGTGGTGGGTCGCGCCCCGGGATTACTGGGTGGCGACGGCGATCGCGGTCGCGCTTTATGTCGTCAGCCGCCAGCCGCCGCAGGAGTATTACGTCGCGATGCGACCGTAGGTCAGGGGTGTGCCCAGAA
Organism: Phycisphaerae bacterium RAS1; assembly: GCA_007859745.1. Lineage (NCBI taxonomy): Bacteria > Pseudomonadati > Planctomycetota > Phycisphaerae > Phycisphaerae bacterium RAS1. Next base: position 1,312,431 of record SMLU01000001.1, on the reverse strand, counting down.
ATCCGGGCAAGCCCGCGCTCTTTTTTCCGAACCCGCCGCGCCAAGCGGCGGGGTGACGTCCGGGCGCGTCCGCGGCGGCGCGTTTGTAAAATTGACGCTGTGCGCCGCGCGCACCTCAACCCGCCGCTAGGCGCGGCGGGTTCGGAAAGAAAAGCCGCCTGCCCGGAAAGATGGGACCCAATAGCCCGATCAGCACCAACAGCAGCGCCAGGTGCGCGCCATACGACCGCGCCGGCGGCCACGGCCAGGCGCACATTCCGACGATCCAAACGATAATTGCCGCGGTCCCCGCGACGCGAGACATCGGACGGAACTTCGATGCCGGAGTCGCCATCACTGCGACTAGCGCCACGGTGAGAGCTGGCAGCGCCCATACCAGGTAATACTGCCGCAGCAGCGGCGACAGCGTCGCCATCGCGATTGCATACACAGCGAAGTCGGCCGGCGGCGGCGCGCGGTTCAATGAGAAACCGGCCTCCCGCCGGTCTCCGCCATCCGTCGTTCCGTTCGCCCACAGCGGCATCGCGATAATCAGAATCAGCAGTGAGGCGGCAATGCCCCGCCCCAGCCAGCGGCACGTCGCGGCATCCCACGCGGCCAGTTGATGCGGCGCTGCGTACGGATGCCCAGCCTGGAAAACGCGGCCGATGACCGCGGCAATCGATTGATTTCGGTGATCCAGAAAGTGCTCGCGCAGCGCCGCATCGGCCTCGCCACTAAGCAGCGCGCCGCCGGCGTTGTACTCCCACCACTCGCCGTAGTATCGCGATGTTCGCTCCACGCCGAAGAAGGCGGCGGGCGCGGCGCAGAGCGCCGCGGCCGTCACGACAAACGCAAGCACGCTCCGCCATGCGCGTCGTCGAACCAGCCAGAACAGAAAAATGGCAGGAAGCAGCTTGATCACCGCCGCCGCCGCCAGCCACGCGCCTGCCCGCAGCGCCCGGCCGCGCGACAGGGCGGCCTCTCCAGCCAGCACCAGCGCCAGCGTGAGGAAGCTGAACTGATTGAATCGCGCCGCCTCGTAAATCGCCGGCGACGCCAGCAGAACCAGCCCGCCGATCGTCGGCGATGTCGGACCGTCCGCGGTGCCGCACCGACGCACCCATGCCGCGAGCTGCCACAACACAACCGCAAGGCACACGGCCTGCCCCAGCCCCCAGATCAGCGGCGCGGCCGGCCCGAGTCCGCCCAGCGGCGCCAGGGCCAGCGGGACGACCGGCAGGTAGAACGGAAGCTGTCGCGCGCCCGGCAAAGCCGAGTCCAGCACCGGGTTCAACTGGCCGTGCTGCCAGACGTAGTCGGCGTCGAGTTTAAAGTGGTGGTAGTCGTAGTCGAGCCGCCAAGCGCGAATCGTGCACAGCGCGGCGACGGCGACGACGACGATCGCCAGGAACGCCGTCGCGACCCGATTCCAGCGCCCGTCGTATGGCATGTTCATCCGTGCTGCGTCTTGCAATGGGGGCCGACCACCCGACTACCGTGGGGCGTGCGGGCCTTTGAGTCTGCGAACTTCTTTGGGTGGAACGGGCATCTTGCCCGTTCCTGAGACGCCGGGGAAGGGCGAGACGGCCATCCACCCAAATGCTTGTATGCTCTCTGGCGCGCGGGTGCTGGCCGGCACCCACGGTACCCAAACTCGACCAGCGCCGTCGCGCGTGACTCCGTGGTCGCAGGAATATCTGAACGACATGAACGATTACTTCGTGGATTGTTCGGTTGTGGCTGTGTTGGCACTTGTTTGATGCACGATTTGCACGACTTATAGCTTGACCCGCAGCAAGGTGAATGTAGGATCGGGTGATGGGAGTCAGTGGCGCTGTCATCTTGTTTCGCGCCGATTTGCGGCTCTCGGACAACCCTGCGCTGGTGGCTGCAATCGCGCGCGGCCTTCACGCCATCCCGTTGTACACTTGGAATCCGGACGCCGAGGGACCCTGGCGCCCGGGTGCGGCGTCGCGCTGCTGGCTGCATCATTCGCTCGCGGCGCTCAAGGCAGACCTGAAGCGACTTGGTTCCGACCTGATCGTGCGGCGCGGCCCGACGCTTGAGGTCTTGCGCGAGGTGTTGGCCGCGACCGGGGCGCGGGCGCTGTTCTGGAATCGCAGATACGAACCGCTCGCCGCAGCCCATGACGCAATGGTGGAATCCGAGCTGCGCCGCGCGGGCTGCGCAGTCGGCACGTTTAACGCGAGCCTCCTTTGGGAACCGGCGGATGTGCGGACCCGATCCGGCACGCCCTTCCAGGTTTTCACGCCCTTCTACAAGCGCGTGCTGGCGCTCGACCTGCCCGGCTCGCCGCTCGAGCGCCCCGCATCACTGGCTCCGCCGCCGCGCATCGACTCACTCGAACTGGACCGGCTTGAGTTGTTGCCGCGCGCTGGCTGGGGCGACGGCCTGACCCGCGCCGGGCAGCCCGGCGAGGCCGGTGCGGCACGGGCGCTTACTGAGTTCCTGGCCGAGAGCGTCAGTGACTATCGCGAGCAACGCGACTATCCGGCGCGGCACGGCACGTCGCGCCTCTCGCCGCATCTGCACTTCGGCGAAATCAGCCCGCGGCAGGCCTGGCACGCCCTGGCTGAACGGCAAGCGGCGAAAGGCAAGCCAGCGGCCGGCGCGGTTGATGACCGCATCGTCGAGAGCGGCCCCGACTGCTTTCGGCGCGAGCTGATCTGGCGCGAGTTCGCACATCACATCCTGCACCATTTTCCGCACACACCCGACCAGCCGCTGCGAAGCGAGTTCGCCGGCTTCCCGTGGCGCGACCACGGCGGAGCGCTGCGCGCCTGGCAGCGCGGCCGCACCGGCTACCCGATCGTCGACGCCGGGATGCGCGAGCTGTGGGCGACCGGCTGGCTGCACAATCGCGTGCGGATGATCGTGGCGTCGTTTCTCGTGAAGCACCTGCTGATCGACTGGCGTGAAGGGGCGCGCTGGTTCTGGGACACGCTGGTCGACGCCGATCTCGCCAACAACACGCTTGGCTGGCAGTGGTCGGCCGGCTGCGGCGCCGATGCGGTCCCCTATTTTCGCATCTTCAATCCGAGCCTGCAGGGCGAGAAGTTCGACCCGCAGGGCGAGTATGTACAGCGCTGGCTGCCGGAGCTGGCCCTGCTTCGCCCGCCGTGGATTCACCGCCCGTGGGAAGCACCACCGGCGGCGCTGGCGGCGGCGGGCGTGCGCCTGGGAACGACGTATCCGCTTCCGATCGTGGAGCACAAGGCGGCTCGGGAACGGGCGCTGGCGGCGCTGAAGAGCCTTCGCCACGGCTCGTGCGCGGCGACATAGCCGGCGTAGCTGCCGGGCCGTGTTCGTGGGAGCCCCCAGGTCGTCGCGAGAGATCTTCTCGTCAATCCTCGGACCGCGGCGTCGGCGCGAGGGCGGCGCCGAACAACGTCATGATCACGAGAAAACCGAAGAGCAATCCGCTGAAGAAGAGGGGAAAACACCCGCCGCCAAGGATGTGCTGGTTTCCCCACTCGCCCCAGAGCATAGCCAGCGCGTGTCCCGTGGCCATGTACAGGGGCCAGCGCACGCATCCCACCGGCGCCCAAAGCCCAAGCAGGAGTGCGGCCAACGTCCAGATTCCGAGCGCGGCCAGGTACAGCCCGGAATCCCAAGCCTGTGAGACGCCGCTCCAGATGCAAATGGCGCTGCACGTCGCCGGGCCGATCGCGAGCGAGACGACGTGCGCCGCAATCTCGGCGCGTCGCGTGTTGCGGGGAGCGTTCGCGAGCAAGCGCGCCTGGTCGCGCGAAGTGGTTTCGCCGCATTCCGGGCAGCAGATCGGATCGCCAGCGAGGCCGTGGAGGTCGTAGCGGCAGTTGGGGCAGGGGCAGTGCTCGGGGAGCGGTCGCCCGGCGTCTGCGTCAGCGAATTTGGGCAAGGGCGCCTCGGCGACGAATAACCTCACACGGTGCGCCTGCTCCCTCGGTCGGCGCTCACTCCCTCCGCTATGCCGTTCCGGTGCTTCGATCGACGACTTGAGCTTCGCTCTGTGGGTACTTCAGATTGATCGCCTCGGCGGCGCGCTCGGCGTACTTTCGCGTCGGTAAACGAAGCAGCGGACCCCTCTCCGTTTCAACGCCGCCAAACCAGAGAATCGCGCCATCACGCGTGACGACCTCCCACGGCAGCAAACCGGCATCGACCGCCTCCAGCGTGGTCATGCCAAAAGCGGTCGCGATCCTATCGGCGTACCCTGGCAATTCAGACCGGTACGCTTCCTCGATTATCTTGGTCCGTGTTCCGGCTGAAACAGGGCGCCACCGCTCCCAGACGACGGTGACGTGAATGGACTGGCCGGGATCTTCAACTTCGTTCTGTAACACGATCGGCTGTTGCAGCGGCTTGCCATCGTCCTCGGCGGCGGTCAGTTCGGCCGCTAGCTCACGGCGCAGCGCGTCCTCGAGGACCGTTGATTGCTCGATCGCCTTCGTGCGGATAACGGGCATCTCTATCTCCAGAGATCATTGTAGCGTTCGCGGAACCACAGCGCGGCATCAAGTCCCAACCGAAACTGTGCCGCCGTGGGTACGAGCGGTTTGTACCGCATTCGCGGCCGCCACTGCGCATAGGCGTTTGACGCGGCGTCCAACAGCTCGATGCCAAGCGATTTTCGTGTCCGAACGGCGACGTCCGTACGAAGGCGAAGAAGGTAGCGTGCGAGCCCCTGCAGGTCGTGCGGTTCGGTCCCCATCAACTGCAAGCGCCGAGCCTCCGATCGCAGGTGGTCGATGTCCCGAAGCGATACCGGTGCACTGGGGGAATAGCCATGCAGACGCAACAGGGCGGCGGTCAATCGGAATTCGATGGTGAACCCGAACCAATACAGCGCCGCCGCTGTCCGACCGCGCTCGCGAAGCAACTCGGCGTCGTCCCAGCGCCAAGCGGCTGCGGCTTCGAGTGTGGAAATCGACCCGTCGCGTGACGCGTCGGCAGCGAAACCACCCATGTCATGCCATGTGTCTGATAATCTGCTGCCCGAACTCGCTGCACTTCACCTTCGTCGCCTTCAGCCCCTCCCCCTCCAGCAGCCGGTGAAAATCATACGTCACGGTCCGGGCCGCGATCGCCTTTTCCAGCCCGTTCAGAATCAGCTCCGCCGCCGGCTGCCAGCCGAGGTGCTCCAGCATCATCACGCCCGACAGGATCACCGACCCGGGGTTCACCACGTCCTGGTTCGCGTACTTCGGCGCCGTGCCGTGCGTGGCTTCGAAGATCGCGTGGCCGGTGACGTAGTTGATGTTCCCGCCGGGGGCGATGCCGATGCCGCCCACCTGCGCCGCCAGCGCGTCCGAGAGGTAATCGCCGTTCAAATTCGGCGTCGCGATGACGTCGAAATCCTCGGGCCGCGTCAAAACCTGCTGCAACGTGATGTCCGCGATGGCGTCCTTGATCGTCAGGTCGCGCGGCAGCGGACCGCCGCACAGGGCCTTGATGAACGGCGTTTCGGTTCCGGCCTTGATGACCTGCCACGGTCCGCCGTCGAGGTCCACCGCCTGAAACTCGCGCTTCGCGAGGCCGTAGCCCCAGTCACGGAAGGCCCCCTCGGTGAACTTCATGATGTTGCCCTTGTGGACCAGCGTCACGCTTTTTCGGTTGTGCTTCATCGCGTAGGTGATCGCCGAGTGGACCAGCCGCTCGGAGCCGGTCTTGCTGATGGGCTTGATGCCTACGCCGACGCATACGGACGAATCCAGATCGTCGCGCCCCAGCCCAGAAAGCCAGCTCTTCGTCGCGTCCGTCGTGCCGAAACGGATTTTCTTGAACTCCTTCGGGAACTCGCGCGACATGAAGTCCAGCACTTTCTGCGACTCGGCCGACCCGCCGGCGTACTCGATGCCCGCGTAGATGTCCTCCGTGTTCTCGCGGAGAATCACCATGTCCACTTTCTCGGGCCGCTTCACCGGCGACGGCACGCCCTGGAAATAGCGCACGGGCCGCAGGCAGACGTACAGATCGAGCATCTGCCGCAGGGCCACGTTCAGCGAGCGAATCCCGCCGCCCACCGGCGTCGTCAGCGGCCCCTTGATGCCGACCAGGAACTCGCGAAACGCCTCCACTGTGTCATCCGGCAGCCAGTTGTTGAAGCGTTTGAATGCGTCTTCGCCGGCGAAAACCTCCATCCATGCGATCCGCTTCTTGCCGCCAAAGGCCTTCTGGACGGCGGCGTCGAAGACGGCCTGCGAAGCGGCCCAGATGTCCGGGCCGGTGCCGTCGCCGCGGATGAAGGGGATGATCGGATCGTTGGGTACCTGCATGCCGCGCGGGCCGCGGGTGATCTTCGTTCCGGCGGGGACGGTGGTAGTGGAATACGCCATGGAAGTCTCCTCGTTCATCGCCCGCCGCCGCGCTCAGCGGGCTGAGCCGACCGTGGGTGGGCAACCGATAGTAATCGCGAGAGCCTACGGCGACGGCTGCGATCCGTCGAGACGCCGAGGAGTGGCGGCCGGACGGCGGGCGCGTGCTTCGCTTTGACTCTGCGCGGCGCGAGCAGTATTCTCTAGTAGGCGGCGGGCGCAAGTCCTTTCGGCTTTGCGTCTTGCAGCAGGTCGACATGAGCGGCGTCTGTGTCACACATGCTCTCCCAAATCCCGCGGCAGCTCCTGCAGCAGCAGCAGCGGCTGACGCCGCAGCTCATCCAGGCCATGGACATCCTCCAGTTGCCGATCATGGCGCTGGAATCGCGGATCGCGGCGGAGCTGGACAGCAATCCGGCGCTCGAGCTGGCCGCCGGCGACGACGACAACATGAGCGTCACCGCGACGGAACCGGAATCGCCGGTTGAAACACCGGCGCGAACCGAGGACGAGCGGGCGCTGGTTGTAGACGAGAACGCCGGGCCACGGGAGTTTGAGCGGCTCGACAACCTCGTCAATGAATACGAGTTTCTCGACGACGACTTTGAATATCGCGGCACCAAGAGCCGCGCGAAGGGGATGGAGGAGTCGGAAGGCAAGCTGGAGGCGATGTCGAACGCGGCGGCTCGGCCGGTGTCGCTCGAGGAGCACCTGCTGTCGCAGTGGTCTCTGGTCGAGATCGACGAGCGGACGCGCCGCATCGGCGAGGCGATCATCGGGGAGATCGATGACAACGGCCGCTTCGAGCTGCGGCCCGAGATGACGTTCGACCAGCAGCCCGCGCCGACGCCCGACGAGATCGACGCCGTGCTGAGGCGCGTTCAGCAGCTTGACCCGCCCGGCATCGCCGCCCGCTCGCTCCAGGAATGCGTGCTGCTGCAGCTCGCGGCGCTTCCCGGCGACAATGAGCTCGTGATCCGCCTGATTCGCAAGCACTTCGAGGACCTGCAGAAGAACCGGCTGCCGCAGATCGCCCGCAGCCTGGGGGTGGATGTCGAGGACGTGAAGGCGGCGGTTCACGTCATCTCGAAGCTCAGCCTGCACCCCGGGGCGGATGTGAACGGGCGCGCCTCTCCGCCGATCGTGCCCGATATCGTGGTCGAGTACGACGCCGACGCCGATCAGTACCGCACGCGCCTGACGCGCGGCAACTTCCGTGAGCTGCGCATCTCCGATGAATTTCGCGAGGCGCTCGAACGCTCGCGCGACGACAAGAGCACGCGCGAGTTCATCAAGCAGAAGATCGAAGCCGCCAGCGCCATCATCGACGCCGTCCGCTTCCGCCGCGAGCGGCTGCTCGACGTGGCGGTGGCGGTGGTCGAGGCGCAGCGAGAGTTCCTCGACAAGGGCGAGCAGCATCTCAAAGTCCTGCGCATGAGCGAGCTGGCCGACCGCTTCCAGTGCGACCCCTCCACCATCAGCCGCACCGTCGACGAGAAGTACATGCAGACGCCGCGCGGCATTTTCCCGTTGCGGCGTTTTTTCACCGGCGGGACAGAGAGCGTAACGGGCGAGACGCTGGGGTGGGACAGCATCAAGGCGAAGGTGCAGGAGATCGTCGGCGCGGAAGACAAGCGCGCCCCGCTGAGCGACGATGAAATCGTGGACATCCTGGCGCGGCAGGGGCTGGACATCAAGCGCCGCACCGTCGCCAAGTACCGCGCCCAACTCGACATCCCCACCGCCCGGCAACGCAAGCAGTTCTGAAGCGCCGTCTCCGGTCGTGTCCTTTTGCCGGCGCGCCGGCTCTCGCTAGAATCCGCGCCGATTACCCGATTCGTGGGCGCGCTTCCCGCGGGCAAGCGCGAAGCCCCGCAACAGCACGAGGTTCTCAATGCTCCAGGAATTAATGGACGCCGTTCGCGACGTGCAGACCCGCCACGCGATGATCGTGCATTTGCCGATTGCGCTGTCGGCGCTCGGCGTGCCGCTGGTGCTGGCGCTGATCGCGACCGGCGGGCGCAACCGCACGCTGCGCTGGGTGGCCATCGCGACCTATGCCGCGCTTCTGGGAAGCGCGTTCGCAAGCGTGCAAAGCGGTGAGGCGGCCGCGGGACAGATCGGCCGGCCGCCCGAGGAAATCATCGACCGCGTGCAGACGCACGAGTGGTTTGCCGAGCAGATCTGGATCGGCGCTGCGCTGACGCTCGTCGTGCTGCTGCTGCTGAGCCTCAGCGTGCGAAAGGGGGGCGGCCGCGACGCGCCCGAGGCTGGCGCCACGGGCCAGCCGGCGCGCGCCGGCAACGCCTCAAAAACCCGGCCCGCGCTCGGCGCCCGCGGCGCCAGCCTTCTCGCGATTGTCGGCCTCGCTTCGTTCGGCCTGGCGGGCTGGACCGGCATTACTGCTCATCATGGGGGCACACTCGTGTATACGCACGGTGTCGGGTTTCCGCGCGGCGGCGCCACGTCGTCCGCCGCCACGTCGCAACCGGCCGGCGACGACCCGCGCGCCGCCCATTTCACTTCGGCGGTGCGTCCGTTGCTGGACGAGCGCTGCTTCGGCTGCCATGGCGGCGGTCGGCGCATCGGCGGCGAGCTTCGGCTCACAACGATGGCGGACATTCTGAAAGGCGGGGAGCATGGTCCGGCGCTCGTCCCCGGAAAGCCGGACGAAAGCCTGATCATGACGGTCGTGACGGAGAAGCACGACTCGCTGAAGTTGCCGCAGATGCCGCTCAACAACGACCCGCTGACGGCGGCCGAGGTCGAGGCGCTGCGGCAGTGGATCAGGGACGGGGCCGTCTGGCGCTAGGCGCACCGCGCTGGAATCCGAGCCGCGCGCGTAAGCAAGCGGGTTCTTACGCGTCCGCTCCCTCACGGTCGCGGCTCGGAAAGAGCCTTGGGATCGCTTCTACTCAAACAAAAAAAACCTCAGCATCCATCGCTACAATACACACAAACATCTGCGAGAACCCGATGAATCGGCTGCGCATGCCGACTGTCTTGATGGCGCTGTTTTCACTCGCCCCGTTGCCGGCCCCACCCGCGGCCGACCAAGCGGATGAGTACGCCGGCAAGTACGCGCGCGACCCGCGTTTCAAGAAGAGCTTCGCCGACCTGGACAAGCTGGCTGACACGGCGTTCGAGACAGCCTGCGCCCGGCTGGGCGTCGCCGGCGTGAGCCGTGGCGATATCCGCGTCGTCGTCGCCGATGCGCTTGATCCCATGGCTGAGACGCTCGGGCGCTACACCGATGAGCCGTTTCAGACGCGGTCGATCGAAGGCGGCAAGGCCCAGATCGTCATTCACCCCGAGTTCATCCTGAACGGCGTCGGGCGCCTGTCCGAAGAGCTGACGCACGAGATGACCCACGCGGTGATGCGCCTCGCGCTGGGTGAAAAATACGCCGCTGTGCCGCGCTGGCTGCGGGAAGGGCTGGCGCTGCATGCCGCCGGGCAGGTCGAACAGCGCGTGCAATCGCTCATGCGCCTGTCCGACGTGATCGAGTCGCCGCAGAGCCTGATCATCGGCCTCGAGCAGGGCAGCGGTCTGCAGCGCTACGCCGAGTACGGCCTCGCGATCGAGTTCCTCGTCAAGCAGCACGGCGCTGAAGTGCTCGCGACGATTGTGGCGAAGCTCAAAGCCGGCGAAGCCGGATCGGGCGCCGTCGCGGCGGCCGCGGCGATGACATGGAAAGACTTCGAAGGCGCCGCGCGACAGTATGCGCTGGATCGCATCACCGCCCTGCGGCCGCCCGAGACGTCCGCCTATCTCCAGATCGTCCAGGCCGACCGCGATCGCAAGTACGGGGTCGTCAAACAACTGACAGAGGGGTTCCTGCGGCAACAGAGAAACTCCGTTTACCGCGGGGACGTGCTCTACTGGCGCGGAAAGGCCTGCCGGCTGCTGAAGGAGCGCAGCGAGGCGGAAAAGGCGCTGAAAGAGGTTCTTGCCAGGCACCGCGACACCTCCAGCTACGTGGACGAGTCGCTCTACCAGTTGGCGATGGTGCGGATTGAGGCGCGTGCTTTCGTCGACGCGCGCAAACCGCTGCGCGACCTGCTCTGCGATCACCCCGATACGCCGCTGCAGGATCGGGCTGTTTACAACCTGGCCCTGTGCGCACTGGAAACCGGGCAGCGCAAGGAAGCCCAGCGCCTGCTGGACGTGTTCGACCGCTCATTCACAGGAAGTCGCGTTGAGCCCAACGCCCGCGAGCTGCGCACGCGGCTGGCGCGGTAGCGGCCGGCCCCCGTGCCGGCCGTCGCGTGGCCGACGCTTCGCTCACGGCCACAGCACCGCCCCCGGCACATGCCCCATCACGCGCGCCAGCTCGCGGCGCGCGTCGGAATACCCGGCGTGTCGCCCCACCAGCACCACGTACGCCGGCCTCCCCCGCCGCGGCTCGCTGCACACGTACGCACTGAGCCCCTTGGTCTTCAACTCCGCGACCATCGCGTCCGCGTTTCGCTGCTCGGCGTACACGCCGCACTGCACCGCGAAATACGTCGGCCGCAGCTCGATGTGCCGCCGGGCGTGATCGCTGTAGCGGCTGGCCGGAAAGTTCGCGACCAGCCGCTGATAGGGCTCGATCGCCTCCGCCCAGCGACCCAGCCGCTCCCAGCACAGGCCGAGGCGGTAGAGCACCGCGTCCTGCGGCGGGAAGGTCGGCATGGTGTCGGCTGCCTGGCTCAGGAATTGAGCCGCCGCCGCCCACTGTTCATCCTCGAACGACATCGTGCCGAGCATCACCTGCGCCCGCCAGTTCACTTCGGCGTCGGAGCTGGCGGCGACGGCCGACTGGAAGTCGCTCCGTGCGGCGGCCCTTTGCTCGCGGCGCGCCTGCGCGAGGCCGCGAACGTAGTACGCCCGGCCGGTCTCCGGCTTGTCTTTTACCTGTCCGAGGAAACTCGACAGGTTCGCGATGGACTGATCGTAACGGCCTTCGACGTACGCGTTCTCACCGTCGAGCAGCCAGCGTTTCTGCTCGGCGGTGTAGGCGGAGCAGCCGGTCGAGACAAGCAGGGCGGTTGCCAGCGTTGTCAGGTAGAGCGTGCGCGGGATCATGAGGTGAAGCTAACGTACAGCGATGAGAATCGGAAGCGGGGCGCGCCTCAGTGTGGAATGGGCTTCCAGCCCGTCCTCTCGTCGCTGCCGGAACCGCTACTCCGCCGCGACGCACAGGCAACTGGCGTGGATCTTCGTGTCCGCCCGCCGCCACGCCTGCTCAAACCGCCGCTGCGTTTCGGCCGCCTTCTGCTTCTCGCCGGCCGCGGACTGGGCTTTGGCCTTGCCAAACAGCGACCATCCGTTGTCCTTCCACTTGGCCAGGTCATGCTCATACATCGGCACGGCCTGCGCGTACATCTTCTTTTGCGTGTAGATCGCCGCCAGCGTGTGCCGCACCGGCTGCATCCAGTCCGGCGGCTCGTCGTACTTCAGCGTATCCTCGATCGTGACGCCCGCCAGAAGCTCGCGCGCGGCGGCATCGATCTCTCCTTTTCGATAGGCGATTTCGCCGGCCAGCATGTGCCTCGCGATTTGCAGAATGTCCTTGGCGGTGTTGTTGCCGACGGCCGCCTCGGGCGAAACCTGCCCTGCGGCCTGCTCGAAGAGCGTTCGTTCCGCCTCGGCCGCGGCCACGTCGCCCCGGGCGGCCAGCGCCAGGCCGCGCGAGTAGCGCCACAAGGCGCGCGACACGGGGAATATCTCCGCAGGCTGCGGAATATCGAGCATCGCGTCCCATTTGCCGAAGCGCTTCAGCACGTCCATCTCGATCATGTTGAGCACGTCGACAAACGCGGCCTCTTCCTTTGACATCTCTTTGGGCATCTCGGCCAGCATCTCGCGCGCCGCCCGCCGGGCCGCCTCGTAGCGCCCCTCCATCATCGACGTCCACGCCAGGAAGTGCCGGTTGTGAGCCATGTAGACGCGATAGAAGCCCTGCCGCGGCGAGATCGCGCGGTAGGCCTTGTCCGACGCAATCGCTCGCACGTTCGCCTCCGACGCCTCCGCCCATTCGCCGATGCGGGCGTAGATATGCCCCGGCATGTGCGTCAGATGACCCGAGGCCGGCACCAGCAGCCGCAGCCGGTCCGCCGCCACGCGCGCCCGCTCCGGATGCGGCGACGCTTCGACGGCGTGGATGTACAGGTGCAACGCGCCGGGGTTGTCCGGCCTCAGTTCAATCGTGCGCTCCAGCGTCGCGACGATTTCCAGAGTCAGCCCCTTGGGTTTGCCATCCTGCGTCCACAAGTCCCACGGTTGCAGGTCCATCAGCGACTCGGCGAAAAGCGTGCCCACGTCCGCATCCGCGGGGTATTTCGCCCACAGATCGCGCATCGCCGCGGCGTACGCCTCGTCCAGTCCGCGGCGAATGGCGGGCGGCGCTTCTGCGTAGCGTTTTGAGAGCGCGACGATCAGGTCTTTCTCGACCGGCGTCGCGGAATTCGCCTTCGTCAACGCCTCCTGGATCGCCGCCCAGGCCTGTTTTGACTGGTCCCCGGTCATTTCCGGCCGGTTGATGTGCGGACCGTTGCATAGCGCGACGCCCCAATCCGCCATGGCACAGGCCGGGTCAAGCGCGCCCGCCTGACGGAACGACCGAATCGCCTCGTCGTAGTTGAAGCCGTAGGCCCACGTCAGCCCCTGATTGAAATAGCGTTGCGCGTCAGGGGACGCGGTCGAGATCGGCCGGCCGTAGGCGCCGATGCCGTCGAAGATCGGCGGCGAGCCGGCTGCTCCGCGGGGCGTGCTCTGGCAGCCAGTCGCGAGCAGGGAGATGATCAGAATTGCCATCAGGGCCATGTGTCGCATGTCGGTCTCCGTGTCTGCGCCCCTCCCGAATTCGCGGCGCAGCGTACGAGCGGGGCGGCGCGGCCGTCAAGATTGGTCAAAAACGCGGGCGTCGGATGTTGTACATCATGCAAAAGGACTATGCGTCCGCGGCGAGTTGTGGTAGCCTGCCGTGGGCGAAGTCACAGACGTGGATCGCAAACCTCATGGGCCAGTCGCCGCGCGCCGCGGGCGCGCCGCGACAATCATTTGGGAGAACAGTCATGCCCAGCGCCGCTCCGATTCCGCCGGGATTCAGCACGATCACGCCGCACCTGGTCATCCGCAACGCCGCGGCGGCGATTGAGTTTTACAAGAAGGCCTTCGCCGCCGAGGAGGTCATGCGGATGCCCGGTCCGGATGGAAAATCGGTGATGCACGCCGAGCTGAAGATCGGGAATTCGATCTTCATGCTGGCGGACGAGTTTCCCGACATGAACTGCCATTCACCGCAGAAATACAACGGCTCGCCGGTCGGCATCCATCTCTACGTAACGAACGTGGACGCGGCGTTCAAGCGCGCGGTTGACGCGGGCGCGAAGGTCACGATGCCCGTCACCGACATGTTCTGGGGCGACCGTTACGGCAAGCTGACCGATCCATTCGGCCACGAGTGGAGCATCGCGACCCACACACGCGACGTCACTCCCGAAGAGTGCCACAAGGCGATGCTGGCGATGTGTTCGCACTGAGAGAAAGGGATAAAGGGATCAAGGGAGCGAGGGAGCGAGGGGGCGAGGGGTACGCTAGATCCCTTGATCCCTTGATCCCTTTCCTCTTCAGCGATACTGCCTCAACACGCCCACCACGACGCCCTGCACGGTTACGTTCGGCGTCACGATCGGCTTGTAGTTCGGATTGGCCGGCTGGAGCCGGATGCCCTTCGCGTCGCGATAAAAGCGCTTCAGCGTGGCTTCGCCGTCCTCCAGGAGGGCGACGACCGTGTCGCCGTCGCGGGCCATGTCGCGCTTCTCGCAGATCACGTAGTCCCCGTCGCGGATCTGGTCTTCAATCATGCTGTCGCCCCGAACGCGCAAGACGAAATTGCCGTACGGCGAGACAAACATGTCCTCAAGGTCCAGAACTTCCCGATCTTCGAGCGCTTCGATCGGCCGGCCGGCGGCGATTGTGCCTACAAGCGGGAGCCGCGTGGGACGCTCGTCAGGAAAGCTGTACTTTTCGTTAAGTTGCAAAGAGCGTGCCCTGTGCCGGGAACGCTTCAGCAGGCCTTTTCGCTGCAACGCCGCGATGTGCTCGAACACGGTAACTTTGCTGACGTCCAGCTCGTCCGCCATCTCCTGCATCGTAGGCGCGTAGCCCCGCGCCCGGCTGTAGTCGCGGATGTAGGTCAGAACGCGAAGCTGCTTGGGCGTGAGCGAGGCAGGCTTCTTCGACGACGGGTGACGCGGCATGATTCCATTCCTCCGCCAGGTAGGCGCTAAGAGAGCCGAACACCACCGGAGGCAGGGGACCAGACGCCGCAGCGCGAACCGTCTGCGCGGCGGATTCATCCGCCTGGCGCGCGAGTGCCAGCGCCGCCGCGGCGCCGAATTGCGCCGCGACGTGCCGCCGCAGATTGGCCGCTTCCGCGTCCGTCAGCGGGCGACTCGCCACATCCGTCAGGCGCGGCCCGACGCTGCGCAGTTCGCGGCAGAAATCGCCGCCGGGGCCGACCAGGCAAAGCGCGTCGTCGAGAGTCTGAGGTCTGCGGGACATGGCGCACTCCATTGCGTCTGAGAACCGACTGCCGTCAGTTAGATGTCCATTCGTACTAATAGTAACCTAACATCGTCCGGCAGTCAAGCTGCGACGAAAAAACTCACCGCGCGACGGGCGGCACAACATCCGGTTGCCGCCACCCGCTCTATCGACTATGCCTTGTGGATTGCCGGTGTCAATTAGAAAGAGCGACGTGGGTGAGCGCGAGTTTCAAATCGCGAAATGCGCTAGTATTCATAAATATTTGTTATTGAACTAGTTGCGTCGCTTGGGATCGGTTTAGCTTCCGACCACCGATCCGCGCTCACGATGCGCCCCACCCTCATACGTCGTCCCCCTCCAGTTTGTCGAGCTTCCCCCCAGGCGAGTGATCGCGCTTAACGTCATTCCCAGGCAGACAACCGCGCCAACCGGGTAGCTCAGCGCCCACGCTGAACCGACGCCGGACAGCGTGTAGAACCGCCAGAGCACCGACTGCTGCGCCGTGACCGCCGCTGCCGCCATCGCCGCGATCGGCCCCAGATGCGCCGATCCAGCCAGCCACGCTCCGCCCGCGATGAACAGCGACAGCCACGGCGACAGGCTGAAGATCGTGAGCATCAACACGCTGCCCAGCAGCTTCGGGAACGTCCCGAAGCAGCCGAAGAAGATGCGCGACCAGCCGCGCCAGATCTGGCGAAAGCCGGTGTACATGCGCACGCGGTACATTCCGCCGCTGCGAATCACGCGCAGCCGCAGCCCGGCCCGCTTGGTCAGCCGCGCCAGGTGCATATCCTCGTTCAGGGTCGCCTTGACCGGCTCATGCCCGCCCAGCGCGTCGTACGTCCGCCGCGACATCAGCATGAATGCGCCGTTGGCATAGGCACAGGCGGACCTGGGGTTGTTGACGCGCTGCGGCGGAAACCAGACGACCATGATCCCGCCCGCCACCGGCTGCACCACGCGCTCCCAGAAGCTGCCGGCTTCGAGCAGGGGCAGCACCGAGAGAAAATCGACGTTGTCTCGCAGCATCAGGCGCACCGCGGCCGTCAGGAGGCGGGGCGAGTCGAACGTGCAATCCGCGTCGGTAAAGCAGAGCAGCTCGCCATCCGCGTGCTCCACTCCCAGGCGCATCGCATTGTTCTTTCCGAACCAGCCGGGCGTGAGTTCGCTCACGTGCAGCGCCGTGAAGCGCGCGTCGTGCAGGGCGATGCGGTCGATGATTTCACCGGTGCGATCGCCGCTGCGATCGTCGATCGCGATCACCTGGAGATTCGGATAGTCCTGTCGCAGCAAGCCCTCGACGCATCGTCCGATGTTGGCCTCTTCGTCTTTGCCCGCGACGAGCATGGAGAGCCGCGGGAGCGGCGCGGAGGCCGCGTCGGTCAAGCGTTCGCTTTCGAAGGCCAGGTCCCGGTCGCGCCCGGCCAGCAACAGGTCAATGTGCCGGCGCAGCCATACCAGGCAGATCACCAGCGTGGCCCAGAACCACACGGCGAGCCAGGTGGACGAAAACTGGGGAAGAAGCGCCGCGAGCGGCAACGCAGGCTCCGACGAAGTATGCGAAGGCTCGCCGCGCCGGCAAGCGATGGAAGCGAAGCGTAGCGGCCTGTCGCGGGGACGGCAAAGCGCGGTGAATTCGGATGTTCGGGAAGTACCGTGAGTTGCGAAATGAGACGTTATCGCCGATTGCGCTCCACCTCGTGCATTCGCTGCTCGACCGCCGGCAGCAGCGGATCGGAGGGATCGAGGTTCCGCACGACGTGCCGGAAGCGCGTCAGCGCCTCATCGATCTGCTCGTTGACCACCAGCGCCTCGGCCAGGTTGATGTTCACGCGCGGGTCGCCGGGCATCAGGCGGTAGGCTTCGCGCGCGTGCCGCAGCGCGGCGGGGCGATCGGAGCCGATCTGCGCCAGCATTCGCGCCAGGTTGGTGTGAATCCGCCAGTCGTCCGGGGAGCGCTTCACCGCGTCGAGATAGGTCTGCGTCGCCAGCTCCGGCTCGTTCATGCTGGCGTAGGCGTCCGCCAGCAACCGCAGCGTCTGGCCGTCTTCTGGCGCCAGGTCGCGGGCGCGCTTGAGCACGTCGAGCGCCTCGGCCGGATAGCCGAGCGAAAGCAGCCGCTCGCCCGTTTGCCGATGGAGCGGCGCCGACGCCGGCTGCGAGGCGAGAGGCGCCAGGACGCTCTCCAGCGTGTCGGCCGGCCGACCCTGCTTGAGGGCGCGCGCCTCGGCCAGAAGCTGCGTGGACAACCGGTCCATTGGCACGATCTGAATGACCGTGCTGAGCAGCTCGATCGCCGCGTCGTAGTCGCCCAGCAGACCCTTGACGCGGCCCAGCTCGCGCATGGCGGCGTCATAGCGCGGCAGCAGCCGCAGGCAGGTTTCCAGGTGGGCCTGCGCCTGCGCCACGAGCTCGAGCCGCCGCGGGCCGGCGGCGCGCGCGGCGTGCGGCAGCAGCTCGCGCGCCACACCCAGGTTCAGCTCGACGCTTTCGGGCCAGACCGCCGCGTCGGTCGGAAACAGCGCGCCGTTGTTCTTCCAGTCCGCGTTGCGGAAGAAGCCGCGCAGCGCCAGGGCAAACAGCAGCGCCACGCCCACGCCGCGGAGCAGGCCGGCTGACTTGTGCAGCGGGCGCTCTTTCGTGCAGAACGCGCGCCAGCCCTCGACGATCAGGAGCGATAAGAGAATGAAGATCGGCGCGGTCGGCCAGTACATCAGCCGCTCGGCGACGGCGACGCCGATGAGCAGCGCCGTATTCGAAATCAGCACGTAGCTTGCGGCGCACAGCGCCGTCATGAACGCGATTCGTCGCCACGTGTGCGAGCCGGAGAGGTAGCCGCCCAGGCCGATGATTCCGGCGGCGGCGGTCAGCGCTCCGAGCAGCGTCATCGCGTCCGGGCCGGCGGCGGGATCCATGAGGGCATAGCCGTAGTTGCAGCTCAGCTTGGCGGGCGCCAGCACCAAGCGCGTGTAATGCCCGAGGACTGAGAACGGCAGCCAGACGCGGTCCCCCCCGTGCGCCGCGACCAGCGCGTTCATGACGATGGCCGGCTCGCGGTCGCGCAGCAGGTGGTTTTCGAGGGCCACGTAGCGCAGCGGCAGATAGACCGCCAGCGGCAAGAGCAGGATCGCTCCGTGGATCAGCCACACGGATTTCGCCAGCCCGCCGACCCGCCGCCCGCGATTCTGCGCGATCAACGCCGCGACCAGCAGGTAGCAGACCGCGGTCTCCTTGGCGAGCAACGCCAACGTGAAGAGAGGCACGCTGGCCAGAGTGCGAAAAAGCGTGAAGCCGGCGGCCGTATTCGATTTGTCCGCGACCGCCTCGGCAGCCGATCTTTCCGAACCCGCTGCGCCGAGCGGCGGGTCGACGTCGCCCTGTGTTGCGCGTCTCGCGCGCACGAGCGGCACCCCGCCGCTTGGCGCGGCGGGTTCGGACAGACGCAGCGGCGGCAGCAGCACCAGGATTCCGAGCGCCAGCAGCAGAGCCGCCAGCACTTCGGCTCGCCCGACGACATTGGCCACCGCCTCGCTGTGCAGCGGATGCACCGCGAAAATGAGCGCGGCGATGCTGCTGACGCTGCGATCCCCCAGCAGCCGCTGCGCCAGCAGCCAGACCAGTCCGCACATCAGCCCATGCAGAACGATGTTGACCGCGTGGTACGCGGCGGGATCGTCCCGGCTGAGGGCGTATTGAAGCGCGAAGGAGAACGTGGCGAGCGGGCGATAGAGGCGGTCGCGCTGCTTGTCGAGGACGCGATCCTCCTCGCGGAAGGGCTTCCACCAGTCGCTCAGCCAGATTTCCCTCTGATTGGCGAGCGACCGGACGCGCGGGTGCTTGGCGACGATCTCGACGTCGTCGTACGCGAACTCATTGAAGTAGCTGTTCGCATAGCAGAGCACCCCCAGCAGCACGGCCGGCCACGGCCCGCTCAGCCGCGCCGCGCGCCGCGGCGGGCGCGTCTGTGCGGCGGGCGGGTTGGGCGCGTCAGCGCGGCTGCGGCTCATCGGTCAGAACGATGTTGTAGTGCGTGAGCAGCGTGCCCTTGGCCCGCTCCAGCTCGGCGATGCTGATGTTGTAGTCGGTGATGATCTGAAGCAGCGTCTGGCGGGTTGAGTTGAGCTGCTCGACGCCGCGCAGCTCGGTGTCCAGGAAGGCGGGGTCGATCTTGGCCGTGCGGGCCTGCAGCGCCCGCAGGTTGCGCTCGGCGGCGTTGGCCGACTCGTATTGCGGGGCGATCTGCGAGAAGCGAACGACGAGGTTTCGCACGGCCGTATTGACCTCGACCACGACCGCTTCCATGACCTGATAGACGCGCGTCATCGCCTGCGTCTCCTGGGTCCGGGCGCGGTTCCAGGCCGCCAGGCGGGCGCGGTTGCCGATCGGCACCGAGAACGTGAGCGTGACGTTGTAGGATTGAAAGCGCGACTGCGTGAGCTGGCCGAAGCTGTTGTCGGCCGTGCCGCCCACGCCCTGCACTTCGTATTGGAACGCGAGGTCGAGCTGCGGCATCGTCTGATTCTTGGCGACGCCGGTGTTGATCCGCGCGCCGTCGACCGCCAGGCGCGCCTGGCGGATTTCGCTGCGCTCGTCGAGCGCCGCGCGCACTTCCGCGAACTGATCCAGCGCCAGTCCGGCGATCAGCGGCAGATCGGTGGGGACCAGCTCGATGTCGCGCGAGAGCAGGAGCTCCGGGTCGTTGAGCAGCCCCTTCAAGATGTCCTCGGCGTCTTTCACCTTCTTGACGGTCTCGATGTACTGCACCTCGCGCTGCTTGAAGCTGGCGCGCGAGTTCTGAATTTCGACCTCGGTCGCGTCGTGAAAGCGGCGCTGCTCGATGCCCTCGGCGGTGACGCGGTTCTGGGCCAGCGTTTCGGCGAAGACGGCCGCGATGCGCCGCGCCGCCAGCAGCCGCCAGTAGGCCCGCTCGACGTCGAGCAGCCGGTCGCGAACGCGCTGCGTGTAGACCTCGTAGGCGGAGTTGAACTCGACCCGGCGGGCGTTGATCTGGGCGCGGTTCACGTCCAGCCCGAAGCCGCGCATCAGCGGCTGGCGGAACTCGGCGACGAAAGAGCTGCTGTAGGCCGGGTTGAGCCGCTGAAACTGGAAGTCGGCGCTGAAGCGCTGCATCTGGACCGACGTGGAAACCTGCATGCCGGACGGCAGCAACTGGCGGATGCCGGCCCGAACCAGGCGCGTGTCGCTCTTTCCGGTTTGCAGGGTGCTGGCGGTGGCGTTGTCGCGCGGGGAATAGCTGGAATCGAGAAAGAACTCCGTGTCGAAGGCGGCCTCGGCCTCGACAATCTGCGTCTGGCTGATGGCCGGGTTGTAGGATTCGACGCGGATTTCGAAATTGTGCTCCAGCGCCCGCTGGATGCACTCGCTGAGCGAGAGCTTCACTTTGGTCGGCCGCGCGACTTGCGCGAGGTACTCGTTCGCGTAGCGCTGCACGCCTTCGTAATTCTTGATGACGCGCTCTTCCTGCCGCGGCACGTCGCGCAGCGCCTGCAGGCGGCGGGCGAAGACGCTGGCCGCCTCGGTCGGATCGGGCAGCTCGAACAGGATCGACTCGGACGAGGGCTGCGACGACGGCGCCGACGTGACCAGCGCGTTTCGCGGCGGCAGGGCGCCGGTCGCGGGCCGCGCCAGCGGCTCGCCGCCGGCCGGCGGGTCTTCGGAAGAGGCGAGCATGCGCTCGCGGTAGGCGCTCAGGGACGCGTCCAGATCTCCGGCGTCCAGGACGCAGCCGCTCGCCAGCACGATCAGCAGGGAATAACAGGCCGTTCGGGCATTCATCGGCAGGTTTCTCACTCGCGGCTCACTTCGCACGGCCGCGGCCGGCGATTTCCCAGGCGACCGGCCACCGGCCGGTCTCGCGTTGCGGCGCGTGGGCTACAAGACCGGCCGAAAGACCGGTCCCCCGATTGACCCCCCGCGTGCGCGCCGCGCCAATCAACCGCGCGCGATAGTAGAACCGCGTTTCCGCGGTGTCAAACAAAGTCGCCGCATGTTCGCGCCGGACGGCGGACTTCCCCTATAATCCCCGCGGGTTGTTCCGCGGCCGATTCCAATTCAAGGAGTGAACCGATGCAGCTTCGTGGGCCGAAGTGCGCTCTGAGTGCTCTGGTGACGTGTCTGGTCATAGCTTCGGCCGCGGCCGATTCGCTGGCGCAGGGCGGCGCGTCGGTCCTGATCAAGCCCAGGCCAGACGCCACGGAGGCGTACGTCGAGTTCACCGGCGAAGCTGTGCAGAAGATGTCCGGTCCGGATGGCGCGCCGTCGAAGATCGAGACGCGCTCGGTCTACGGGCTGATGCTGAAGTCCAGCGCGAAGGGTGACGGTTTACAGCTCGACGCGACGCTCGACCGCCTGTTCGGCTTCATGTCATTCGGCGAGTCGATCAAGAGCCGGTTCGACAGCGACGATCCCGAGGCGGAGGACGCCTCGCCGGATCACAAGGCTGCGTTCACGCCGATTCTGAGCATGCCGCTGAAGATCACGCTCGACGGGCAGGGCGTCGGCGCCGCGGTGGAAGGCGCCGAGCCGATCCGTCAGAAACTCAAAGCGCTGGGAGAGCAGAACTTCGTCGCCAGCTCGCTGGCCCGCGAGGACTTTGCGGACCGTTCGGTCATGTCCGCTTTCGGCGAATCGCTACTGGTGCTGCTGCCCAATCGCGAGGTGAAAACCGGCGAGACGTGGAAGAAAACCCAGCATGATGATTACCCGCAGGTCGGCAAGGTGATTCTCAACTACGAGTGCAAGCTCGAGCAGGTTGAGAAGGCGGCTGATGGGGACGTCGCGGTGATCCGGTTCGAGGGGACGGTCGCCAAGGACGCCGATGAAAAGCCGGCCAAGGACCAGCGGCTGGGCAACATGAACGGGCGTTTCAGCGGCACGGCGAAGTTCTCGGTCGCGAAAGGCTGCCTGATCGAAATGTCGCGCGAAACGACGGCCACGGTCGAGGTTCAGCCGTGGTGGACCAAGGACCAGTCGGCGCCGCTTATGAAAATCGAAGGTGAATACAAGGCCGGGCTTGCCGTCCGACCGGCCGCCGAACGCACCCAGCAGAAGGCGGAAATCGCCAGGCGATTGCAGGATGCCAGGGCCGCACGCGAAGCTGAAGAAGCCGAGGCTCTCTCAGGCGCGGTCGATCCGGTTACGCCGGAGAACCCGCCGGTCGCATGGCTGCAATGGGGCGGCCCGGACCGGAACTTCAGCAGCACGGCGACGGGTCTGGCGAACCGCTGGTCCAAGGAAGGGCCGGCGAAGCTGTGGGAGCGGCCGCTGGGCGACGGGTTTTCGGCGATTCTGTGCGACGGCGACGCGCTCTACACGATGTACTCGCTTCGCGAGAAGGAGGACGCGTTCAAGGGCGACGAGGTCGTGATCGCGCTCGACGCCAAGAGCGGCAAGACGATCTGGGAATACAAGTACGCCGCCCCGTGGCCGAAGGACCTTCAGATGGAATTCGGCCCGGGTCCGCACAGCACGCCGGTGGTCGTCGGCGATCGCGTCTTCGCGGTCGGCTGCACGGCGCAGCTCACGTGCCTCGACAAGAAGTCCGGCAAGCTGATCTGGTCGAAGGACCTGCTGGGCGAGTTCAAGGCGGCCCTGAACGGGCGCGGCTACGGCTCCAGCCCGCTGGCCCACGGGGGCAACATCGTGCTGCCCGTCAGCAGCGAGAAGGGCCACGCGGTGATGGCGTTTGCGCAGTCGGACGGCGCGGTCGCGTGGAAACTGGGAGACTTTGAGCCCGGCTATGCGTCGCTTCTGACCATCCAGGTGGGCGGCAGCGAACACCTGATCGCGTTCACCGGCAAGGACGTGCGCGGCATCGACCCGGCCGGAGGCGACAAACTGTGGAGCATCGAGCATCCGACGCAGTGGGGCGCGAATATCTCCACGCCGATTTGGAACGCCGCGGATGGGCTGCTCTTCGTCTCGTCGGCGTACGGAATGGGTTCGCGCGGCGTGAAGATCGAGAAGACGGGCGACGGCTTCGCGGCGAAAGAAGCGTGGTTCAACCCGCGAATGAAGATTCAGCATGCCGACGCCGTCCGCGCGGGCGAATGGATCTACGGCAGCAGCGGCGATTTCGGGCCGGCGTTTCTGGCGTGCGTGAACGCCAAGACGGGTGATTTCGGCTGGCGGCAGCGCGGCATCTCGAAGGCGAACGTGATTCACGCCGACGGCAAGCTGGTTGTCCTCGACGAAGACGGCACGCTGTATCTGGTGAAAGCGGACCCTGGCAAGTACCGCTTGCTCGCCAAGGCTCCGGGAATCTGCCACAAGACGGCCTGGACGGCGCCGACGCTTTGCGGGCGCACGCTGTACGTCCGCGATCGCGAGAAGATTCTGGCGCTGAATCTCGGTGCAGCCGCGGCGCCGTAGCGTGCGGCATGCTCCGTGGGTGGAACGGGCATCTTGCCCGTTCCGGGTCGAGCAAGGACGGGCGAGACGCCCGTCCCACCCACAGCTATGGACGGGGCCCGACTCAGAGGGGGAGCCCGGTCCTGATTCCCGCCGCCGCGCTCCGGCGCGGCGTGCGTTTCAGCGCCGCGCGCTCTCATCGCGGTTCACGATGTCGCAGTACCACTCGTCGCCGCGGCGAATCCAGCGTTCGGTCATCTCGGTGGTCGCCGGTTTGCCTTCATTGATCGCCGGATCAGCGGCCTGCACGACCAGCCGGGCACGGACGCGCCCGCGCTGCCCGATGGCTTCGGTCCACAGCACGTCGCAGCGCAAGTGCTCCAGCCGACGGTCCTGCATCGCGATCAGCTCGGCCGCAGCCGCGGCGTCGTCCTCCGGATCGAGAAAGCCGCGCAGCGCGTCGGCGCTGCGCACGCGCCGCGCGTTCCACGCGGCCAGAAATCGCTCCGCCAGCCGCGGCTCGGCGGCGCGATCGCGTTGCGACGGCGGCGCCGGCAGCGTACCCAGCAGTTCCGGCGGGACCAGGGCCCAGCAGCCGTCGCGGCAGCGCCATTTCTCCACTCGCTGCGACACGACTGGTTCGGCCGGAAGCCGGCGCAGCGTGGTTCGCGACGTGACGAACGCCCAGCCCAGCCCGTCGCTGACCTCGACGCTGTCGATCAGAAAGGAATGCACGACGAACGGCTCGCGCTGCTCCGCCCACGCGGCGTATTCTTCCGCCGTTGCATCGCGGCGAACGTCGGGGTCCAGAAACGCGAACAGCGCGGCCCAGTCGGAGCGCATCCGTGCGCTCCAGGCCGCCTCGACGGCGAGGCGGAAATCGCCGCAGTCAGCCGCAAAGGCGGCCGGCGGCGTGGGCGGCGCCTCGCCGCGATCCGCCTGCGTGGTACGACACCCTCCGGCCGCGCCCCAGAGCGCGAGCATCATTCCGAATAGCGCGTGCGAAATTTGACGTCTGTGCCTGCCCACGGGAGCTCTCCGGAAAAAAGTGCGGCGAGAGCGCCGCGCCACGTTCAAGCCGCGCTCCCGCCGTCGAAAAAAGTGGACTCGTTGCCTGGCGCCGGCCGTGGCGCCGACCAGCGTCCTCGTGCGCTCCTAGCGAATGTCAACGCCCTCCTGGAAGGGGAGCTTCACCGGCCGGGCGCCGCCCAGCGGGACCGGGATCAGGCCGTCGACGTTGCTCTCGTCCGGTTCGTCCGGCACGTCAAACTTGATCTGCGCCGCTTCGACGCCGGTGCCGATGGTGTTGCGTCCGGCGAAGGTCGTGCGGATCACGCGGCCAACCATGCCGTAGGCGGGCGGCGCTTCCTGGAAGGTGACGACCTTGGTGGCCAGCGCGACAAACGCGCGGGCGGTGGCGCTCTGCTGCGGGAAGGCGACGCCGTCGATGCGAGCCTTGGCGCCGTCGGTTCCGACGCAGCCTTTGTCAAACGCGCCGCCGAGCTCGCTGAGCAGCACTTCCTTCCAGAGCGTGAAGGTCGGGGCGGGGCCGGAGAACTCGACTCCCTCCTCGTTCCAGACCTGCACTTCGAGCTTGGTCGTGTAAGGCTGAGCTCCGCCGTAGCGCAGGTCGACGTCGATCATGGCCAGCGTCAGGTCGGTGTCGACGGTCGCGCACAGCTCGGGGCAGGAGAGTCCCTGCGAGCCGGCGGTCTGGAAATCCAGCAGCAGCTTGTGCATGCCGTTGCTGAACTGGATGCCGTCGAGGTTGATCGTTCCGGGCGTGCCGACGACAGCGCCGTTGCTGCCGATCAGCGCCTGGAACGTGTAGGCGGCATACTCCCACACGGCGCCATGCTGGTAGTTGACGATGCTGGTCGTGCCGACGATGTGGTTCCAGCGAATCTGCTCGCCGGCGTTGTTCACCGCGAACGCGATCATGTAGCCGCGCAGCACGCGCTGCCCGGAGCCCTCCGGGTCAATCCGGCCGGGCGGTGAGCCCGGATCCAGATACGTGAAGGGCGCGACGCCCTTCGGGTTCCCGGTCGACGCCGACCAGAAAGCCGGCTCATCCGGCTGGAGCGTGATCACGTTCGACATGCGCATCCAGCCCGGCTCGCCTGCCGCCGGCGGGTCGCCGAGCATGAAGAACAGTTGAACGTCAACGGCATCGGTGAAGTCGTTTGTGAGGTGAATGAACGTGTCCTGAACCAGCTTGTACTCGCTGTCGATCTGCATCCAGCGCAGCTCGATCTTGGGGAAGATCAGAACGCTGCCCTTCTCGTTGGCGGTGACGCGATCCGAGGCGCCTGCCACGAGGCAGCAAACCGACAGAATCGCTGCAAGGGCGATGATTCTCTTCAACATGAGCATCTCTCCAACGCGTCCGTCCGATTCGACGGGCGCTTCTCACGAAATCAGACAGATGTGACGTGAAACTCCACCGCAATCTGAGGGGAAGTGAGTGTGATGTGCGCCTCCTTTCGGACAGCCGCGCGCAGCTCGCACCACATGCCGCGCGAAGCGGCACCCAGCTCCGCCGCGGACAGCGCGCATCAAACCGCGCTGATCAATCAGCCCGACGGCGGCTCGTATACACCAGTCAGCCCCCCTTTACCGCGCTGCCGCAAACTCGCTGCGCCTCCAGGTGTGAAGGTCTATAAGGAGAATCTAACACACACTTGGGCCGGAGGCAAAAAAAATTAGCAAGCGCTGTCGTAACCGGTCGGCATCGGGGTGGCTTGCCGTTTGTCCGAACCCGCCGCGCCAAGCGGCGGGGTGACTACCCTGCGAGGCCGCGTTGACCGGTGCCGCGCGCGCCGTCGCGCCGACTCCGAGGGCTCACCCCGCCGCTTGGCGCGGCGGGTTCGAATATCACCCGCGCCCGTTCGATTACCCATCATGTTGTAACGCACCGCGCGGCCCTGACGCGGTGTTCATTGAACCTGCACACGATTGGGGTAGAATCCGGGCGCGCGGTGCGATGAAGTTCTCGGCGCGCCCGGTCCTTTCCTCGGGCGCGGCTTGCCTGGCCGATGGAAACTCACGGATGGCCAAAGTCACCATCGAAGACATCAGCCGTCGAACCGGCCTGTCGCGCGGGACCGTGTCGCGGGCCCTCAACGACCGCCCCGACATCAGCCAGCCCACCAAGGACCGCGTCATTCAGGCCTGTCGCGAGCTGAACTACGTCCGCAGCCACGCCGCGCGCTCGCTTGCGACCGGGCGCACCTTCACGGTCATGGTGCTGCTGGACCACTTGGAGTCGCCCACGGCCGTGGCGCTGCTGCGCGGCGCCCTGGCCCAGGCGCAGGCCAACAACTACGTCATTCACGTCGCCGAACTCGGCCACGATGACGGCGTCGCCGCGCAGTACATCGCCTCGCTCGCCGGTCGTCGCGACGACGGCGTGCTCGTCGCCGCACGGCTCGCAAGCGAAGGCTGGAAGGCCCTGGTCGAGATTGCCGAGCGCCAGCCGCTGGTCTCGTGCGTCGAGGTCGATGGCGTCGAGTGTGACATCCTGCTGAGCGACCACGTTGAAAGCGGGCGCCTCGCTGGCCGGCATCTCTTTGCCAAGGACCGGCAGCACGCGCTTTACGTGCACGCCCCCGCCGGCTCCGCCGCAGCCGACCGTCTGACCGGGTTTCGCGAGACCTGCGGCGATCGCGGCGTGAATCCGCACGATGTTCTCTTTGAGCTCAAGGGCGCGGCGCCGTCGCCGGCCGAGGCCGACCGGCTGGTGGAGAAATTCCGCACGGTTGACGCCGTCGCCGCATCCGATGATTCGCTCGCGGTGCAATTGCTGGCGCTGGCGGCCCGCGCCGGGCGGCACGTGGGCGAGGATTTCGCGCTGCTGGGCCAGGGCGACACGCCGCTGGCGCGGGCCGTCACGCCGCCGCTGACCTCGATTGACGACGGGGCCGTGGAAATCGGCCGGCGGGCGATCACGCTCATTCTGCAGCGCGTCAGCAAGTCGCGCCTGGACGCGCCCGAGACGACGCGCGTCGCGCCGACCCTCATTCCGCGCGCCTCGACCCTCCCGCTTCAGTAGCGCGTCGCCCACACCCGCGCCGTGTGAATCTCGCCCCTCCATCCCTCGTCAAATCGGGTGATTTCCAAGCCCCCAAGAAGCGCCGGCAACTCACCTGGCCGCAGGACATGCTCCGTTCCGGCCGGCTTGCCGTGCCGCGCGCGGTGCAGCGTGGTGAACGTCTCGCACACGACGCTGCCGCCGGGCCGCAGCCAGTCCGCAACACGGCGCATCAGCGGGCGATGCAGGAAACGGATGATCACGATGAGATCGAATCCGCCGCTCAACTCGAACGGCGGGCGGAGGCCGATGTCCGGCGTTTCGAGATCACCGCGGACCCATTGAATGGGCCGGGCAATCGCCCCCTTGCAGCGATCTTCGAGATCGCGCGCCAGTCCGAGCGCGTCGGGCAGGCGATCGACGGCGCTGACCGACCAGCCGCCGGCCGCCAGAAAAACCGCGTCGCGCCCGCTGCCGCAGGCCAGGTCGAGCACCCGTCCCGGCGCCAGCCGCGCGACGACCTCGGCCAGAAAAGCGGCCGGCTCCCACAACCGGCGAACGCACTGCTCGCCCACGCTGCCGGCGTAGTTCCAGTCGCTGCGCAGCTCCGCCCGCCGACCGTTCGATTGCAGCCAGGCCGCGGCTTCCGCCGCCGGCCCGGTGTCGGCGATCGCGACGGTCCGCTCGCGCGGCGGCAGTTCGTGCGTGCGCTGGGGCAACTCGTCGGCCGGGATGTTGACGGCGGCCGCGATCGGCAGGGCCTCGGCGGCGCTCTGCGGGCGCGCGTCGAGAAATCGACCCGGAAGAAGCGGCCGCAGGCTCACGGCGATTTTGCCGCCGCCTTGCCAAGCGCCAGGATGCGCTTCCATTGCGGCGTTGAAACGGGCATGACCGAGAGCCGGCCGATTCGCACGATGGCCAATTCGGCGAAAGCGGCGTCAGATTTGATGGTTGCCAGCGAAACGGGTGCGGTGAGCCAGCCGGCAAAAGCTAGGACGACGGCGCCGGGCTTGCCGTCCGCGGCGTCGGCCGGCGATTCGACGCGCGCCCGCGCGACAATCGCCTTGGCCTTACCGGTGTGATAGACCAGCACCTGGTCGCCGGCGCGCATCTCGCGCAGGTGCCTGCACGCCAGCGCGTTCGATACGCCGGTCCACGCAGTACGGCCGTCGCGCTCCAGGTCGGCGGCTGAGTACTCGTCGGGGTCGCTCTTGACCAACCAGTGCGGCATGCGTCGGCCCTGTTACGGCGCGCTGAGCTGCGCCACGAAATCCCAGGCGAAAAGCGTGGTGGCGATCAGCGTCACCACCACCACGATCGTTCCGAACATGGTGACGAACGTCTGGCCGTTGATGTACCCGTCGCGCATCGTGGCGATGATGTGAGGCCGCGCCAGGACGAGCATACTGATGATCATCGCGCTGGCCGTGATCGGCAGCGTGATCGAATGGGCGTAGCTGTAGACCCACACCGCGCGGCTCACCTGCCGCTCCTCTCCGCTCAGGCTGCGTATGTGATGGCCGCGCAGGAAATAGGCGGCCCGGGTGGATCCGTCCTCCGCGGGCATGAACCGCCGCGAGCCGTTTCGTGCGTCGCCGCCTAGGCCGGCGTAGATGATCGTGTAGAGCAGGAAATTCGCGGCCCCGACGGTCATGACCCAGATGCAGATGCGGTTGCGCTGCCGGCGCGGCATGCGGTCCACCGGGCAGGGCGGCCCGGCGGGAAGGTCGATCGGCGATGTCGATTCAGCCCGCACGAACTACTCCAGCCGGTGGAAGAAAACGAACCACAGAGGCACAGAGAAGAGGCGCAGCGAGGACGAGGGGCACGGGGCGCAGGGCGCGGGGCGCGGGAAATCTCCGGCGCCTCGCGGCCTGCGCCCCGCGCCCCATCCGCCCAGATGTCCCTTGATCCCGATTCTCCGCATTCTCTGTGCCTCTGCGCCTCTGTGGTTCATCTTATTTCGCCGCGGCGGGAGCGATTCGATCGGTCATCGGCGACGACGCGCTGGCATACAGCTTCCGTGGGATCCGCCCGGCCTGCGCCGCCAGCCAGCCGGCCTCGATCGCCAGTCGCATCGCGTGCGCCATCCGCACCGGATCGCCGGCCGAGGCGATCCCGGTATTGAGCAGCACGCCGTCGGCGCCCAGCTCCATGGCGATCGTCACGTCCGATGCCGTCCCGACGCCCGCGTCCACAATCACCGGGTATTCCGCGTCGCCGGATTTCAGATCCTCGAGAATGATGCGGATGTTGTTCGGATTCAGAATGCCCTGGCCGCTGCCGATTGGCGAGCCCAGCGGCATAACGCTCGCCGCCCCCGCATCCTTGAGCCGCCGCGCCAGGATGGGATCGTCGTTCGAGTACGCCAGGACGGTGAAGCCCTCTTTCAGCAGCGTCTCGCACGCCCGCAGCGTCTCGATCGGATCGGGCAGGAGCGTCTTGCGATCTCCCAGCACCTCCAGCTTCACCCACTTCGCCCCGCGGTTGTTCATGCCCTCCAGCAGCTCACGCCCGAGCCGGGCCGAGCGGATGGCGTCGTCGGCGCTGAAGCAGCCGGCGGTGTTGGGCAGGATCGTGTAGCGCTTCAGATCGAGAAAATCGAGCAGGCTGCGGCCCTGCGGGTCGTACAGCCGCTCGCGCCGCACGGCGACGGTCACCACCTGGCAACCGGAGGCGTCGAGCGCCGCGCGCATCAGCTCATAGTCCGGCTCGCCGCCGCGCAGGTACTTGCCCGTGCCGACGAAGAGGCGCGACTCGAATTCGAAACCGGCTATCTTCAGCGGCGCGGCGTGCATCAGCCGCCTCCTACGAACGTGACGATCTCGAGCTGGTCGCCTTCGCTCAGCGCCTGCTGCTCGAAATTCGCCCGGCGGACGAGGTTCTGGTTGAGCTCCACGGCGACGCGCTGCGGCGGCAAGTCGAACTGCGCCAGCAGATCGGCGACGGTGCGGACGTCTTGAAGCGTTTTCTCCTCGCCGTTCACCATCAGCCGCATCGCCGAGACTCCTTCAAGGCGATTATACGGAAGGAGAAGTCGGAAGTAAGAAGTTAGAAGTCAGAAGTCAGAGGTGGGGCGCGCTTTGGGCCGCGTCTTCACTTCTGACTTCTGACTTCCAACTTCTAACTTCCAACTTCTAACTTCTAACTTCTTACTTCCAGTCTCACTTCGGCGACAAGAACTCCTTCACCTTCGCCTCATCCCAGTCCTTGCTGATCGTCCGCATGCTCGCCTGCCGCTTCTCAAAATCCAGCTTGCACAAAACCATCTGCGCCCGCTTGGTCTCGTCGCCCTCCGCCGGCGGCGTCGCGAAGCACAGCTCGTTGTCGCCGCGCCAGCAGGGGGCCGAGCGAAGCTGGTCGTTCTCGATCGGCCTATCCGGAATTCGCCACACGTCGCCGGTCGCCAGCGTCAGCACCGAAATCTGTCCGGAGCCGAAGGGCACGCAGATGTGCTTCTCATCCGGGCTGACCTCGAACAGGTGAACGTACTCACCCAGGGCCGTTTCCGACTCGCGCGGCACCAGGCGCGAGACGGTCGCCTGCCGCTCCGGGTCGATCGCAAAGAGCGAGCCGCGCGGGTTCAGGTCCTTGCTGGTGCACGGAATCGACACCTCGACGGAGGCGAAGACGATCCGCCCGTCGCGCAGGCAGCGCACGCGCGTCTCATCCATGTACGCGATGCCCGCCAGGTCCTCCGCCGCCGGCATCTCGCTCAGAAGTGCGCCGTCGTCACCGCGGACCGTCCGGCGACTGATACTGCCCATGACCATGGTGTTGTCCTTGCGCACCGGTGTGGTGGCGTAGACGATGCTCCGGCCGTCCGCCGACCAGTCGGGATAGGCCGACACGCGCTGCGCCACCACGACCGGACCCCGCCCACTGCCGTCAAGCGCCAGCACCAGCAGATTGGCGCCGTCTTCGCCGTTCGGCTGCACGAGGGCCAGCGCCTGTCCATCCGGCGCCACGCTGACCGACAGGTATTCATCCATGCTGCGGGCCAGTTCGGTCGGCGTCGGCCCGCCCTGCTCGCGAATGGCGATCGCCTCCAGCACCCATCCGTTCAGCTCCGCGTTCGCGAGGTCTTCCCATTGCTTGCCGATCTTGCCGGCCAGTTGCGGGCCGTGCACTTCGCGCAGGTGGATCAGGGCCGCGGTTGACCCGCCCGGTGAAAGGTCGTGCAGCGAGCGCGCCGGGAACGCCTTCCAGTCGCCGTCGTACGTCATCGCCTCCGTGAATAGCAGCTCCGCGGCCGACGCGATGCTCGCGCCCTGCTCCGCCGAAAAGAAGCGGCTCGCCTCCGCCCAGGTGTTCACGGCCACTTGCCGCACGGCGATCAGTTGCAGCGAGTCGGGCGTCCACGCGACGCGCCGCACGTTTTCGGCCAGCCGCGATGAAAGCTGCCCGTCCGGATTGCACAGGTAGAGGCCGTCGGCCGCGATCACCGCCGCCCGCTTTCCGTTGGGAGACCAGTTCACGCGTTTCTCCGGCCAGCAGCCGGCGACGCCGGCGAGGCACACGATGGTGAGTGAGAACATCAGGGTCGTTTTCATGAATCGCTCCATTTGTAGCGTCGGACCTCCGCGTCCGACGGCGTTTTCTTCTTCGTCTCGAATTCTGGTCCACGACGGACCGTGCCGTCAGGCCACTCCCCACACGTCAATCATGTCGGCGTCGGGCGCGGGGGTCCGACGCTACAGTCCGCCGCCCGCCGCCGCCTTTCGAATCAGCTCTCGCGCCGGCATCACGCTCGTCGCCGATCGTCGCGCCTCGAGCGCCGCCGCCAAGCGCCGGCTCTCGGACCACATGCCGAGGTCGGCCAGCGGTTGAACTTCCGGGGCCGGGCCGACCACGAGCATCGGTCCGGTCGGCATCGCGGTCCCCTTCCACCACGCGCCCACGCCGACTCCCAGCAGCAGGCACGCCGCCAGCCCGGTGAACCAGCCGCTGATGCGGATGACGCGCGCCCGTTGCCGCACGGCCGCGGCCTGCGACAACGGGAACGGCGGCACGTTGATCGGCGGGTTGGTCCTCGTTGCAGCGCGGACGCGAGCCATCGTGCGCTCGATCGCCGCGGCTTCCGCGGCCGCGGCCGGGTTGTCGCGCAGGTGTGCGTCGAGCAGCGCCGCCACGTCGGCGTCCAGCGCGCCCAGCGCCCGGTCGAGAATCAGCCTCTCAAGCGTCTCTGCGTTCATTGCCCAGCCTCCAGCTCGCCGCGCAGCTTTCTCACGGCGTGGTGCAGCCGCGAGCGAACCGTTCCCACCGGGATTTCGAGCACCACGGCGATTTCCGCGTAGCTCAGGTCGTCTCGCAGGCGAAGCTCCAGCGTTTCGCGCATCTCCGTCGGCAGCCGCTCAATCGCCGCCCACACCTGCTCAGCCGTCTCGCGCCGATCCACGTCAGCATCGGCGGGGGCGGTGGCTGCCGGCGGCAGAGGCCGACAGGGCCGCCGCCGCAACTGGGTCAGACCGACGTTTCGGGCCACCGCAAACAGCCATGCACGGGGGCAATCGGCGTCTTCGAGCCGTTCGGGTTTCGCGGCGGCCCGGACGAACGTCTCCTGCAGGACATCCTCGGCGGCGGCGGCGTCGGCGAACATCCGCCGCAGGTAGCGCAGCAGCGCGGTCGCGTGCTGCTCGTACAGAGACTGAAGCATCCTCACGCGGCTCGCCTCCTGCCATGTGCCACTACGACGTCGCGCCGCGGGCTTGAAAAGTTCATTTCCGGCCGGACGAGTCGGGAAATTCGGCGATAGAGAGTGGCGGCGCGCCGGGTGATGTGACCAGACGCTATGGCACACCCGCCGGGCCTATCTGTCCGACCGCGCCGCGCCACGCGGCGGGTCGACGTCCCCGGCCTGTCGGGCGCTGCTCGCTTCCGGTCGTCAACCCGCCGCTTGGCGCGGCGGGTTCGGAAGAGCGGTCCGGCCGGCGGCGTCTGCCAAGCATCTTGGCCACACCCGGCGCGCCTCGGCTGGATCGGCTGGATCGGCCGGATCGGCCGGATCGGCCGGATCGGCCGGAAGGCGTACTCCCCGTCTGGGGCGATCTCGGGTATATTCTGGGGTTCTCGCGGGATGGGCCGACGCGCCCGGTTTCCGCGAGAAGTGTGCCCGCCGGCGGCATCAACAGGCGTTGTCCCGGGTACGAATGGACGAACGCAGGGCGAAGATTGGAGAGCATCCGGGATGATCAAGGCGAGCGAACTCAAGAAGGGCAAGGTCATTCTCCACGAGAATAACCTCTATTCCGTCAGCGACATCACCCGCGTCTCGAAAGGCAACTGGCGCAGCTACTTACAGGCGAAGCTCAAGTCGCTCAAGACCGGCTACGTCATCGACGTGCGCCTGGCCGTGGACGACCGCATCGAGACGCCCTTTGTCGAGACCAAGCAGTTCGAGTACCTCTACCGCGAAGGCAACGATTTCGTTGTCATGGACCAGACCACCTTCGACCAGATTCATATTCCGGCGGAGGTGATCGGCGACGCGGACCAGTATTTGAAGGGCAACGAGATTATCACCTGCTCGTTTGTGGACGGGAAGATCGTCGGCGTTGAACTGCCCAACACGGTCGCCCTGAAGGTGGTGGACACGCCGCCGGTCGTGAAGGGCGCGACGGCCACCAACCAGACCAAGGACGCCGAGCTGGAAACTGGGCTGCGGGTGAAAGTGCCGCCGTTCATCGAGATCGGTGAGATGTTGAACATCGACACGCGTACGGGCGAGTACCTGGAGCGGGCTTGAAGTTAGAAGTTAGAACTCAGAAGTCAGAAGTCAGAAGTCAGAAACAGCCGCGGAGCGGCGCCAGAATAAAGCCCACGGCGCAAGCGGTGGGACGTGTCTGCGGCCAAGCCCCGAAGGGACGAAAGAACGCTGGGCCGTACGCGTCTGTGGAGTTCTTTCGCCCCTCCGGGGCTTCTTTGGTGACTCCGCAGGGGCCCACGGCTTGCGCCGTGGGCTGTACTCTTTCGCCCCTCCGGGGCTGAAAAGCCTATGAACTGGTTACTTAACGTCGGCGACGCGGATGTCATGCGGGACGCGACCAGCGCGTCGACCGTGTTCTGGTATCGCGCCCGCCGGGCTGGCACGTGGCTCTCGATCGGCGCCGCGCCGCTGGCGCTGCTCCTGATCGCCGGGGCGCTGCTCGTGGCCGGACCGGGCGGCGGGCTGCTGGCCTTTGCGCAGCGCGACGTGATGGCCGTAACGGTCGCCGTGCTGGCGGTCCTGTGCGGGCTGTACGGCGGGTGGCTGTTCTTCAAATTCACGCCGTCGCGCAACGATCGCATTGTGCTGTCGCTGCGCGATTTCGTCCGCGGCCGCGTCGATCCGGTTGAGGCGGCGCTCCAGGGGCTCTCGGACGACGAGCTGAAAGCCAGGACCGCGGAGTTCCGTGAGCGCCTCGCCCGCGGCGAGAGCATCGACGACATCCGCGCCGAGGCGTATGCCTGTGTGCGCGAGGCGTCGCGCCGCGCCAGGGCCCACCGCCAGTTCGAGTGTCAGCTCATCGGCGGGCGCGTCATCGAAGGCTGCAACGTGGCCGAGATGCGCACCGGCGAAGGCAAGACGATCGTCTGCTACATGGCCAATTACCTGAAGGTCCTGCAGGGCCTGAAGGTGCACATGGTCACGGTCAATGATTACCTGGTGAAGCGCGACGCCGACTTCTGCCGCCCCATCTTCGAGCTGCTGGGCGTGACGGTCGGCAATATCTCCGCGGACATGCCGGTCTTTGGCGATGGGGCGGAAATCCGCCGGGCGGCCTATGGCTGCGACATCACCTACGGCACGAACAGCGAATTCGGCTTCGATTATCTGCGCGACAATATGAAGCAGTCGCGCCGCGACCAGATGCAGGGCAAGCAGGATTTCGTGGTCGTTGACGAGGTGGACAGCATCCTGATCGACGAGGCCCGCACGCCGTTGATCATCTCCGGCGCCGCGCATGACGACGTGACCAACTACCGCGTGGCCGACAACATCGCCCGGCTGCTGCTCCGCAAGCAGGAGCAGTCGAACAAGGAAATGGCTCTGCGGATCGACGACGTCGAGGCGACCGCCGACAAGGACACGCGCGCGGACGCCAAGTTCAAGGACGGCATCAAGAAATTCCGCACTGACCCGCTCTGGCTCAGCAGCGAAGAAGCCGAGGCCATCGGTCACACGCAGTATTTCGTGGTCGAGCTGGACCGCAAGTCGGCCCACATGACCGAGCACGGGGCCAAGATCGCCCAGCAGGAGCTGGCGATCGGCACGTTCTACGACAGCAAGAACATGAACTGGCCGCACTACATCGACAACTCGCTGCGGGCGCACACCTGCTACCAGCGCGACAAGGAATATGTGGTCCAGGAAGACATCGTCACCATCGTCGATGAGTTCACCGGCCGCCTGATGACCGGCCGGCAGTGGTCCGACGGCCTGCACCAGGCGGTCGAGGCCAAGGAACGCGTCACCATCAAGCAGGAAACGCAGACGCTCGCGACCATCACGCTCCAGAACCTCTTCAAGCTCTACAAGCAGCTCGCCGGCATGACCGGTACGGCCATGACCGAGGCCGACGAGTTCATGAAGATCTACAGGCTTGAAGTCGTCGCGATCCCCACCAACAAGCCCGTCCGCCGCGTCGATTACAACGACAAGATCTACAAGACCGGCGAGACCAAGTACGACGCGATCGTCGAGGAAATCCGCTCCTACAGCCAGAACGGATATCCCGCCGATCCGTGGTCGCTGCACGACATGCTCAAGCACGCGGAAAAGACGCTCCGCGAGCAGCTTCACGCTCGGCCCGAGCTTCAGGCCGAAATCGACCCGCAACTCGCCACGATCAACACCGGGATCAGCGCATTCAAGAACGGCGAAGGCGATGAGAAGGCGCTCGAGACGGCCTATCAGCAGCTCATGGGCGATTCGCTGAAAGGCCGCCCGATCCTCGTCGGCACCACCAGCGTCGAGAACTCCGAGAAGCTCAGCCAGCTTCTGACGCGCCGCTACGGCATCGATCACGAAGTGCTCAATGCCAAGAACCACGCCCGCGAAGCCGAGATCGTCGCCAAGGCCGGCCAACTGCACGAAGTCGTCCGCAGCAAGCAGCGTTTCATGCAGGGCAACGTCACCATCGCCACCAATATGGCCGGCCGCGGAACCGACATCCGCCTGGCCGAGGGCGTCCCCGACGCCGGCGGTCTGCACGTCGTCGGCACCGAGCGTCACGAAAGCCGCCGCATCGACAACCAGCTCCGCGGCCGCTGCGGCCGGCAGGGCGACCCCGGCAGTTCGCGCTTCTTCCTCTCGCTGGATGATGAACTGCTGCGGCTCTTCATGGGCGAGTGGGTGCTGCGCATGCTGAACATGCTCGGCTTCGAAGAGGGGATGGCGATTGAGGACAAGCGGCTCAACAAGGGCATCGAACGGGCCCAGAAAAAGGTCGAAGAGCGCAACTTCGCCATCCGCAAGAACCTGCTCGAATACGACGAGGTGATGGACTACCAGCGAAAGACCTTCTATTCGCTGCGGCAGCGCGTGGTCGAAGGCCGCGACCTGTCGGTCCTCATCTGGGACATGATCGACGAAGTCGTCGCCGACGCCGTCCATCGCTTCTACGACCCGCTTTACGCCGCCACGTGCATCGTCGAGTGGGTCAACCAGCACGTCGGCGTTCAGATCGAGGCGGAAAAGCTGGAAACGAAGAACCTCGATCTGCTTCAGGAGCAGGTGCGCGACCTGGCCGCCGCCGAAATGCGCAGCCACGTGCAGCGCGTCTTCGGCGAGTACATCGACCCCGGCTCGCCGGCGGAAGAGTGGGACGTGCGCGGCCTTTCAAGCTGGGCGTCGCAATACGGGTTGAGCGTGTCACAGGCCGAAGTGCGCAAGGGCGATCCGGAGGAGCTGTTCGAGCGGATCATCGCCGCCGCCGAAGCCAAGGTGCGGGCGGAAGACATGGCGGCGCTGGAGCAGTACGTTGATCCGCTCTTTCCGAAGGCGCGCCTGGTGCGCTGGGCCAAGGACAAGTTCGAGGTCGAGATTCCGCTGGACGAGATCGCCCGCGTCGGCCCCGAAGACGCCGACCGCACCATCCGCGAGAAGATGCGGGCCGCCTACCGCATCCGCGAGATCGAGTACCCCGTCGGCGCGGTGATCGAGTTCGCCATGCAGCGCGGCGGGCAGAATGCGACCGAGGTGCTGAGCCGCATCGCCGCCTGGGCCAACCGCAAGTTCGGCTTCGACTGGACCTACGAGCACTTTTCGGGCAAAACGCCGCAGGAAGTCTTCCGCGAGCTGCGCGAGGTCAATGAGCAGTTCCTTTACAACGGCCGCTTCGACGCCGAAATCGACAAGGCGATTCAGGAGAACCCCGACGCGCAGATCATCGAGTGGGCCCGGAAACGCTTCGGCACGGCGCTCGAGGGCAACCCGATCCGTCTGGATGGCGACCTGCGCGAGCAGCTCAAGCGCGCCGCCTACGAGATGCTGAGATTCGAGCTGACGCAGCTCGAGCGCTACGTCATGCTCAACACGTTTGATTCGGTCTGGAAGGACCACATGTACGCGATGGACCTGCTCCGCAGCGGAATCTGGCTGCGCGGGCAGGCCGAGCGCGACCCGAAGATCGAGTACAAGCGCGAGGGCACGCGGCTGTTCAACGAGATGAACGCCAACATCCGCGAGCGCGTCACCGACCTGATCTTCAAGGTGCACCTGATGGCCGGCGGTGGCGGCGCTGCCGCGCCCGGCGCGGCGCCCACGCCGGACGCCGGCACGGCCTACGGCCGCATGCAGACCGCCAAGGCCGACGCCACCGGCGCTGGTTTCTCGGCTGCCGACCGTGATCGCGATGCGGCCATGCAGAAACAGGGCGAGGCGGGCGCGAAGGTCGATCCGATCAAACGTGCCACGCCGAAGGTCGGCCGAAACGACCCCTGCCCGTGCGGCTCCGGCAAAAAGTACAAGCAGTGCCACGGCAAGGGCGCGTAAATCCGTGAGCGCACGGGAGAATCGGGGAGTGGGGGCGTCTCGGCCGCACCGGCTACGGGTGTGCCTATCTTCCCGGGCGGGCGGCTTTTCTTTCCGAACCCGCCGCGCCAAGCGGCGGGGCGATGTCCGGGGCGTTCGCGGCGGCGCGTCGTAGATTGACGACGAGCGCTGCGCGCACCACACCCCGCCGCTTGGCGCGGCGGGTTCGGACAAACCAGCGAGCTTTCCCAGATTTCTGGGCACACCCCCCGCTATCGCCGCTCATCTCTGAATAGCCCCGCTCGCCCCGGCTCTGCTATACTCTCGCCGCCGTCGAATCTGGAGCGACGCGGAAGAGGGCGATGGCGCAGACAACACCCGGTACAACTCCGATCCCCGGCCCGCTGCTGCCACTGCCGATTCTCGGCGGAGAGGTGATCCGTATCATCGGGCCGCGGGCCGCGGACGCCCCAACCGCCGTCCGCCCCTTCATCGCCCTGGGTGAGCCGCTGGGCGTCGTGCAGACCTACCTCGGCGCGCTGTGCAGCGCCGCGGGCCAGATTCTGCGGCTGGTGGAGCTCACGCTGGTCTTCGACCCTGCCGCCGCCGCGCCGGCCGGCGCGATTCCACACGGCGACGGCGTTGCGGCGCTG
Organism: Phycisphaerae bacterium RAS1; assembly: GCA_007859745.1. Taxonomy (NCBI): domain Bacteria; kingdom Pseudomonadati; phylum Planctomycetota; class Phycisphaerae; species Phycisphaerae bacterium RAS1. Next base: position 1,273,590 of record SMLU01000001.1, on the reverse strand, counting down.
GTCTCCGCGACCGCAGTTCTGAACGCGCTTCCGGCCGCATTTCGCGAGCGACAGGTCATCGCGATCGCCGACGAGCGGCCCATCCCGCCTTTGCTCTACTGCCGAAAACGCAACATGCTGTTCGCCGCCCGTTCGCCGGCGACGCTGCTGCCGCTGTCGTCTCCGAAGGGCGAACCGGCCGCCGCCGCGCATCACGTGCCGCCGGCGCTGATCTGCTGCGACGCGGCTCCCGATGCGCCACCGACCAAGATCTACGCGTTTCGCTCCGGCGACTCGACCTGCGGTCCGACGGAGGGATTCGAGCGGCTGATTCTCGACCAGGGCGGCGTCGCGCTGGGCGCGGCGCGGCTGGCCGAGGCGGATCCACAGGCCGCCGACGCCCTGGCCGCCGCGCATGCCTGCGTTCGCTGTTCCGAGCGGCCGCGCTGCTACCCGGCGGGCGGTTACGCGTACGTGCAGGATCGGCTGACCGTGGTCCACGCGGCTGAGGCGCCGCTGCGGGTCGCGCCGCTGGCCGAGTGGCGCCTGTCGGAGGCGGCGGCGTTCGTCGGCGGGGCCGCAATGCAGAAGGCGCTGTTGGCGTCGCATCAGGATTCGCCGCTGAAAAGCGCGCGGCTGGAAAACGCCGCGGTGATCGACGCATGGGGGCCGGCCCGGCTGCTGACGGGCGAGACCGATGGGCGCGAGCTGCTGGAGATCGCGCGGCTACGGCTGAACCTGATGGCGGAAGTGCTGGCGCAGCTTGACGCCGCCTGGCTCGCCGCCAAGCGGTCGCACCTTTGCTGGGATGACGACGCCGTCCGCGTGACGTGGCGGCCGCCGCCCCACACGCCGGCGGCCGCGTGGGGTTTCGAGCCGGTGCTGCGGCGCATCGGGTTGCAGCCGGCGACGACGATTCTCGGCGAGGGCGGGGCGGCGCTGCCTTATCCGCCGGCGTACTCGAAAGACGACCTGTTCCCGGCCGAAATCGTGGAGGCCAAGCGAAGCTTTGGCCAGCAGCGGCCGGCGACGTTTTTCGCGAAGGAGGCGAAGACCGAGGCGCTCGCGGTGCGCGCCGGCGGGTTGCTCGAAGATACGGGAATCGCCTTCAGCCTGTTCCAGCCGGGCGACGTGATCCAGATCAGCGGCCCGGGCTGGGAGGCGACGCTGGGGCCCACCGGCGTTCATAATCCGGACGACGGCGCCGGCGCCGCGGTGCGCGGGCTGGTGCAGGGAGACGTCGCTGCGGTCAAAGCGGGCCAGCCCTTCCGCGGCTGCGCCATGCGCTGGTATCCGCTGTTCCACGAAGCCACCGACTTGCTGGCGTTTGGCGCGCTGCTGATTGAGACGCTCGTCGGCACGGACGAGCGCCTGGGGCCGGCGTTTCGCGGCGCGCTGGCCGCCGGCCGAACGGAGCTGACCAGCGCTTGTCTCAGCGTCCCGGCCGAGCAGCGCGAGGCCAAGGCGCGCGCCTGGATCACCGGCGTGTGCACGAATGACTCTTCCGGCGACATCTGGTCGCGCCGCAATCTGCTCTATCGCCGCGAGAGCCGCTCGGCGGCGCACCTGAACGCCCTGCCCGGGCTGCTGTGGCAGGCGCTGGTGACGTACTGTCTGCGTCTGGCGACGAGCATCCCCGGCTTCAGCTACTGCGATCATCGGGCGCTTCCGGCGCCGCGGATGGCGGACGGTCAGCTCGTGCCGCTGCTCGAACTGCGCGGGCTGATTGCGCTGCTGGATGACCAGCTCTTCGGGCGAAGCCAGCCGGCCGAATGGGTGCGCGAGACGCTCCGGCCGAAGCGACCGACGAGCTAGAAATAGCCAGGATAGGCGGCGCTTTCCGAGCCGCGACCGTGAGGGAGCGGAGACTTGAAGAACCGCTTGCTTACGCGCGCGGCTCGGATCAGAACGCGAAGCGCAAGTGAGCGCCCGCGGCGATGTGCGCTCGCTTGCGCTTCGCGTTCGGATGCCCGTCCCGAGTTCGCGCACGACGGTTCAGGAATTGCCGCCATCGTCGGGTGGGCGCTGCTGACCTTCGAGTCGTGCAGCTCGCTCGATGAAGAGCCGCACCTTGGCGGCGTCCTTGCGGCCGGCTTCCGCCTCGACGCCGCGGGCCACGTCCACGGCCGAGTACAGGCCGGCCGTTACATCCTCAACCGAATCAGGCGTGAGGCCGCCGGCGCGCCAGAACCAGGGCGGACCCGCCGGCCGGGCCAGTCGCCGCGCGATGGCGTCCATCGCGGCCGGGTCGCCGGCGGCGCCCTTGGGAGAATCGAGCAGGAAGGTCGTGACACCTGTTTGCATCAGTTCGCGCATCCGCGCGCAAACCTCGTCGAGGGCCACATCCTCGCCGATTTCCACCGCCTTGATGACCCGAACCGATCCGAGCGCCGCGCGCAGCGTGGCCACAAACTCCGCGTTTTCAGCGCCGTGCAGTTGTATCGCCGCCCGCGGCATCCGGCCCGCCAGCGCGATGATCTGCTCTGCGGGAGCGTCGCGGAAGACGAGCACCGGCTGAACCGCCGCGGGGAGCCGGGCGGCGATCTGCTCGCAGACGGCCGGCGCCGCCCGCCGCGGACTGGCCGCCAGAACCATGCCGACGAAGGCGGCGCCAGCGTCCGCGGCCAGCAGCGCGTCGTCAAGGTTCGTGATGCCGCAGATTTTCGCTTTCATCGTGTGCCCACGCGGCCGCGCCACGGCGTTCGATCCGGCTGCCGACAAAGACGGGCGGCTCGCGTATCATCGCTCGCAGATGTACCTGGTCGTCATCGGCATTCTGTCCATTGTGCTGGCGTTTCCACGTCCGGTCTATCGGCTGCTGACCGATCCGTCGGCCGTCATGGCGGCGGTTGCGCTGGTGTCGCTGCTGCCGCCGCTGGCGGGGTTGCTGGCGGCGCGACGAACGCTGCGGCTGATTGAGAAGCGCGTGGACGACCCCGGCGAAGGGCAGTTCGCGTTCGCCCGCGGGATGATGGCGGCTCATGCGCTGCTGCTGGCGGGCCACGGGTCGCTGCTGCTGCTGACCGACTGGATCCGCATCTGCCTGCGCACGCCCGTCGTCGGCGAATGGCCCGTGATCGGCAGCCTGCTGGCGCTGACGCCTTTCCTTTTGAGCGTGCTGCTGCTTTGGGTGGCGGCCTATCCGGCCGACCGCGTGGTGCGGCAGATCGCGGTGGAGGTCTACCTGCTGCGGTCCAAGCCGGTGCGGCCGGTCTGGTCACTCGGACAATACGTCGTCTACAACCTGCGGCACCAGGTGCTGTTCGTGCTGGCGCCGATGATTCTGATTCTGCTGGCGCGCGACATCATTGCGGCCAACGAGAGCTACCTGCGGAAATTCTCGCGGCAAGGCTACCTGTCCGACCTGCTGCTGGGGGCGGCCGCGGTCGTTGTGGCGCTGTGCGCGCCGGTGATCCTGCGCTACGTCTGGGTGACCAGCCGCCTGCCCGACGGACCGCTGCGCGACAAGCTGCTGCTGCTGTGCGCAAAACTGCGCCTGAAGTGCCGCGAGATTCTGATCTGGCGTTCGGGCGGAATGGTGGTGAACGCGGCCGTCATGGGCGTCGTGCCGCCGCTGCGATATGTGCTGCTGACCGACGCCATGCTGGAGCAGCTCGACGACACGAAGATCGAGGCGGTCTTCGGGCACGAGGCCGGCCACATCAAGCGGCACCATATTCTGGTTTTTCTGCTCTTCGCCCTGATCAGCGGCTGCGCCACCACCGTCTTTTCGGTTCGCACGCACCGGGTGGACCCGCTCACCTACCAGCTCGCCGCCGCCGGGCTGGGCCTTTTGCTGGCCTTCAAGTGGGGCGTGCTGTTCGGCTGGATTTCACGACGATTCGAGCGGCAGGCGGATATTTACGGCGTTCGCACGCTGGCGCTGGCGGGCGTCCCCTGCTCGCAGCCCTGCGCCCTGCACCAGTCGGACACGCCGGTCAGCGCCGCGCTGAAATCCGAGCGTCTGTGCAGCACGGCGGCGCACATCTTTGGCGACACGCTGAACACTGTCGCGGTGCTGAACGGCATTCCGCCGGAGGCGCCGAGCTGGCGGCATTCGTCGATCGCGTCGCGTTCTCGTTTCGTGCAGGCGCTGGCGCGCGACCCGGCGCTGGCCGCTCGCTTCGAGCGACGGCTGCTGTGGATCAAGCTGGCGGTGTTCATCGTCGCGACCGGGTCGAGCGCGTGGGCGGCGTGGGAACTGAAGCTCTGGGAGCTCGTGGGGATCAGGCTGTGACGCGGCCGGGTGCTGGTCAAGTTTGACTCCCGGCGCGGGGAGCATCGGCGTCCCGCCGGTGCGAGTGCAGAATTGCACCGGCGGGACGCCGATGCTCCCCGCAAACTTGACCAGTACTGCCGGCCGATGCGCTCTTGGCGCGGTCGCCTCGGATCGGCATAATGCTGCGTTCCCAGCGCTGGACTGAAAACAGCGGCGGCTGAATCCGGGCGAAGCATCCGAGGTGAAGACGTGCATTACCCCCATCGACTCAGCAAGATCAAGCGCAAGCGCAAGTACGGGTTCCGCACCCGGATGAGAACCAAGAACGGCCGCAAGATGCTCAGCCGCAAGCGGCGCGTCGGCCGGTCGGTGAACATCGATCCCAAGCTGTAGTACCAGCCGTTGGGCTTGGGGGGCGATTCTTGTCACCTACGGCCGGCACGGGGACCGGCCGCGATCGCGCTTCCGGCGGCGCGGTCTGCGGCGGCTAACGGTCATCGGCCGCCGGCGCACGCGGAGTAGCGCTTGCTGCGAGCGCTCTTCGTGCTAAAGTCATAAGTGGAACATGGCGTGAGACGCGCCCGGTCACACGGCCGCGGGCGTTTGACGCGTGGAGGGAGTGACATGAAGCGCATCGTTCTTGCCGCCGCCATGGCGTCGTTCGTGGTCAGCGCTGCGTCCGCGCAGACCGCTGCCGCGCGCTGGTTTCTGTCAAGCTACGGTCTCTCGGACCCGGCGGATCCCCAAAGTCCGGCGGTCGCTCCGGCTGACTACGGAACCAACCCGGTAATTCCTGTCGGGGCGCATCGCCTCTACGTTTGGGTGAACACCCCAACTGGCGGCCGAATCTGGAACGGCTTCCAGGACTACGCGTTTGAGGCCCGCGGGGGGAATCTGTCGATCACCAACGTGGAGATCTACAACTACCGGTTCGGGCCGCCGGACCCCGAAGATCCGCCGGAGCCCTATTTTCGCTGGGCCTATGCCAGCGAAGGCGACAACGACCCGGACGGCGGCGGAGCAGTGCAAAGCGTCACGGGCGTGACGATGTTCACCGTCGGCGGGATGGGCGTGCGCAACACGGCCTTGCCCCTCGGCGGCGATCCGCACTTCTGGAATGCCAGCGGAAGCGCAGCCCGGTCGACGCTGGTGGGGCACATTGAGCTGACCGGCACGACGTTCGGGGAGCTGTTCATTCGCCACGACCTGGCGTCGGCTCAATCCGCAACCGGCGGCATCGCATCGGCCAATACGTTCGTTCGTCTGGGTTTCGGCGACGAAGGCACGGTGTACACGGGCGGCGCCGGAGGCGACAGCCCGATCGCCGAGGCGACGATGATTCCTGAGCCGGCGGGGATGGCGCTGCTGATGCTGGGGGCTGTAGCGATGCGACGTCGCTAGGCATGCTCGGCGGTAGCGGCCGGCCCCTGTGCCGGCCGTTGGGGGCGGGAGGCGTTTCTTGCCGAGTAAGGCCGGCACGGGGGCCGGCCGCTACCGCGCTGCCCGCGCACCGAGGACGGCGCTGCGAGTCTTTACAGCTCCTTACAACTCACTTTGCGTAGACCCCGCGCGGGACCCAAGCTAGACTGGCCGTCGGCGGTCATTTGGGCCAAGTGCGAGCGCCGCCGACGCGCCCGCGGGAGATTCGTCATGCGCATTGCGACACCCATCGGTCTCATGGCGGTGGCGGGGATGTTCATCTCTGGCGGCGGACTCGCCGCAGCCGCGAAGGCACAGACGGTGTCCGATTCGCGCCTCACGGTTCAGACGGTCGCCAGCGGACTGGATCTGCCGACGTCGATCGCCTTCATCGGCGCGAACGAGCTGCTCGTCGGCGAAAAGAACACCGGCCGCGTGAAGCGCGTCGTCAACGGCTCGATCGTCGGCACGGTGCTCGATCTGCCGGTCGCCTCGGCCGACACGCACGGCCTGCTCGGCATGACCACCGACCCCGCTTTTGCGACCAATCATCTGGTCTACGTCTATTACTCGCTCGCCGCGGCGGACGGCGGCGAGTGGATTGAAAACCGCGTGCAGCGCTTCACCTGGGACGGCCAGTCGCTGATCGGACTGGCTGAGCCGCCGATCATCCGTTTCCCCGCCGATCCGGGCCAGACCAACACCGGCTGCGAAGGAGGCAAGATCGCCTTCGGTTCCGACGGAAAACTCTACGGCACGACTGGCGATCTGATGCGCGGCACGTTCGACAACCCGCGCATCGAACAGAACACGGCCATGTCCGCGTCGGCCCGCGCCGGCGGCATCTTCCGCATCAACGCCGACGGCACCTATCCCGAGGACAATCCGTTTTCCGGCTCCGACGACAAGTCGCTCCGCCGCTGGTTCGCCTACGGCGTGCGCCAGAGCTACGGGCTGGACTTCGACCGGCGCAGCGGGCAGCTCTGGATTACCGAAAACGGGCCGGAGGTGTACGACGAGATCAGCCGCGTGACGGCCGGGTACAACAGCGGCTGGCTGAAGATCATGGGGCCGGACGCGCGGAATGCGCAGTTCACGCAGAATGATTTTGCATCGTATGACTGGACCGACCTGATGGCGCTGGACGGGTCGCACTATTCCGATCCGGAGTTCAGCTTCCTTCAGCCGATCGGCATCACGGCGCTGCTGTTTCTCGACAGCGTGCGATATCCGTGGTATCTGCGCGGCCGGGCGTTCGTCGGCGATTACAACTTTGGAAAGCTCTATCTTTTCGAGCCGAGCGGCGATCGGCTATCGCTGGTCACCGCCGGTGATGCGGGTGACAAGGTGGCCGACACCGACGACGAACGCGAATCGCTCGTCTGGGGCAACGGCTGGGGCGTGACGACCGATCTGAAGCTCGGGCCTGACGGTTTCATTTATCACGTGTCGCTGACGGACGGGGCGGTGCGGCGGATTCGTCCGTCGATCGTGACGGGAGACCTGAACGCCGATGACGTAGTTGACAATCGCGACATCGATCCGTTCATTCTGGCGCTGATCGACCCGACGGCGTTCGTGCAACAGTTTCCGGGGATCGACGCGAACATCATCGGCGACGCCAATGGGGATGGGGCGTTGAACATCCTGGACATCAACGGGTTCGTTGAACTGGTGCGCGGCAAGTAGTACGCTCCAGTCGGTGACCCGTCACGGCGGCCAATCTCGAACTGCCCGAACACGCTTATCCGCCGGCCTGCGCCCGCCTTTTCGGGTTGTAACATTATGTTTTATAAATAGTTACGAACAATCTGCGCGGCGAACGAACGATCCGCCGTGTCCGGCGTACTTAGGGGTGACTAGCGAGTACTGCAAGGAACTGCTTCTCCTCCTCTCCCAATCCCGGACGCGGCCGACAAAATCGGCCGCGTCATTTTTTTTGTCGGGGCAGCGGGCAGCCGGGTGGATCCCCGAACTGCCGTGGCATTGCAAAGCGTCGGGGTGGGCTATCTGTGTTCTGGTCGCGCTTGGCTTGCTGCTTCCCACGCCGGTCCGCGCGGACGACGCGCTGATTACGAGCACGCCTGTCGTCGACGTCCGTCCCGCCGGCGAAGGCTGGCTATTGACGCTCGCGGCCGCGCCCGATTTGAAGGGCGCCGCCACGCGCGTGCTGCTTGCGGACGGCGCCACTCCGCTGGGCTGGTTGACGCGCGTGAACGCGCCGGCCGGCGCCTGCTTTTTTCTTCGCCGGTTCGAACCGCCGCCGCCGGGTGCGCTGCGGGCGTGGTTGTTGCGGCCGACGCTGGTGCGCGAGCTCCAGCCGCGCTGGCCGCTGGATGCGCCGCTTCTGGCCGCGGTGGACGCTGCCGCCCCGGGCTGGCGGACCGTGTGGCTTCGCGCGGGGGCTGAGCAGGGGGTTCGAGTCGGCGATACCTGGTGGAGCCGCTCCGCCGGCCAGCCGGTGGCGCGGTTTGAGGTGCTCGCGGTTGAGGCGGACCTGTGCCTGTGCTGCACGGTGGCGCTGGCCTCGGACTTGCCGCTGCATTCGATTCAGAGCGTCGCGCTCTGGCCGTCGCCCGCGCGGCGGCGACTGGGAGAGGCCATGACCGCGGTCTGCATGGTCGAGGCGATCGACGACGGCGCGCGGGCATGGGTGGCGGCGCCGCGCGGAGTGCGCTGTCCGGCCGACGCGCACATCGATTTCTTCCAATCCGGGCGCTACGTCACGCACGGCGTGGTGGAGAAGCGCGACGATCGGTTCTGGTACGTGCGCGTGGTGTCGCCGCACTCGGCCGTCGCCGATGTGAACGGCGAAGGAACCGTGCCCGAGGGCGCCCGGCCGGACCTGATTCGCGTGGGCGACAACGCGCGGATTCGCACGGACGCGGAGATTTCGCAGCGGCGCTTCGCGGCGCGGATTTTTCGGCTGACGGACCGCGGCGGGTTGATCAATGCGGGCGAGGCCGATCGGCTGGAAGCGGGCGAAATCGGCCGCGTTATCCGCGATGGCGCCGAAGTCGGACAGATTCTGCTGCAGCGTGTGCAGCGTGACTACAGCATGGTCGAGCCGGCGGCGGCGTTCGGTGATTTGGAACTGGCGACCGGCGATGTCGTGCGTTTCGGCCCGTCGCCACGGCCGGCGGTGCCGATCGGGCGAATCGTATCTATCGTGGGAGAAACCGCGTTTGTCCTGCGGTTGGAGGGGACGGCGGCGCCGCTCTTGACGCCGCTGACGATTCGCAGCGGCGGACGAAGCGTGGGGGCGGCGTTGCTGCTGACGGCGGATGGGGGAAAGGCGCTGGGGGTGGCCGTGCCGGAGTCGCTGCCGGGGGCGCTCGAAGAGGGGATGGATGTCGTGTTGGACGAATAGCGTGTCGACGTTTCCGATGCGGCTTCAGCGGCTCATGCTGAGCAGGACGGCGTTCCCCAGCGCCGGGCGATCGCCGGCTTGCAGCACAATCTCCATGGAATAGCCGCGTTTCTCGGCTTCGCTCAGGATGCCGCGCAGGATCGCGTCGTTACGATCGGAAATGCAGATGATCCAGAAGCGTCGCCCGGCGAAGGCCAGCGCGTCGCGCGTCCGGGCGGCATAATCGAATCCCGGAACGGGGATGTTCCCGGCCGTGCGGGGATAGTCGACGAAGTCCAGGTCGCCGGCCGGCCCGTAGAACGCGACCGCCGGTCCGGCGACCAGCGAAACGAACACTTTTTCACCCGGCTTTCGCTTTTCCGCCAGCTCGCGCAGCACGCGCGGCACGTCGTGGTAGCACCAGTACGCTTGCCGCAACGGGATATTCAGGACGTACGTTGCCGGCAGCAGGCAGACGATCGTCGCCGCGAGGATGCCGACGCGCCCGTCGCCCAGCGCGGCTTTCGCCGCCGCGCGGCAGAGGCCGACGATCCCTGCGGCGATCAGGATCAGCGCCGCCGGCGACCAGACGACGAAGAATCGCGGTACGCCGAAGGGGTAGCGGTGCGCCGCGGCGGCGAGGGCCATGAGCGCGAGCGGAGCGATGAACCAGACGCCCATCTCGCGGCGGCCGCGGCGCGGCCAGAAGATCAGGCCCGCGACGGCGGCCGCGAGCAGGAGCGCGCCAGGCAGCGCCTGGTCGCCCTCGCGCAGCCAGTCACTGGGCAGCGCGAGCAGGTAGCTCGACATGGCCAGGCGCGAGAGCGCATCGAACCAGGACCTGAGATTCCCGGCGTCGATATAGCGCTCGGTCCAGAACGACTGCAGCGCGGGATTGGATGACTGGCCCCGCGCGGCGACCGACCAGAGCACGACTGTTGAGACGGCGAGCGCCGCGGTCGTGACGATGCCGATTGTCACAGCCGTCCTGCGGCGGCGCGCGTCGGGGAGAAACAGGAGTACGAGCAGCGGCGCCAGGGAGAAAAACACGCCGTAGCCGAACCAGGGGGCGACGGTCACCAGGCCGATCAGAACCGCGGTCGCGCAGGTTCGCGCGCGGGGCGAACCGCGCCGAACGGCGAAGATGATCCATGCGGCGGCGGCGGCGAAGGTGGCTTCGATGCCGTAGTGCTTGGCTTCGCGCGACCAAACGACGAGCATGATGCTGGAGGCGCTGAGCGTCGCGGCGGCCAGGGCCACGCTGCGCGACGCGGCGGCGGCGCGGGCGGCGCGGTAGATCAGGAAAGGCGTCAGACAGCCGAACAGGGCCGCCGGCAGGCGTACGCCGCGCTCGATAGGGGCGGCCAGCGCATGCGTGCATTTAGCCAGAACGGCGAAGAGAGGCGGGATGGGCAGGTCCGTCTGGCGCAGCAGATTTGCGGCGTTGGAGTCGCGGATCGCGGCGGCGGTCCAGCACTCGTCCTGCCACAGGGGACGATCGGCGAGCGATGCGAGGCGCAGCCAGGCGCCCCACGTCAGGACGATGACGAGCAACAGGACGGCGTGTCGGCGGCGGAGCGTGGGCACGGGGGCGTTATATCATATGTTGGGGTGCGAGAAGGGATTCTCGCACCAGGGAGTGTTGAGGTGCGAGAAGGGATTCTCGCACCAGGGTCTCGCACCAGGGAGGGATTCTCGCACCAGAGAGGCCAGAGGGGCGGCGCCGCGCGGCGACGCTCTTTCTCTCGCGCGGCCTTTTGCGTATCCTGCCCCGCATGAGCCTGCCTCGCAAAGCGCTCCCGGTGCTGGCCATCCTGCCTCTCATACTTAGCGGCTGCAATCTGCTGCTGGCGCCGTTCATGATGTTCGCCCAGGAGCCGACGCGGAAAGTGCCGGCCGAGTTTCCGCACCTGGCCGGCCGCAAAGTGTGCCTGATCGTGTGGACCGAGATGGACACGCTTTTCGAGTATCCCCTGGTCCAGCTCGAGGTTTCCGAGCACGTGCAGTACGCGATGCAGTCGAACGTGAAGAAAGCGAGCTTCGTCTCGTCGCGTGAAGTGGTTGATCTTCAGCGGCGCGAGCTGGACTGGGATCGCCAGCATCCGGGCACGATCGGGCGGCGCTTCGCGGCGGATTACACGCTGCTGATCGAGATCACGCGTTACAGCACGCGCGATCCCGAGAGCCCGCACCTCTATCGCGGACATATTTCGGCCAATCTCAAGGTGTACGACACGGCTCATCCGGACGCTCCGCCGACCTACCGCGGGACGATCGACACGCTCTTCCCGCCGGACTCGCCGGGTGAATGGGGCGCCGACGACAATTCCATCCGCCGCGCGACGATGGAGCAGTTCGGGCGCGACGTCGCCGGGAAGTTCTACGATCGCCAGGTGAAGGACAAGTGACGCGGAAAGCCCTGGCGCTGCTGCTACCGGCGTTGCTGGCCGGGCTGGCCGGCTGCAGCGCGCTGCGCGCCCTGGCGTATTACCTGTCTCCGCCGCAGATTCAGAAGGCGGCCTACAAGCTGACCGAGGGGCGGCTGGCGATCGTGATCGACTACGCCCATGCGGAGGATGAGAACCCGGTCTTCAGCCGCCGCCTGCACGACGCGATCACCGGCCTGTTCCGCGATCACAAGGTGAAGAGCCAGGTGATTTCGTTTGATGATGTGCTCAGCCTGAGGCAGGTGAATCGGGATTATTCGAGCTGGACGATTCAGCGCATCGGCCGCGAACTCGAGGCCGATGAAGTGCTCTACCTGCGGGTCACGCGGCTCCAGTTTCAGGAGGAGCCTGGGCATCCGGTCGTCGCGGCCAGCGCAGCGCTGGGGGTGAAGGTGATCGGCACGCAGCAGGATGAGGCGCACGCGCGGCTCTGGCCCGAGGAGCGCGACGGTAAATCGGTCACCTGTTCGCGCCCGCCGCTCGAGGCCGCCCGCGAGACGATCGACATCGAGGCGGCCAAGCTGGCGACCGACACGTCGCATTTTGTGGGCGGGTTTTTCTACGACACGGACCTGGAAGAGAAGCCGCCCAAGGAACGCTGACGAGAATGCCCGCCCGCGCCAACACCGCCCGCGTGCTGCTGCTGGCGACGCTCGCGCTCGTGGCGATCGCTGGGGCGGCGCTTGTCGGGCCGACGCCGCTGCCGCCGGCGGACATCCTCGACATTCAGCACAGCCGCATTTTCTGGCCGCTGCGCGTGCCGCGAACGTTGCTGGCGGCGGCGGCGGGGGCGGCGCTGGCGACCGGGGGCGTGGTTTTCCAGGCGCTTTTTCGAAATCCGCTTGCGGAGCCCTACACCCTGGGCGTCGCCAGCGGGGCGTCGCTGGCGGCGGCGATCGGGTTCCTGTGTGGATTGGGCTCGCGCTGGAGCCTGGCGGCGCTCGTGGGGATTGAGCTGCACCTGCCGGAGTTGCCGGTGCTGGCGTTCGTCGGGGCGCTGGGGGCGATTGGACTGGTTTATCTCATGGCGCGTTTTCGCGGGCAGCGGGATATGACGCACCTGCTTCTGGCGGGCGTGTGCGTGGCCTACCTGTCCTCCGCGGGGGTGCTGCTGGTCACGTTTCTGGCGGACCGCGTCGTAACGAATGACATCGTGAAGTGGATGATGGGCTCGCTGGCCGGGGCGCGCCCGACCGCCGCGGCCGAGGTGGGAGTCGCGCTGCTGATCGTCTGGCTGGCCGCGGCGGCGCAGCACCGGGCGCTGGACCTGCTGGCGCTGGGCGACGACGTGGCGGCGTCGCGCGGCGTGCCGGTGTCGCGCGTGGTCTGGAGCTGCTACCTGTTGGTGGGGCTGCTGACGGCGGTGGTCGTGGCGAACTGCGGGCCGATCGGGTTTGTGGGGTTGATGCTGCCGCACATGACGCGGGCGGTGGTCGGAGCGCGGACGCTGCCGCTTCTGGGCGGCGCGGCGCTGGGAGGGGCGGCGTTTCTGGCGTGGTGCGACGCGATCGGCCGCAGCGTGCGTGTGTACGAGCTGCCGGTCGGCGTGATTACAAACCTGATCGGGGCGGGGTTCTTTTTCTATCTGCTGGCGCGCACGGATATCGCGATGCGGCGGTGAAATGCGGGACGGTCCACCGCGCGGCAGCCGACGCGGTTACAATCCCGCGACGATTTCCAGGGCCCCCTTCGAGGATGCGCACGTGGTCAAGCTCATCGCTCTGTACAGCAAGCCGGATGACGCCGCCGCCTTCAATACGCACTACCGCGAGACGCACATGCCGCTGGCGATGAAGATGCCCGGGCTGCGCAAGTGCGAGCTGGGGGTGATCAAGTCAGCCGCGGGCGGGGGCGAGGCGCGCTATTTTCTGCAGGCGGAACTGTATTTCGACAATCAGGCGGCGCTGGATGCGGCGATGAAGTCGGCGGAGGGGCGCGCGGCGGCGAAGGATGTGATGGGCTTCGCGGGGAAGCTGATTCACATGATGGTGGCGGAGGTGGAGACGAGTACGCCGGGATAGCAGGCGATGGTCTGCACAGCGGACCCTACATTTGCCACGTTTGTTGTCGCGCTTGACTTTCGTGGGGGTGGTGTTGCTATAACGTAATGACAGTCCGAGTTGGGGGCTCATTTCGGCGCATGGATATCGGACACTTGGGGATCGTGCATATTGCGCGAGAAAATTCTGAAGGCCGGCTCCAGGGCGGTGGCGGCCACCCTAACCTGCGTATTTTGCTGGTCTTGCCAGATGGCCCGCGTCGAAAAATCGCGGAAGCGGTCCGGCTTTGCGCCCAGCCTATTTGCAGACACTGCTTGCTTTGTGTATACTTCCGTCGGCTCCCCAAAGTTGCCGACGCGCGGCAAACAGAACTGGTCGCTCCCCCCAGTGCTGTGCGTCAGGCTCCTTCATACAACTGAGTTCGTGCCTGCCCGCGATGCTGCGCGCTTTTTCCAAACGCGCGATTTCACGGGCCCGGCCAGGTTGTTCGCTCTCGGAGGAGAGCGGAGGGAATGGAGCGTCATGCTTCCCGGTGAGCAGCCCGAAATCGTCAGTCCCGTCCGAAAGATCGAACCCACCAGCAAGCTGCCCGCAAACGCGGTGCTGCGGACGTTGCCCGACGATCACGTAGAGGTGGTCAAGCGCGTCCTGACCGAGACGGCCGAGTGCGTATTCGACTCGTCGTTCCTCAGGCAGGACTCTGAATCGCTCTACACCGGTCGATTGGTCCGCGTCGAGAAGACGCCCCGGCGGCCACTCAAGCCCGACGACAGCGGCATGGACCTTCTGGCCGACGGCGAGCTCTCGCCCGCGGCTGCGTCCGAGCGGCAGCTCTTCCTGCGGCTGAATTACTCGCGTTGGCGCGTGATGCAGAAGCTGGAGGAATTCGCGGGCCGGCGGCTGACGGTCGACGCCATTCGCGAGCTGGTCCGCTACGAATTGATCGTGCTCGAGACGCGCGACGAGATCGTGCGCATCAACATGCCGCTGGTGCTGGCGATGTCCAAGCGGACGCGCATCACCGGCGTCGATTTTTCGGACCTGATCAGCGAAGGAAACCTGGCCCTGCTTCGCAGCGCCGACAAGTTCGACTGCAACCGCGGCTTCAAGTTCAGTACGTACGCGTGCCGCGCGATCCTGAAGAGCTTTTCGCGCGTCGCCACGCGGGCCGCCCGCTACCGCGGTTACTTTCCGACCGAATTCGACCCGACCATGGAGAAGAGCGATCACGTGAATCAGAAGCGCGTGACGGTTGAGGTCGAGTACGTCGATGAGCTGAAGTCGATCCTGGGCCGCAACCTGGCGCAGCTCAATCAGGTGGAGCAGCAGGTGATCTCCGCGCGCTTCGCGCTCGACCCCGCCGCCGACCCCGAGAACAAAGCCAAGACGCTCGAACAAGTGGGCGAGATGATCGGCGTGACCAAAGAGCGCGTGCGACAGATTCAGAACCGGGCGCTGAGCAAGCTGCGCAGCGTGCTGGAGGAGTCCATTTCGCCGTCTTGAAGCGCGGTTCCCGCGCTCTGCGAACCAATGATGACCCAGGCCGGCGCCGCGGAACTGTGACCCCGCGGCGCCGGCCCCCTCGTTCATGCGGCGGCGGGCCAGAGGCCCGCACTCCCGAAGGTGCATCGGCCGCGCGGCTGGGTTTGACGCGGCTGCGCGGGCCGGTAGGATACGTCGCGGCTAGAAGCGAGCGCCCGAGAGTACTGCGGAAGGAAGCCGTTGAACTCTCCACTTCACGCCTCGGAAAACACGGTCGATCTCACGGGACAGCGTGAAGCGCCCCGCGCGGATTTTCGTTCCCCTCCGCCGACCACCGATTTGCTCGGCGCCATCGCGGCGCTCGAAAGCCGGCTTCTTTCGTGCCAGAAGCTGGCGACGCTCGGCTCTCTGACCGCGGTCATCGCCCACGAATTCAACAACCTCATGACGCCCCTGGTCGCCTCGGCCGAGCTCGCCATCTCGACCGGCGACCCGGAGATGATGAAGAAAACGCTGACGCGCGGCATGAATCAGGCCCAGCGGGCGATCGACCTCAGCCGCCGCGTGCTCGATCTGACCGGGGCGAAAAGCGATCCGCCGACGGCGGTGCGCGTGGCGGATGCGGTGCAGGCGGCGCTCGATACCGTGATTCGCCCGGCGCAGCAGGCGTCAATCCTGCTGCGCGTGGTCGTGCCGCCGGAAATACACGTCCTGGCCCATCGCGACATGCTCGTGCACCTGTTGCTGAACCTCATTCTCAACAGCCACAAGGCCTGCGAAGACCTTCGCGAGATGCTGACGATTTCGGCCCGGCGAGATGACGGCCAGGTCGAAATTGACATCTGCGACAACGGAAAGGGCATGCTGCAGGATCACATCGAGCGCGTGCTCAATCCTTTTCTGGCGGCCGACCCGGGCACGGCCCCGCACGACTGGCTGGGCGTCGGACTGGGGCTGAATGCGTGCCGCATCATCGCCCGCCGCGAGGGCGCCCGGCTGCACTTTCTCCTCAACGAGTCGCGCGGCTGCACGGCCAGGGTTTTCTGGCCGGCGGCGGACGCACCGTAAGCCTACATGCGCGAAGTCGCGCCGCGTGTCAGAATGCGAAGCGCAAGCGAACGCCTTCGCACTTGGGCGCTCGCTTCGCGTTCTGACGGGCGGCTCGAACGCGAAACGGCGGACGTAGGGACCGTTTCTACTTCGTCGGCGGAATCGGGCTGCCGTGCGGGTCGACCGGCGGGTCGCCGACGCTTTCGGCCAGCAGCGTCTGCAGCGCGGCGCCGGTGACGTGCTCGAGCCGTTCGGCCGAGACGTGCACATGATCGGGCGGCAGCGACAGGTGCTTTTCGAGGAAGGCCTCCCACAGCCGATGCGATCGGACAAGTTGCTGCGCGGCGCTGCGGCCGGCCGACGTTAGTCGGAGCGCCGCGCCATCCGTTGTCACAAGGGCCGCGCGCCGCAGCGACCAGAGCGCCGCGCGCGAGACGACCGGGGCGACGCCTACGCCGCGCAGGAGCGCCGGCAGGGCCGCGGGCGGAGCGATGCGGCCGTCCTCCTCCAGCCGGAAAAGCAACCCCAGAACATCTTCGCGGACGATTCGAACGCTGAGCGCGGCGCGGTGCGCCAGCTTGCTGAGCACGCCATGCCGCGGGCCCAGCAGCATCGCTGCGACAAAGAGCAAACCGGCGACGACGCCCATCATTCCGGCGGTGTTCGTGCTCACGCCGGTCATTCCAAACCAGCCCGGGGCGACGATTGCCAACAGGTGGCCCAGCGCCGCGGCGGCGGCCGCAAAAAGCAGAGCCAGCAGAAGCATGAGACTGAGGCGGTCGGTCAGGAGGTGTGCCGCAGCGGGCGGAACGATGAGCATGGCGATGACGAGGATGCTGCCGACGCTTTCAAACGCGGCGACGGTGGTGACGGCGACCAGGGTCATGAGCAGGTAGTGCATGAGCGTCGCGTTGATGCCGAGCGTGGTCGCCAGCGCCGGGTCGAAGGCGGTGATCCTCAGTTCCTTGTAAAGCAGCAGCACGAACAGAAGATTGACGCCCAGCGCACCGCCGATGGTGATCGCGGCTCGGGGCACGTCCCAGCCGGCGACGCGCAGCGTGTCGAGCGGAATCAGCTCGATCGCGCCGTAGAGGACGCAATCGGGATCGAGATCGACGAAATCCGCGGCGCGGCGGATCAGGATGAGTCCGATGGCAAAGAGGACGGTGAAGACGACGCCCATGGCGGCGTTTCGATCGACGCGGCCGACGCTGTAAATCCACTGTGTGAGCAGCGCGGTCAGCACGCCGACGACCGCCGCCCCGGCCAGCATGGTGGCGCTCCCGCGGCTGCCGGTGATCAGGAACGCGGCGGCCAGGCCGGGCAGGACGGCGTGGCTGATGGCGTCGCCCATCATGCTCATTTTTCGAAGCAGGAGGAATGTGCCGAGCAGCGCGCAGGCCATGCCGGACATCGCGCCGACGGCGACGATCCAGGTGTCCATGGGCAGCCAGGTCAGTGCCAGCATCGCTCTGTTCTCGTTACTCCGGCTTTCTCGGCCGAATCGCGTGCGGGCTGTGCGGCGCCTGAAGGTCGGGATATGCCGCGGCCAGTTGCAATTCGAGCAGGCGGATCATCTCCGCATCCAGCACGTGCTCTACCTGGTCGGCGTCGCGATCGACGTGGCTGGGGGCGATGTCGGCGTGACTGATGAGAAACAGCTCCCACAGCCGGTGATTGCGGGCGACGCGCCAGGCGGCTTGAAAGCCGGGCTGCGTCAGCCGGAACGTCTGCGACGCGGAATCGGGCAGCACCAGGCCGTCGCGAAACGCTCGCCGCAGCTCGCGCCGCAACCCGGCCGCCGACCAGGAGCGCGCCCCCATCAACAGCCGAAACTCGATGCCGACGGCTGTTTCGCGCGCCGCGCCGGCCGGCTCGCTCAGCTCGTACAGGGCTCGCAGCAGATGTTGCCGGGCGATCTTGCGCGAGAGCCGGCGCTGATCGATCAGCCGCGGGAGCACGCCGCGGGCGGGGCCGGCGAGCATGCTCAGGCTGAACGCGAGTCCGGCGACCGCGACAATCACGGCCCCGGAAGGCAGGCGCGGAACGACGGCGCTGAGCATCGCCCCCAGAGCGCAGCTTGCGGCGGCGATGCACACCGATGCAATCAGCATCGTCGGCAGGTGATCGGTCCAGAAGCGGGCGGCGGCGGGCGGAATGATGAGCAGCGCGATGATCAGGATCAGTCCGACCGCCTGAAGGCCGATCACGGTCACGGCGACGACCAGCGTCATCAGCAACACATCCAGCGCCAGCACCGGCCGCCCTAGGGCGGCGGCAAAGTCGGCGTCGAAACACAGAAGCTTGAATTCCTTGTAGAAGGCCAGCAGGACCGCGGCCGCCGCCGCCGCGGTGGCGCCGATCAGCAGCGCGTCGCCCCACAACATTGAGGCCGTCTTGCCATAGATGAATGACTTGAGCCCGGCGGCGTGGCCGGTGCCCATGCTTTGAATGACGCCGGTGAGCGTGACACCCAGCCCGAAGAAAACGCTGAGCACGATCCCCATGGCGGCGTCTTCCTTGATGCGCGTGAGGTGCACCACCGCCAACACGCAGAGCACGCCGAGCGATCCGGAGATGGTCGCGCCGGTCAGCAGCACGGCCAGCGACTTGCCGCTCAGTCCGAGCGCGCTGGCGATGAGAAACGCCGCGGCAATCCCCGGCAGAGTGGCGTGACTGAGGGCGTCGCCCAGAAGGGCGCGCTTGCGGAGCAGCATGAACGAACCGACCAGTCCGCAGGCCATGCCGAGCAGCGTCACGCCGATGACGACGACGCGCGTGTTGTAGTCGGCCAGGGTGAGCACGTTCAGCCATTCGGCGGCTGACGGCCAGCGGATTGTGTTGTCGGTGATGGACGGATTCACGGGGCCGCTCCGCTGCGCCTCAAGAATTCTACCACGCAGTCACGGAGTCACGGAGACACGGAGAAGACGCAGCGGGGATAGAGGAACAAAGGGGCAGAGGGCGCGCGGGGTCGCGCGGCCCGGCGCGGCCTTTGTCTCGTTTTCCGTTTTTCGCGTCCATGCCCATGATCTCGGTCTCCGTCGCTCAGTCGGCCGGCGCGGGGCGCTCGCGTACGCCGCGCGCCATCGCGTGGGCCGCCTCTTCCAGCAGCGTCAGTCGGGCGCCGTACGTCTTGCGCAGATTCTCCTGCGTGAACGTCTGCGCCGTGGGGCCGTGCGCGACGATGCGCGTGTTGAGCAGCAGCACGTAGTCGAAATACTCCGGCACGGTTTGCAGGTCATGATGAACGACGAGCACGGTGCGCCCGCCGCCGCGCAGGTCATGCAGGACCTGCACGATGGCTTTTTCCGTGGCGGCGTCGACGCTGGCAAAGGGCTCGTCCATCAGGTAGACGCTGGCCTCCTGGGCCAGGGCCCGCGCCAGGAAGACGCGCTGCTGCTGTCCGCCGGAAAGCTGGCTGATCTGTCGCCTTGCGAAGTCGGCCATGCCGACGCGCTCGAGGGCATGCAGGCCGGCTTCGCGGTGACGGCGCGTGACGGGGCGCAGCCAGCCGATGCGGCCGTAGCGGCCCATGACGACGACGTCCAGCGCGCTGACCGGGAAATCCCAGTCGACGCTTTCGCGTTGCGGAACGTACGCCACCAGCCGGCGCTGCTGCGTGTAGGGTTTTCCGAACACCATGACGCGGCCGGAGGCTTTCGGGACGAGATCGAGAACGGCCTTGAGCAGCGTGCTCTTCCCGGCGCCGTTGGGGCCGACGATGCCGACGAGCTGCGCCGGGGGCGCGTCGTAGTCGACGTCCCACAGCACCGGTTTGCGATGGTAGGCGACGGTCATGTCGTGGATGGAGAGCGGGGCGCCCAGCGCGTGCTCGGCGCCGGTCGCCGGCATGCTTCGCGCGCGATCCGCCCGGCGCAGCGCCGCAAGCGCGGGCGGATCCTCCGACGCGCTACCTGAGGGTCCGCGAAGATCACGTCCGGTCGGCGTCGGCTCAGTCCGTTGATGGCTAGTTGCCATGTTGAGATCTTTGCATGGTGTGCATTGGCATTTCTAATCCTCTTCCTTATTCCCGCAATTTCCCGTTCAATCCGCGCGCGGGCGCCTCGCCGCCCAGGGCGCGCGCGATGGTGGTGGCGTTGTGGTCGAGCATGCCGATATAGGTGCCCTCGTAGGCTCCCGCCGGGCCCATGGCATCCGAAAAGAGCGTGCCGCCGAGCGCGACGTCTCGGCCGCGCGCCTTGGCGCCTTCGATCAGCGCCCTGACGTTCTTCTCCGCGACGCTGGTTTCGACGAAGACCGCCTTCACATCGTTGTCCACGATGAACGTGACCAACTTGTTGATGTCGTCGAGGCCGGCTTCCGACTCGGTCGAGATGCCCTGAATTCCCTTGACGCGCGATCCGTACGCCCGGCCGAAGTAGTTGAAGGCGTCATGCGCCGTGATGAGCACGCGCTGCCTTTCCGGCACAGTCGCCATCACTTTGCGGATGTACTCGTGCAGCTTGTCCAGCTCGGCTGCGTAACGCCGGGCGTTGCCGGCGTAGAGCGATGCATTGGCGCCGTCGTACTCGGTCAGAGCCGCCGCGACCGCCTCGACCGCCTTGCTCCAGGCCGATACGTCCATCCAGACGTGCGGGTCGGCGTGGCCCGCGAATTCGGGCGGTTCGAGCAGGTATTTCTCATCGATCCGCTCGGTGACGGCGAAGACCGGCTTGCCGTTGCGCGCGACGCGCACCAGCGCGTCGGCCATTTTTCCTTCGAGCATGAGGCCGCTGTAGAAGATCACATCCGCGGATTGCAGGGCGGCGATGTCGTTGCGCGTGGCCTTGTAGAGGTGCGGATCGACGCCTTCGCCGATGATGCCGCTCACGTCAGCCTTGTCGCCGGCGACCTGGCGGACGATGTCCGTCACCATGCCCACGGTCGTGACGACCTTGTAAGGATACTTCGCCGGTCCGCCGGCGATCGCCGCGGATATCAACGAGGCGACCGGCACGGCGGCGACGATCCAGCGCCACAGAGAAACATGCATCGAACTACTCCTGTCCCACGTTGAAAACGCGCAGTGCGACGGTTGAGATCGCGCCGGCGATCGTGTCGGACACGCCGCCGTAGAGGCCGTCCGCCAGCGCTTCCTGAAACGCGCAGCCGCCCGCCGCCGCGGCCGACAGGCTGACGCCGGCGAGCGCGAGGGCCGCGCCGACTCTGCCGAGAAGTTGATTCATGTCACCATCTCCATACGAATCCGACGCCGGCGAAGAAATCGTCGGCTTCCTCGTTAAGTCCGAACCCGGCCCGCCAGTCGAGCTGCAGGTTATCCGTGAGCAAGTATGTAATGCCGCCGTTGAGCGTGTGTGCGCAGTCGGAATAGCGCGAGTTGGGATAGAAGCCGAAGTACTCGCAGTAGGTTCCGATCGTGTCGCTCCAGGACACCGCCAGGCTGAGCGAGTTGCCGACCTGAACGAACCGGTTGCCGTCCTCCTGCGGGACGGAGAGGCTCACGTTGCCGGCCAGTGCGACCCGCTCGGCGAGGTCATAGGACCAGAGCAGCTTCACCGTCGGCTCCACATCGCCGGCCGAGACGCCGCGCGAGCCGGAAGGGGCGGCGAGCTCGCCGATCACGGCCAATTGCGGCCGCAGGTTTTCCTGATCGCAGACCTGGTACTTGAAGCCGACGGATTGGTCATTGGCCCCCTGCGACCACTCCTCGCGGCTGACGCGCCGGCCAACGCGCGTCTCGGTCACGTACAGATCACTGGTCCACGAATAGCCCGGCCAGCCGAGGCGCAGCTCGAAGCGGTCGAAGAGGCCGGCGCGCAGCAGCAAGTCGGGGGCGGTGTGATCGCGCCGCCGCTGGCCGTCCTCGCGGTCGTAGGTGAACGTGTAGCCGGACTCAAGTTGCAGGTGTCCGCGCGGGATGGCCTCGGCGCTCTCGGTGAAATCGGGCCGGTCGCTGACCAGGGCTTCGGTCAGCGGCGTGCGCCAAACGTCCCAGACGGTCGGGGCCATGTCGGACGCCGTGGAGGGCGACGGAAGCGTCGCCGGCGCGCTGGCGGAGTGGCGCGAGCGCTGCGATTCGGGTGACTCCGCCAGGGTCGCCTGCTGGCCGAGCGAGGCGATGGCCGCCGCGAGCCAGTGCTTCCGCGCGGGTTTTCGTGTGGTGCTGCTGCGGCCCGATCCAGCCATGCGGTTGATCCTGTGGTGCGGGCCGCGGCCGGCCGGTCCGTGTGGCTGCACGGCATTCGGGCCCGGATCCCGAGGCGCCGCCAGACGCTTCTACATCATGTAACTAATGCTACAACATGACGCCGTCGCTGTCAAGCCGGTGTATCGAATACTACAACATTAAATAATTGATAATATGTGTGATTCGAGTTGAAAGTTGGCCGCGGCCCGGCTATCGTGACATGCGATGAACGCGCGCCGCCCGCAACCCCTCGCCGCCCGTAACCCGCGCCAGCAGGCCGCTGACCACCGCCGCACGCGCGAGGCCCGCCGCAAGGAGCTGGGCGAGGACTACGTCGAGGTCGTCGCCGACCTGATCGACGCAGGCGGCGAGGCGCGCGTGGTGGACATCGCCGAGCGGCTGGGCGTCTCGCACGTCACGGTCAGCAAGACGGTCGAGCGGCTGATGCGCGACGGGCTGGTCACCACGCGACCGTACCGGGCGATCTTCCTCACCGACGCCGGCCGGGAGATGGCGGCCCGCGTCCGTCACCGGCACGAGGTGGTGCTGGCGTTTCTGCTCTCGATCGGCGTCAGCGAGAAGGTGGCGCAGGCCGACGCCGAGGGGATCGAGCATCATGTCAGCGATGAGACGCTCGCGGCATTCGAGCGGGCCACGCGCAAGCGGCCGGCCCCCTGACAACCGGCTCCCCCCTTGGATACCATGCCGTCATCTGCTGGAGAAGGATAAAACCATGCTCAACTTGGAACGACGCTCCGTTGCGCTCGCGATCGTCACCTGCGCGGTCGGCGCCGCTCTCGCTCAGCCGCCGGCGTCGAACGCCGTCGATGAATCGCGCTGGTTGAAGAATATCCGTCAGTTGACGCGTGAGGATATGGGCCTGGCCCGCGCCGGAGAGGGCTATTTCTCGCGCGACGGAAAGCGCGTTTGTTTCCAGGCTTATCCGCCCGGCAAGGAAGACTACCAGATCTACGTGATGGGCGTCGACGGCAGCGGGCTGAAGCAAGTCAGCACCGGCCAGGCCGCCACGACGTGCGCCTTCTTCCATCCCGACGGCACGAAGATGATCTTCGCCGCCAACCACCACGACCCGCGCCCGCCGGAGATGCCGGAAGACGTCAAGAAGGCGCTGAAGGAGACCGGCAAGAGCCGCTACGCCTGGCCCTTTCAGCCGGGGATGGACATCTACGAACACACGTTCGCAGACGGAAGGATGAAACGCCTCACCACCAGCGACGGCTACGACGCCGAAGGCAGTTACTCGCCCGACGGCCAGCAGATCGTCTTTACGTCGATGCGCGACGGCGACCAGGAGATTTACATCAGCGACGCTGACGGCTCGCACGCGCGGCGAATAACGAATGTGAAGGGCTATGACGGCGGCCCCTTTTTCAGCCCGGACGGCAAACGCATCGTCTACCGCTCGGACCGCAAGGGCGACGGCAACATGCACATCTTCGTCAACTCCGCTCTCGGCGGCGCTGAAAAGCAGCTCACCACCGAAGACGGGGTGCTGCACTGGTGCCCGTTCTGGCATCCGTCGGGCAAGTGGCTGATCTTCACGCGGGCTGATCACCGCGGCCGGCCGAACTACGACCTGTACCTGATCCGCGACGACGGCTCGAAGACGCTTCGCGTCACGACCGACGCCGAGTTTGACGGTCTGCCGGTCTTCTCGCCCGACGGAAAGCAGGTCATGTGGACCTCGAAGCGCGGCGGGCTGAGCGCGGCGCAGCTTTTCATCGCGGATTTTGTCGGCCTGACGCCGGAAGGCGACGCCCGCGAATAACGACCGGCTTCTGCCGGCAACGTTCGCCGCGGTCAGAACGCGAAGCGCAAACGAGCGCCGGCGGCTAGAGCGCTCGCTTGCGCTTCGCGTTCTGACTTCAACCGAGGAGCTTCCGCATGAGCAGCGACTACATCGCGGGCCGCGACCCCGCCTCGTTTCGTTTTCAGAAGATCGTGTACGAGAAACACCAGCGTCAGAAGGGCCGGGCCACGGTCACGATCAACCGCCCCGAGGTTCACAATGCCTTCGATTTCCAGACGCTGAGCGAGATGTCCGCGGCTTTTCTGGATACCTCGCACGATGACACGGTCGCCGTGCTCGTGCTGACCGGCGCCGGCGACAAGGCCTTCTGCACGGGAGCCGACCTGAAGGAGCAGCAGGAGCACTGCGTCGATCACCCGCAGACCTACTGGAAATGGATGGGCGCGTTCATCGAGGCTCACGAGCGGCTGCGCAACATCGGAAAACCGACCGTCGCCCGGCTGAACGGCATGACCGTCGGCGGCGGAAACGAATTCAACATGTCCTGCGACCTGGCCGTCGCGGCTGATGACGTTTACATCCGGCAGGTCGGCACCGCGCGCGGTTCGGTCCCGGCCGGCGGGGCGACGCAGTGGCTGCCGTTGATCGTCGGCGATCGGCGGGCGCGTGAAATCCTGATGCTCTGCGAGGAAATCCCGGCGGCGAAGGCGCTGGAGTGGGGCCTTGTGAACCGCGTGGTTCCGCGCTCGCAGCTTGACGCCGAGGTGGACCGGATGTGCACGACGCTCATCAACAAGCTGCCCGGCTGCATCCGCTACACGAAGCAGCAGCTTAATTTCTGGCGCGACTTGAGCTGGCACCTGACGATCGGCCACGCCCGCGACTGGCTGGCGATCAACAACCTGACGCACGAGACGAAGGAGGGGATTGCGGCGTTCAACGAGAAGCGGGCGGTGGATTACGATCAGATTCGGCGTGCGAGTCGCTGACATCTGTCTCCCCGCGCGCCGGCGACGGTGCGGCATTCACGGCGCGTCTTCGGGAGCTGCAGCGTCGGACCTCTGTGTCCGACGGTGGGGAAGGTGTGTAAGTTCTCATGGGGGCGCGGAGATGCTGGGCGGCCGTGGCGAATTCGTTTCGTGCGAATCGCGGTGCATGGAGCTTGAACCAGGCCGTCGGTAAGCTGCGCGACATGGACGCTGAACCCGCCTTTACGCCCGAGGTTCAGGCTCTTCTGGAAAGTTACGTCTACCTGTACATCGATCCGCGCGACGGAAGCGTGTTCTACATCGGGAAGGGTCAAGGGAATCGGTGTTTTTCGCATCTCGATGAACAATCGGAATCTGAGAAAGTGCGCCGCATTCGCGAGATTCGCGACTCAGGGGGTCAACCACGGATCGAGATTCTCCGCTTCGCGTTGTCGGACGACGAAGCCGCGCTGGTGGAAGCCGCCGCGATCGACCTGTTCGGATTGGAGCGCCTGACCAACCGGGTTCGGGGTGAAGGTAGCCGCGGTTTTGGTCGTACGAGCCTCGCGGACATCCAGTTATTCAACGCACCGGAAGTGGAGTTCGCCCATCCCGCCGTGCTGATCACGCTGAATCGCATGTACCGGTCCGACATGTCAGAATTGGAGTTGTACGAGGCAACGCGCGCAGCGTGGGTAATCGGAAACAAGCGGGAACGCGCGCGGATTGCTCTTGCGCTCTTCCAAGGCGTCGTCCGCGAGGTCTACTACATCGAACGCTGGCTCCCAGCCGGCACTCTGACATATGTCACGCGCAGCACGGACGGCTGGGATGCAGCTAAGCGATGGGAATTCGAGGGACGACCCGCCACGGACTTGCGATCGCGCTACAAAGGCAAATCCGTTCGGCGTTTGCTTGGTGGAAAATCACAAAACCCCATCCGCTACTCGTTTGAATAGTCTAAAGGTTGGGGATCCGCACCGTTTGTCCGGTGAACGGAGAAATCGGCGGACCTGTGAGTCCCGCGACCGACCGATCAGAGCCGCAGTATGCCAACTCCGGTTGGACACGGGCGGAACCGGGCAGAGGACAGCCCGGTTCGGAAGCGTCATGCCGACGCAGCGTCGTTTGCCTATCACCCGCGCCGTTGGTGAATGGTGGGCACGGCCCACCCTACAGGCCGTGCACTGGCGGGCGAGCCGCCAGTGGCACCCGGCCGCAGCTCCGGGCAGGCGCGACCAGGCGGAGCAAGCGCTCGACGAAGCGTCGTCGGACACGGAGGTCCGACGCTACAGCGGCGGCGCCGGCGGCGGGACAGCGATGCTGCCTGAAAACGCCGATAGAATGCTGCGATGCGGGTTCTTCTCACCGGTTTCGGGGTCGTCGGGCAGGCGCTGGTGCGGCTGCTGGAGGAGCGTGCGGCGGAACTGTACCGCGCGCATGGGCTGACGCCGCGGGTGGTGGGAGTGATCGACTCGCGCGGGGCGGCGCTGTCTGAATCCGGGCTGACGGCTGAGGCGCTGTTGAACGCAAAGCGCGAGCTGGGGACGATCGCGGCGGTGGATGGGCATGGATTGCGCGGCGCTCGCGCCGCGGAGTTCGTGGGCGAGAGCGATGCCGACGTGGTCGTGGTGGCGACGCCGACTCGGTTGAACGACCCGGCCGGCGACATTGCGGTTCTGAAGGCGGCGTTTCGCAGTGGCAAGCACGCGATCAGCGTGAACAAGGCGCCGCTGGCGGTGGCGATGCCGGCGCTTTTGGAGCTGGCGCGCTACAACCGGCGGATTTTGCGCTATAGCGGGACGGTCGGGGCGGGGACGCCGGTGATTGCGCTGGCGCGCGAGGCGGCGCGCGGGGACACGATCGTGCGGCTGCGGGCGATTCTGAACGGGACGACCAATTACATTCTGTGGAAGATGACGACGGAGGGATGGGCGTTTGAGAAGGCGCTCGGCGAGGCGCAGCGGCTCGGATACGCCGAAACGGATCCGAGCACGGACATTGACGGCATCGACACGGCGACGAAGATTGTGATTCTGGCGAATGCGGTGCTGGGCGTGCCGGCGCGGCTGGCGGATGTGGCGATCAGCGGGATTCGCGGATTGCCGCTGGAGCGGATTCGCGAGGCGACGGCACGGGGCAACGTGGTCAAGCTGGTCGGCGAAATTGGCGACGCGACGGCGCTCGGCGAGTCGCAGAATGGGGGTGCCGGAGCGGCGTCTGGGGGACCGGCCTCTGGCCGGTCTTCCAGAGTGGTGTCGCTGGGCGAAGAGACCGGTCGGAGACCGGTCCCCCAGGTCCTGTCCGTGTCGCCGCAGGAAGTACGCGCGGGCGGGTCGCTGGATGTTCCGGCGAATCTGAACGCGGTTTGCGTGTCGCTGAAGAACGGCGGCGATGTGACGCTCATCGGCCGCGGCGCGGGCGGGACGGAGACGGCGACGGCGATCGTGCGTGATCTGATCGATATCTGGCACGAGATGGGCGGGCGGGAAGAATCGTAATGGGCGAATCGCGAGTGACGCCGGTATCTGTGGCGCCGGTTTTCTGTGGCACCGGTTTTCAACCGGTGTCTGTGTTCACGGGTCCTCGACCCGTGCGGTCTGATTCGTGCTTCAATAATTCATAGACTCGCGGGTTGAAAACCCGCGAAAACACTACCGGTTGAAAACCGGTGCCACAGAAAAACCGGCGCCACCCGAGCAGTGAGAAACGGACCATGACGATCGTGATGAAATTCGGCGGCACGTCGATGGGCGATGCGGAGCGCATCCGCGGCTGCGCGGCGCTGGTCCGCGAGCAGGCTCGCGAGCATCGCGTCGTCGCGGTCGTGTCCGCCATGGCCGGCGTCACTGACATGCTGATCGAGCTCGCCGCGGCGGCCGCCGCCGGAAACCGGGCGGCGCAGCACATGCTGCTGGGCAAGCTGCGCGAGAAGCACGAGCACGCCGCCCGGGCGCTGTCGGCGGCGGACCGTGTCAGCCCGCTGCTCGATCGGCTTGAGACGCTGGCGTCGGGCATTGCCGCGGTGGGCGAGCTGACGCCGCGCTCGCGCGATCATGTCCTTTCGTTCGGCGAGCGGCTTTCGGCGGAGCTGATGGCGGCGGCGGCCGGGGCGCGGGCGCTGACCGGGCAGGAGGCCGGCATCGTCACCGATGAGAACTTCGGCGAGGCCGAGCCGTTGATGGACCTGACGCTCTATCAGGTGAAGGAGACGCTTGATCCGCTGCTGACGCCCGGCCGCTGCGTGGTCGTGACGGGGTTCATCGCGGCGACGCAGCACGGCGTGACGACGACGCTGGGCCGCGGCGGGTCGGACTACACGGCGACGATTCTCGGGGCGGCGCTGAAGGCGGATGAGATTTGGATCTGGAGCGATGTGGACGGGATCATGTCGGCCAATCCGAAGGTGGTTCCGCAGGCGCGGCTCCTTTCGGCCATCAGCTTCGGCGAGGCGATCGAGATGGGGCAGTTCGGAGCCAAGTCGATGCATCCGCGGGCGCTGGAGCCGGCGGCGGAACATCGCATTCCGGTGCGGATGCGGAACACGTTCAACCCGAGCGGGGCGGGGACGCTGATTTCGGAGAGCGGCGAGGCGGGGCACGTGGCGCGGGCGGTGCTGAGCGTGTCCAAGGCGGCGCTGGTGACGGTGGCGGGGGCGGCGATGATCGGCCGGCCGGGGACGGCGGCGCGGATATTTCGGGCGCTGGCGGATGAGAACGTAAACATCCTGATGATTTCGCAGAGCGTTTCGGAGGCGGGAATTTCGTTTGTCGTCGCGGGTTCGCAGCTCGAGCGGGCGCGCGGGGCGCTGCAGAAGCAGCTTCTGCGAACCGGCGACGCCCGGCATATCGACGTGCTGGAGAATGTCGCAGTCGTGGCGCTGGTCGGGTCGGGCATGCGCGGCACGCCGGGGGTGGCGGCGCGGCTGTTCGGCGCGGTGGCGCGGCGGAGCGTGAACGTGATGGCGATTGCGCAGGGCTCGTCGGAGATTTCGGTAAGCTTCGTGGTTCGCGGGGAGGATGGGGCGGAGGCGGTGAGGGGGTTGCATGAGGAGTTTGAGCTGGGTTAGGCGCGTCGCCGCGGCGCGCCGCGACTGCTCGCGCTCTTTTTCCCGTCGTCGAGCTGTAATGTGTCTTCCTGAAGGCCGACCCAGAAAGGTACAATCAAAGGCAACGGTTTCGGGCGGCGGGTAGGAGCGACCATGCACATCGGACGGCGGCTTCTGACTGCGGGACTACTGGGTTTGCTCCTCGGTTGTCCGATGGCCGGCGAAATGCCGCAGGGCGCGGCGGACGATGGCTCCAACGCTTCCAACGCTAACGCGAACACAAACTCAAACGACAATGGCGGCCGGCCTGACGGACCGGGCGCCGGCGCTGACAAACCCGCGCCGCCGCCGGTTCCCGGCAGTGTGACGCTCCTGAATGAAGTCGTATTTCGCGCCGCGCCGGGCGGCGCCCCGTTTGTCGAATTGAAAGTCGGGAGCGGCGGCCCCCCGCTGCGCGAATTGTCGCTCAAGAACGGAGCCGGCGCCAGCTTCAAGCTGCCGCGCAGCACGGCGCAGCCGGAGGCCGGCGAGGTCGTTGCGGTTGTTCCGGACGCCGCGGGCGCTTCCAAGCCGCGCATCCTGTTTGCCGCCCTGAGCGACTTTCTCGACCAGCAAAGCGACGAGTTGCTGCTGCTCGACGGGAGCGGCGCGGTACTCGACCGGGTCGCGTGGGGCGTCGAGCGCGATCGGGCGGTGCGGCTGGGCAATGGTGGCGCGCTCGGGGGCATCCCGGATGGGGCTGCGCTCGCTCGGCGGCCGCAGGGCGCGGGGTCGGATGCCCCCGGCGAGTGGTTCACCGTGCCGCCCCCGCTCGCGACGCCGGGCGAGCCGAACCCGCTTCAATCGGTTGAGGTGCTGCGTCCTCCCGATGGCGCGGTTGTTCCGGCGGGTGAGGTTCTCTTGAGTTGGTACGTCGTCCCCGGCGCGTCCGAATACAAGATCGAACTCGGCATGCAGGCAGACCTGTCCGGCGAGCGCATGCTCGACCGGAAATCGCAGCGTCCGCCGGAGTCTGTCACGCTAGACCCCGGGATCTATTACTGGCGCGTCGGCGCCGTGAGCATGGCGGACGAGCCGCCGGCGTACTCGCCGATCGCAAAGCTCGAAGTCGTGGCGGCGCTGGACCTGCCGCCTGGACTGGGGCTCGACGATCCGCCGTCGGATGAGCCGGACATGGTTCGCGGAGAGATGCTGGCGGTTCCGCTGTTTTCGCAGCGCAAAGATTCATCGCTCCTGCTGCTGGAGT